>JAYTPA010000216.1:0-8985 GCA_043747495.1 Bdellovibrio sp.
TTCAAAATTGAACCCTTCTACTTCTCATTTTAGCACCCTTTAAAAAAGAGTCGTATTTTTGAGTCAGTAAATGCGATTGAATTTGTTGAGATGTATCAATAGCTACACCCACTAAAATAAGTAAACTTGTACCACCAAAGTAGAATGGAATATTAAAACTTTGAATCAATAGGCCTGGTAAAACACAGATCACACAAAGATAAAAGCAACCTAAAACGTTAATGCGATCCAAAACATATCTGATAAAATCAGCTGTGCTTTTTCCGGCTCTGATACCTGGTACAAATGCTCCAGATTTTTTTAGGTTTTCAGCCACTTCGTCAGCGTTGAAAACGATATCAGTATAGAAGAAAGAAAAGAAAATAATTAAAGAAACAAAAATGATATTGAAAACAATACCGTTTGGATTAATTGACTCACTCATTGCTTTAATCCATGCCACATCAGTAAATTGTGCTAATGTACTTGGAAACATTAACAGCGAACTAGCAAAAATTGGCGGAATAACACCTGGAAAATTAATTTTAACTGGTAAATGACTAGTAGCCGCTGTCGACATACCGCCATTAGTTGCTAACTTTTGGCTGTACTGAATAGAAATGCGTCTTTGTGCAACTTCCATGTAAATGACAGCAAAAATAACTGCTATCATAAAAATGATAAGAAGAGCCGCAATAATAAACTTTAATTCGCCTGTGCTCATTAGATCAAAAAGTTTTTTAGCGCCTGCAGGAATACCTGCCGCGATACCAGTGAAGATGATCATTGAAGAGCCGTTGCCAATCCCTTTTTCACTGATCTGGTCACCTAACCACATAACAAAAGCAGTACCTGCCACCAAAGTGATAACAGTAATTAATTTAAAGTAGTAAATACCTAGTGTACCACCAGAGATCAGTAGACGGCCGTCGCCAAGCGTCTGACTGGCTAACCAAGAACTCATTCCGTAACCTTGTATAACAGCTAATACGACAGTCGCATATTTTGTATACTGAGTGATTTTTTTACGACCTGATTCGCCTTCTTTTTTCAAAGCTTCAAGATAAGGAATTGCAGACGTTAATAATTGAAAAATAATTGAAGCCGAGATGTACGGCATGATACCTAAAGCAAAAATAGAAAACTGAGATAACGCTCCACCGGTAAACGTATTAAATAAACCAAATATACCACGGCTTTGTGAATTAAAAAATTCAGAAACTGCAGCACCATCAACACCAGGTGTTGGGATATGCACACCAATTCTGTAAATTGCTAAACAGAACAATGTGAATAATATTTTATTTCTTAAAGTGTTAGCACCTTTGTTGTCGTTACCTTGCTGAGCCACTATTTGATTACCTCAACCTTGCCACCAGCTTTTTCGATAGCTTCTTTAGCTTTGGCACTAATAAAATTAGTTTTTACAGTGATCGCTTTTGTAATTTCACCTTTAGCTAAAACTTTAATTTTTGAATTTTTTTGGATGATTCTAGCTTTGTACAAAACAGCTGCATCAACTACACCGTCAAATTTATTTAAAGTTGCTAAGCTGATTTCTGAATAAACAACTGCAAACGCTGCATTTGTAAAACCAAATTTAGGCAAACGTCTTGAAAGAGGAGTTTGACCACCTTCAAAACCGCGACGAACTTTACCGCCAGTACGAGCCAATTGACCTTTGTGTCCTTTGCCTGATGTACCGCCTAAACCCGAACCAATACCACGACCTATACGTTTTCTGTAGTGAGTAGAACCTTCTTTGGGTTGCAATTGGCTTAATAAACTCATGATAGACCTCTTATTTATTTACTTTATTATAACTTTTATAACTTAGTTTATTTAACAACTTTAATTTCAATCAGATGATGAATTTTATAAAGTTGACCACGATTAGCTGGATTATCAGCCAATTCAATAGATTGATTAATTTTTCTTAATCCTAAACCATTAACTGTAAGTCTTTGGTCCTTAGAGCAAGAGATTGTTGATTTTTTTAAAGTAACAACGAATTTTTTAGCCATGACTAAACTCCTGAGTTTTTCAATTGCTTCAAACCATCAAGTGTCGCACGTACTGCATTATGTGGATTACGAGTTCCTACGCATTTTGTAAGAATATCTTTCACACCAACAGATTCAAGTACTGCACGAACTGCTCCACCAGCGATAACACCAGTTCCCGCAGCAGCTGGCTTCATGATAACTTTAGCAGCGCCAAATTTACCAATCACTTCATGAGGAATAGTGCCGTCTTTAAGGTTCACACTAGAACATTGTTTTCTTGCACAACGAGTTGCTTTACCAATAGCTTCAGGAACTTCTCCTGCTTTACCACTGCCAAAACCAACTTGACCTAATTTATCACCAACAACAACAAGTGCTGCGAATGAAAAGCGACGACCACCCTTAACAACTTTAGTTACACGGTTAATCGCAACTACTTTTTCTTCAAATTCACTGTTTAATAATTTATTATCCACTGCACCCTCTCTTAAAAGTTTAATCCGCCCTCGCGGGCTCCATCAGCTAATGACTGAACACGGCCGTGGTAAATAAATCCATTACGATCAAAAACGACATTTGTGATGCCTTTTTTCTTCGCTTCTTCTGCTATTTTCAAACCCACTGATTTAGCTGATTCCTTGCTTCCATTTTTTAAATCAATTGAAAGCGAAGATACAGATAATAAAGTTGATTGATCAACATCGTTGATTACTTGCACGTAAATATGTTTTGTACTTCTGAATACACACAATCTTGGTCTTTCAGAAGTTCCTTTAACAACTTTACGGATTCTGATTTTCTTCTTCAAACGATTAATCGTTTTAGATGCTGTATTTTTAGAAAACTTTAACTTCATAAGATCTCCGATTATTTACCAGCTGATTTTCCAGCTTTACGTCTAATATTTTCACCAACATAACGAACACCTTTACCCAAGTAAGGCTCTGGTGGTCTAAAACTTCTAATTTTTGCTGAAACTTGTCCAACTAAAGCTTTGTCTGCTCCAGTAACAATTACAGTTGTTTGTTTTTCAACTTTAATTTCAATTCCTTCAGGAATTTCAAATATAACAGGATGAGAAAAACCTAATGCTAATTCAAGTTTTTTTCCTGCTACTGTTCCTCTGTAACCTACACCGTGCATTTCTAATGACGTTGTAAAACCTTGAGAAACGCCTTTTACTGCATTTTGAATTAAAACTTTGTATAAACCGTGCAAAGATTTAGATTCTTTAGAATCATCAACACGAGTTAAAACAACAGTTTTACCTTCAATTTTCGCTGATACATTTTTATTTAGAACGTATGATAAAGTTGATTTGCCACCTTTTACAGTCACTGTTTGTCCAGTTATTGTAACAGTTGATTTATCGTCTATATTTACTGGGTATTTACCAATTCTCGACATATTAACCTACCACACTAAACAAAGTAATTCGCCGCCAACATTTTGTTTGCGAGCTTCATTACCAGTTAGTAATCCTTTGTTTGTACTTAAAATACACATTCCAGTGCCTGAACGAACTGTCGGAATTTCAGTTGAATTCACGTAAGCTCTGCGTCCTGGAGTGCTGATTTTTTTAATTGCTGTCATTGCTGGTGTTCCAACATCATCGTATTTAAGATAAATTCTCATAACACCTTGTTTACTGTCTTTAGCCGTTTTAAAACTTCTAATGAAACCAGTATTTTCAAGAATACGAGCAATGTTTTCTCTCATTTTAGAAGCTGGCATATCAACTTTTTCAAGTTTAGCTTGTGAACCATTTCTGATAATCGTAAGCATTTGTGCGACTGTATCCATGTTTGCTCCTACCAACTTGCCTTAGTTACGCCTGGAAGTTTACCTTCCAAAGCAAGTTCTCTGAATTTAATTCTGCATAATCCGAATTTTCTGTAATTACCACGTGGACGGCCAGTTAATTCACAACGAGTGATAACTCTGTTTGGCGATGTATTACGTGGTAAAGACTGAAGCTTTTTACGAGCTTCTGCTCTTTGTTCGTCTGAAAGTTTAAAGTCGACAGCTTTATCTCTAAGTTCTTTTCTGTGTTTCCAGTACTTAGTTGAAATCGCTTTTCTTTTATTATTTTTAACTACACTTGATTTTCTAGCCATATTACTTCCAATTACTTTCTAAAAGGTAAGCCAAGAGCTTCTAATAATGCTCTGCCGTCGTTATCAGTTTCAGCCGTAGTACAAATAGTGATATTCATACCTCTCACTTTATCGATTTTATCGTAATTGATCTCTGGAAATACGATTTGCTCTTTCAATCCCATATTGTAATTTCCACGACCATCAAAACCTTTGCTAGGTAAACCACGAAAGTCACGTACGCGTGGTAAAGCTAATGCTTGCAAACGATCTAAGAAAGACCACATTCTTTCGCGACGTAATGTCACGCGAACGCCTATTGGAATGCCTTCTCTTAATTTGAAATTTGAAATCGCTTTTTTAGCTTTAGTAATAACTGCTTTTTGACCTGCAATCGAAGTGATTTCTTCAACGATACCATTAACGATTTTAGGATTTTGAACAGCTTCACTTGTACAAACGCTGATAACAATTTTCTCTAAACGAGGAACTTGCATCGTGCTTTTGTAGTTCATTTTTTTCATTAAATCTGGAACGATTTCTTTTTTGTATTGTTCATTTAAACGATTCATTTTCATCACCTATAATACTTCCGGAGCAAGAGAAACAATCTTAACGAATTGTTTAGCTCTTAACTCTCTTGCCACTGGACCAAAAATACGCGTGCCGATTGGCTCTTTATTCGCATTAATTAAAACAGCAGAATTATCATCAAAACGGATGTAACTACCATCTGCACGACGTAATTTTTGAACTGTTCTTACGATAACAGCTTTTGCCACATCGCCTTTTTTAACTTTCGCAGTTGGAATAGCTTCTCTGATAGAAACAACTATAACATCTCCGATTGAAGCAAAACGTCTTTTAGAACCGCCAAGTACTTTAATGCACATGACTTCTTTTGCTCCTGAATTATCCGCAACGTTTAACTTAGATTGCATTTGTATCATAATTCACCCAACTACTTTGTAGAACTAAGAATTTCGGACAATGCCCATTTCTTAGTTTTGCTGATCGGTTTAGTTTCATAGATTTTCACTGTATCACCAACTTGGCACTTTTGATTTTCATCATGTGCTTTGATCACAGAAGATTTTCTAATGTATTTACCATACTTAGCATGTTTAACCATTCTGTAAACTAATACAGTGATTGTTTTATTCATTTTATTCGCGATCACTTCACCTTGAAGTTCAACACGACGACCTCTCGTATTTGTTTTTGTTGTAGTCGTCATAATTACCTCACACTCTTTTTAACAATTGCTGTGTTAATTTTAGCAATATTTTTTCTCACGAATCTGATTTGCACTGGATTTGATAATTGACCCAATGAGTTTTTCATTTTCATTTCAAACAACTGAGAAGTCAGTTCTTGTTTTTGTTTAATTAAGTCTTTTAAAGACTTATTTTCTACGTCAGTAAATTTCATAATTAACTCCTAGCCAAAAACTTCGTTTTAAATGGAAGTTTATGAGCCGCTCTTAAAAATGCTTCTTGAGCTTGTTCTTTAGTTACGCCATTCATTTCAAACAAAATTTTGCCTGGAAGAATACGAGCAATCCAAAATTCTGGATTACCTTTACCGCTACCCATACGAGTCTCAGCTGGCTTTTTTGTAACGGGTCTATCTGGAAACACTCGGCACCAAACTTTACCACCACGTTTAATTGTTCTAGATATTGCAATACGACCTGCTTCTAATTGACGAGCCGTTAAACGACCTTCTTCAGCAGCTTGTAATCCAAAATCACCGAAATCTAAATTTGAACCTCTGTAAGCCAAACCAGTAGCACGGCCTACAAATTGTTTTCTCCATTTAACTCGTTTAGGACTTAACACGGTTAACCTCCTGAACATCTCTTGCTGAAAGGATATCACCTTTGTAGATCCAAACTTTCATGCCGATAATACCGTAAGCTGTTAATGCTTCTGCAGTACCGTAATCGATATCTGCTCTTAATGTATGTAATGGAACTGATTTTTCGTTGTACCATTCAGAACGAGCAATCTCTGCTCCGTCTAAACGACCAGAAACTCTGATCTTGATACCACGAACACCACCTTTAATAGCCGCTGCAATTGATTTCTTAAGAGCACGTCTCCAAGAGATACGTTTTTCTAATTGCATCGCGATGCTTTCAGCAACTAATTGTGCTTCAGTATCTGGTTTTCTAACTTCTTGAATACTTAAAAATATTTCATTTTTAGTTAATTTTTGAACGTCAGCTTTTAAAGTATCGATACCAGTGCCTTTTTTACCGATAACAACACCTGGACGAGCTGTGTGAATAATTAACTTAACTTTAGAGCCTGCTCTTTCGATTTCGATTTTCGCAACGCCAGCATGTTTAAGTTTAGCTTTTAAATAATTTCTTAATTTAATGTCTTCATGAATATTTTCATAATACGCATTTCCTTTAGCGTACCAACGAGAATCCCATGTTCTAATAACGCCAACTCTTAACCCAATTGGATGAACCTTTTGTCCCATTATTTCTCCCCAAGTATAACGTTAATGTGGCTCATTTTTTTTCTTACACCGAAAGCGCGACCTTGTGCACGAGGACGAAATCTTTTAAGAACAGGTCCTTGATCAATCCAGATCGACTTAACAATTAAGTTATCAGTCGCCATTGTTTTTTTGTATTCAGCATTCGCCACTGCAGATTCAATTAGTTTTTTTACTAAACCAGCAGTTTTTTTATTCATAACTGTTAATACTTTTAGGGCTTCGTCGACAGATTTTCCTCTGACAGTATCAACAACTAAACGAGCTTTTTGGGCTCCGACTCTTGCGTATTGTAGTGATGCTTTTGATTCCATTTTCTATTCCCTTACTTTTTCGCTGCCGGAGCTGACGGAGCCGCTTTTTTCTCAGCATGCCCTTGGAAAGTTCTAGTTGGAGCAAATTCGCCTAATTTATGACCGATCATATTTTCAGACACATACACAGGCACAAACTTTCTACCGTTATGTACAGCAAAAGTTAAACCTACGCACTCTGGAAATATAGTTGATCTGCGAGACCATGTTTTTATTACCTTTTTGTCACTTTTTTGTATAGCTGTCTCAATTTTTTTAGACAGATGCAAATCGATGAAAGGACCTTTTTTAATTGAACGTGCCACAAATACTCCTATTTACGACGTTTAATAATTGATGAATTAGTACGTTTGTTATGACGAGTTTTGTAACCTTTACATGGAACACCCCATGGAGTTACAGGATGATGTCCTTTACCGACACCTTCACCACCACCCAATGGGTGATCTACTGCATTCATTGCCATACCGCGAACTGTAGGTCTGATACCTCTCCAACGAGAGCGACCAGCTTTACCTAATTTAATGTTTTCATTGTCAGTATTTCCAACTTGTCCAATCGAAGCCTTACATGTCGAAAGAATTTGTTTTAATTCTCCAGACGGTAATCTGACCTGACAATACTGATCGCCCTTACCTGCCAATGTCGCAGAAGCGCCTGCACCACGAGAAACTTGGCCACCTTTACCAGGACGTAATTCAATATTATGAATGATAGTACCTACTGGAATAGCAGATAGTGGTAGACAGTTTCCAGGTTTGATATCGGCTTTTGCGCTAGACACAACGCTATCACCAACATTTAAACCAACTGGAGCAATGATATAAGCTTTTTCTCCATCAGCATAACTTAATAAAGCGATGCGAGATGTTCTGTTTGGATCGTATTCAATAGCAGTTACTTTTGCTGGAACTTCTAATTTAGTTCTTTTGAAATCGATCAAACGATATTTTCTTTTGTGAGCGCCACCAACGTGACGAACAGTAATCATACCCGTGTTGTTGCGAGCTGATTGTTTTTTAAGTGCAACTGTTAATGATTTTTCTGGCTTTGTTTTAGTGATTTCACTGAAATCAAATCCAACCATTCCACGGCTTGCATGCGATCGTGCGCTAAATACTTTTAACCCCATGATTAGGCTCCCTCAAATAAAGAGATTTTTTGGCCTTCTGCAAGTTGTACAAATGCTTTTTTCCATTTTTTTGGTTTAGTTAAACCAAATTTAGAATAGCGCATGTCATCTCTGCAAACTGCTGTGCGGATATTTTTAACTTTAACTTTAAAATTAGCTTCAAGTTCTTTTTTGATTTGGTCTTTTGAAGAACTCAATTCAACTTGAAATACGTAAACACCATTCTCCGAAAGAGCTGTGTTTTTTTCTGTAATAAGTGGAGATTTTATGTGTTGTCTCATGTTATTTCTCCGAAGAACATCGTTCGATGATTTTTGCTACTGAATCTTTTGTAATGACAGCAAAATCATATTTCAACAAATCAAAAACATTCAATCCATCAACTGGATAGTATTTGTAATTTGTTAAATTTTTCGCTGCACGACCAAAATTATCATTTGTTAATTTATCAACTAAAACGGCTTTGTTAATGCCGAAAGATTTAAGACGTTTATTTAATTCAGCAGTTTTACCTTCTGAATTCATAGAGTCTACAACTGCTAATTTACCTTCTTTTAATAAATGCGATAAAGCCATTTTCAAAGCGACTTTTCTCATTTTTTTAGGAAGAACATATCCGTAACTACGTGGCTGCGGTCCAAACATAGTTCCGCCTCCAGGCATTAAAGGAGATCGTGTAGAACCTTGACGAGCATTACCAGTTCCTTTTTGTTTGAACGGCTTTTTACCACCACCGCTGACAAAACCTTTAGTTTTTGTCATGTGTGTTCCCTGACGACGACAAGCTAATTGCCATCGCACAACAGAGTGTAGAACGTCTTTTTTAACTTCAACTTCAAAAGTGTCAGAGTTTAATTCAAGTTGGCCAATTTTTTCTTTTTTCCAATTTAATACATTTACTGTAGCCATTTTTACTCCTTAATCAACTTAACAAGAGTATTTTTGCT
>JAYTPA010000217.1:0-1134 GCA_043747495.1 Bdellovibrio sp.
AACAACGATTGTAAGGCTTCGCTTAAGATCAATTGATTATTGTCGTCATTCATTTTATACCCAATTCATGGAAAAAGGCTGGCGGGGATTACCCTATCATACGATTGCAGAACACTACAAAAGAATTTTTGGTGAAAAAGTCTATAAGATTCCTGTGGCTGTGGTGGACGACTGCCCTAATCGGATGGGTTTAAAAGGCATGAAAACTTGTAGTTTTTGTGACGTCTGGGGATCAGCCGCTCGTGAAGAATCCTTTACCATGTCTTTACGTGAACAAATCGAAAAGTATCAGGTTCAAATTGGTGAAGAATACAATTCAAAAAAATTCTTGGTTTATTTTCAAGCCTATACCAATACTTTTACAAAAGTGTCACAGCTTCGTGAAAATTTTAATACAGCATTATCCTATCCGTTTGTAAAAGGTTTTGTTGTTGGCACCCGCCCTGATTGTTTGTCACCTTCGGTCTTGAATTTATGGCAGGAATACAATCAAAAATCATTCGTGGCTGTTGAATTAGGAGTGCAAAGTTTTTTTGAACCACATCTCATTCATATGCGACGCGGTCACACGGCCAGTGATTCATTAAAAGCAATTCATAAAATTGCCGATACAACGTCTGTTGATTTAGGAATTCATCTCATCTTCGGTTCACCAGGCGAAACGGACGAAGAAATCAAACAAACTGCGCTGATTTGTAATGATTTACCCATTACCAATATAAAACTTCATAATTTGCACGTGCTTAAGAATACTCAATTAGAAAAAGAATTTTTAGCTGGTTATTTTCGACCTATCGAACGTGAAGAGTACACAGAGCGTGTCAAAGTGTTTTTATCTTACCTCCATCCACGTATAGCTGTTCATCGTTTGGCAGCATTTGCTTCACGTTGGGAAGAATTGATTTCGCCAAAGTGGACATCTGATAAAATGGGGACACATCAGTTCATTATTGATGAACTTCGGAAATCAAAAAACTATCAAGGCTGCCAGCTTCATCTACAAAATGAAGATGACAAGTTTTTAATTGAAAAAATGCGACTTTCTGTTGAGCGAATTGAGAGCACTATTCAGTAAATTTAAGATTCTGAAATTCTTAAATCATTTGCACTCGTAAAAACATAAAAATACCCCCA
>JAYTPA010000218.1:0-17116 GCA_043747495.1 Bdellovibrio sp.
ACAACCAAGCTTGAAGATTTAAAAGACTGTGATTTTGTTGTCGAAGCAGCTACTGAAAATATTCAATTAAAGCTTAAAATATTCAAAGACTTAGATGAAACTATTAAGCCTGAATCTATTTTAGCAACTAACACGTCCTCAATTTCGGTGACACAAATCGCAGCTGTGACAAAGCGTCCAACTCAAGTTGTGGGGATGCATTTTATGAACCCGGTTCCGCTGATGCAATTAGTTGAAGGAATTCGTGGTCTTCAAACCAGTGATGAAACTTTTGCTACAACAAAACAGCTGGCAGAAAAATTAGGTAAAACATTTGTTGAATCAATTAAAGATATGCCAGGGTTTATTGTAAATCGTATTTTAATGCCGATGATTAACGAAGCCGTTTACACATTACACGAAGGTATTGCCACTGTTGAAAGTATCGATAGCGCGATGAAATTAGGAACTAACCAACCGATGGGACCATTAACTTTAGCTGATTTTATTGGTCTAGATACGTGCTTAGCTATTATGAATGTACTTCACGATGGCTTAGGGGATTCAAAATATCGACCGTGCCCGCTACTTGTTAAATATGTTGAAGCTGGATGGTTAGGTCGTAAATCAGGAAGAGGATTTTACAAATATGGCGTTTGATTATCAGACAATTCAATTAGAACAAAAACAGGCTGGTGTTTGGTGGCTAACGATTAATCGTCCTCAAGCTTTAAATGCTTTAAACAGCCAAGTCTTGAACGACATGGCCGAAGTCTTAAGACAAATTTCAGAAATGGATTATGAAACCGCTAAAGTTTTAGTCATCACAGGAAGTGGTGAAAAATCTTTTGTGGCTGGTGCAGATATCAAAGAAATGACTGAAATGAATATCGATCAAGCCAAAGCTTTCGCACAAAAAGGCCAAAGCGTTTTCCATGAATTAAATTTATTGAAAATTCCTGTGATTGCAGCTGTGAATGGTTTTGCTTTGGGCGGTGGTTTAGAGCTCGCACTGGGCTGTGATTTTATTGTGGCCAGCGATAACGCTAAGTTTGGTTTACCAGAAGTTTCTTTAGGATTAATTCCAGGATTTGGTGGCACAGTTAGATTAACCCGCGCAGTAGGTATTCGTAAAGCGCGAGAATTAACTTTCACAGGTGAAATGATTAAAGCTGACGAAGCTTTAACTTTAGGATTAGTTTCAGCGGTTGTGCCGCAGGCTGAACTTCACGCAACAGTGAACAAAAAAATTGAAATGATTTTAACGAAATCTCCGTTGGCTGTGGGACAAGCGAAAAAATCAATTAACCAAGCTTTTGATTTACCGACTGAAAAAGCTTTAGAAAATGAAGCAGAAATTTTTGCCTATCTTTTTGAATCGCAAGATACCAAAGAGGGCACTAAAGCTTTTCTCGAAAAAAGAAAACCCAACTTCACAGGTGTATAAATGTTAAAAAATCCTATACGTATTGTCACAGCAGCTTCTTTGTTTGATGGTCACGACGCGGCTATTAATATTATTCGAAGAATTTTACAGGACTTCGGAGCTGAGGTTATCCATTTGGGACATAACCGATCGGTCAGTGATGTGGTGAAAGCTGTACTTCAAGAAGGCGCTCAGGGTGTGTGTATAAGCTCATACCAAGGCGGTCACATGGAATACTTTAAATACCTAAAAGATCTTTTAGATGATGCGGGCGCAGGCTACGTAAAAATATACGGCGGTGGTGGTGGTGTGATCATCCACGATGAGAAAAAAGCCCTTGAAGACTACGGTATAGCCCAAATTTTTCATCCTGATGATGGACGTAAAATGGGTCTTGAAGGCATGATTAAAATGATTATCGATGGCTGTGATTTTGATGTGCTGGAGGCTCAAAAAAAACTGTCTACCGCTGCAAAACCCGCTAAAACAAATAGCGCGATAAATATGAAAACTGTTTTTAATAACGATCCCATTCCATCGTTTGAATTGGGCGTAGCCTTAACAGCGATTGAAAACGGTGTAAAAAATATTAAACTAGATCATTTTGGTTTAGAAAAATTTGCTCGTAAGACTAAAACGCCACTCGTTTTAGGTATCACAGGAACAGGCGGAGCTGGTAAATCTTCATTGATTGACGAATTATCGCAGCGTTTTTTAAATGCTTATCCTGATCATAAAATTGCCGTTGTGTGTGTAGATCCTTCGAAAAGAAAAACGGGAGGATCGCTATTAGGCGATCGTATCCGTATGAACTCATTATCACGAAATCGCATTTATATGCGTTCGGTAGCCTCGCGCGGATCAGGAAAAGAAATTGCAAGTTCACTTCCTGAAATTTTAAATTTTGTAAAACAATGTGATTTTGATTTTATTATCGCTGAAACCTCAGGTATCGGTCAGGGAAATATGGCGATCACTGACGTCAGTGATCTATCGATGTACGTGATGACTTCTGATTTTGGTGCGCAATCACAGCTTGAAAAAATTGATATGATCGATTTTGCAGATTTCGTAGCAGTCAATAAAGCCGATCGTCGTGGTGCACTTGATGCCGTACGTGATGTGACAAAACAATATAAACGTTCACGTAAAATTTTTAACGACGAAGTGGCTGTGCCGGTTTTTTTAACTCAAGCTTCACAATTTAATGATGGCGGAGTTAACCAGTTATTTTTTGCTATTGCTGACAAGCTTAATGAAAAAGAATCCATGCCTAAGGTGAGTGATTCATTTAAGAAAACTGTTCTATCTGCTGATGAACACGTGATTATCCCGGTAGATCGTCAGAATTATTTAGCTGAAATCACAACAATCATTAAAAAATACAAAGACCGAGTTAAAACCTTAGCTGATAAGGCTTCAAAATTAGGGTCATTAGAAAATTTAAAAACTGAATTAGCTCTTGATGAAAAAACCTATCAGAAAAAGCAATCTGAGTTTTCAGAAGGTTTAACAAATGATGAAATTGAATCACTTAAGAATTGGTCTGAACTTAAAAAAACTTATTCGCAAGATGAATTGATTTTTAAAGTCCGCGGTAAAGAAATTAAGCAATCTTTGATCACTAAATCTTTAAGTGGCACTAAAATTAGAAAAATTGTTTTACCTAATTACAAAGACTGGGGTGACCGGTTTACTTTTCTTAAAATGGAAAATGTCGCCGGCGAATTTCCTTACACAGCGGGTGTGTTTCAATTAAAGCGCGCTGATGAAGACCCTAAACGCATGTTTGCTGGCGAAGGCACACCAGATCGCACAAACAAACGTTTTCATTATTTATGTAAAGGCGAAAAGGCTCATAGGTTATCAACAGCGTTTGATTCTGTGACGTTATACGGGCAAGATCCTGATTTGCGCCCGGACATATATGGTAAAGTCGGTGAATCCGGTGTTAGTATTTGTTGCCTAGACGATATGAAACGTCTTTATGCAAATTTTGATCTGATTAATCCAAATACGTCTGTCAGTATGACTATCAACGGGCCAGCACCCATGATTCTGGCTTTTTATTTTAACACGGCTATCGATCAGCAAGTTGTCATTAAAGAAAAAGAACTTGGTCGAAAGTTAAATGAAACTGAATATAAAATTTTAGCAGATCTTACGATGTCGCAAGTGCGCGGTACAGTACAAGCTGATATTTTAAAAGAAGATCAAGGTCAGAACACCTGTATTTTTTCGATTAATTTTGCTTTAAAAATGATGGGTGATATTCAAGATTATTTTATCCAAAAAAATATCAGAAACTTTTATTCAGTCAGTATTTCTGGTTACCATATTGCTGAAGCCGGTGCGAACCCAATCAGTCAGTTAGCCTTTACTCTTTCAAACGGTTTTACATTTGTTGAATATTATTTAGCAAGAGGTATGAGTGTTGATGACTTTGCTCCGAATTTAAGTTTTTTCTTCTCGAACGGACTTGATCCCGAATACACAGTTTTAGGACGTGTGGCCCGCCGTATTTGGGCGATTGCCATGAAAGATCTTTATAAGGCCAATGATCGCTCACAAAAATTAAAATATCATATTCAAACCTCGGGCAGATCACTGCATGCCCAAGAAATTGATTTCAATGATATTCGTACCACACTGCAAGCGCTGATTGCTTTAAACGACAATTGTAATTCATTACACACGAATGCTTATGATGAAGCGATCACAACGCCAACGGAAGAATCTGTTCGCAGAGCCATGGCCATACAAATGATTATCAATCGTGAATTTGGCGCAAGCAAAAATGAAAATATGAATCAAGGCAGTTTCTTTGTTGAAGAATTAACTGATTTAGTGGAAGAAGCTGTTTTAGCAGAATTTAAAAAAATCAGTGAACGGGGTGGGGTACTAGGTGCCATGGAAACCCAATATCAACGTTCAAAAATTCAAGAAGAATCAATGTACTATGAACATTTAAAACATTCAGGCGAATTACCAATTATCGGGGTGAATACTTTTATTGATCCAAAAACAATGGCGCAGGGTTATGTGCCACCAAAAATTGAATTAGCTAGGGCTTCCACTGAAGAAAAAAATCATCAATTGAATCAGGTCCAAAAAATTCAATCCGAAAATAAATCTGAATCCGAAAAACAATTACAGAATCTAAAAAATACCAGCTTAAGCGGTGGCAATATTTTTGAAGCTCTTATGCAAGCATCAAGACATTGTACTTTATATCAAATGTCGCAGGCTTTATATGAAGTCGGCGGCCAATACAGAAGGAATTTATAATGAAAAAAACAGTGATCAAATTAGCAGTCATTACAGCAGCAATCATGTTGGCCAGTTGTGCTCATCATAAAGATGTCAGAGCTGGTGCTGATGGTATTCATCGTATAACTATTCAAACTACAGGTGATCAGTCAGAAAAACGTGAAGCGATTGAACAAGCCAATCATTTTTGTAAAGAAAGAAACCAGTACGCCGCTTTCATCACTGAAGAGCAAAAGTACACAGGTCAAATGGATGAAAAATCTTACCAAAACACAAAGGTTGCAGCCAAAGTTTTAAAAACAGTGGGTAGCGGCGCTTACGTTTTTGGTGGTAGCAAAGAAAGTAATGCTGGCGGTATCGGGGTTCTAGCCGGTCAAGCCGCAGGCAGCGCTATCGGCGAAGGCTACACAGTTGATATGCAATTTAAATGTATGTAGTGAATTTTGTAATCTATACCTGTCATATTTTTTGACAGGTATCGAACTGGCCAAGTTATGATAATATGCCTCAACTTAAGAGGTACTCTATGTTTAAAAATATTTTAGTTTTAACAGCAATTTTAGTTTCTGTTAATTTCTCACAAGCGTCTGCATCTGATCGTATTAAGTGTGAAGTTATTAAAGTATTGAATACTGAAAGTGGCTTTCAAGTTGGTAACGAAATTCAATTCACAACTGATTTAGATCAAGTTTTTATGGATGGTTATTCAGCTAAGTGCGAAATTATTGCTTCTGAAATTGATCAAGTAAATCAAGAAACAGTTCAGTGCGAAGATTCAAATTTGATGACTTTTTTGCAAAGCAGAAGCGTTCTTGTGATCGAAGATGTTGCTGTATTAACTTGTCAGTAGTTAGTTTGCGCGAGTCATTAACTCAGTTGTTCAAAAATCTTATCTGCACACTTGATACCATCAACCGCAGCGGAAGTGATTCCGCCAGCGTAGCCTGCGCCTTCACCGCAAGGGTATAGACCCCGATGAGATAAGCTTTCTAATGTTTCACTGTCGCGGGTTACGCGTAACGGGCACGAGGTGCGGGATTCAATCCCGTATAATTGGGCTTCTTCAGAAATAAATCCACGCATACTTTTATTAAAATTTTCTAAACCTTCATGAAGTTTTTGTAACATAAAATTTGGCAACAACTGATCAAGCCTAATCGGAATTACACCAGACGGGGATGATGTTTTGCGAAGTGGATTTTTGTTCGATTTTTTTAGAAACGACATTAAATTTTGCGCTGGTAATTCTTTAGTGCCTTTATTGGCTAATACTTCTTTGTAAGCATTTTGTTCTAGTTCCCGACGTAATTTCATTCCACCTAACATATCACTACCAAAAAGTTTATCGTGTTGAATGCTAACAACGACTGCTGCGTTGGCGAATTCAGAATTTCTGTTGAAATTGCTCATGCCATTACAAACAAGGCCGTCTTTTTCTGTACCGCTGGATAATACGTATCCCCCAGGGCACATACAAAAACTATAAACCCCAATACCAGAGGCATCATCATGATGGACTAATTTATAGTTTGCTGATCCTAATTTTGGATGTTCTGAAAACTGACGATACTGAATTTGATTAATTAATTTCTGTGGATGTTCCACCCGCAAACCCATGGCAAACGATTTACCTTCAACGTGAACACCGGCTTCTAAAAGATGATTCAGCATATCTTCGGCTGAATGGCCTGTGGCTAAAACGATGTGGTCCGAATTATAAGTTTCAGTTTGATTTAATTTAGTATTTTTTACTTGCACGCCAGTGATTGATTTTTGCTGTGAATTATTATTGTAAATTAATTTTTCAACTTGGCTGTCGAAATGAATTTCGCAACCGTTTTCAATTAAGAATTGTCTAACCTTGGGGATGACTCTTCTGATTTTATCTGATCCAACGTGGGGATTAGATAGCCACTGAATTTCAGCAGGTGCCCCAAATTGGACTAAGCGATTAAGCACATAAGGAATATGATCTGATTTAATTCGGGTAATTAATTTTCCGTCAGAATAAAGACCGGCTCCGCCTTCGCCGTAACAAACATTATTTTTTGGATCTAATTCACCGTAGCGCCAGTATTTATTAATCCCTTTGATTCGTTCTGAGGATTCAGAACCCCGTTCAAAAAGTTTACAGGGAATCCCGCGTTCGACCAATCTGATGGCCGCGAATAATCCTGCAGGACCTGATCCTACTACGATGGGTTTTTGAAAATTTGGGGATTTAATTTTTTCAGGGCTAGCTTTCGGTAGTTCAAATTTTTCAAGAGATAAGGTTTCATTTTCATCAGCCACTTCGATGGTGTAAACAAAGTGTGGCGAATGTTTCTGTCTTGCATCAACAGATTTCCGTAAAATCCGATAAGGCCCATGCTGAGGCATTAGCCATTCAAGATGCTGTTCTAAATCATCATCAATTTTTATTTTTACATCTTTAAATATCTTCGACATTTCAGAGGGAATGTAGCAAAGTATTCCTATGTCAGCAATCACACAGTTTTTACCCAAGAATCACCTCAGTTACATCGTCGGTCTAATAGTCCATATGCCACTTTCAACGTTTGTGTGGACTCCGGTCATTAAAATTTTTGCATGGTTTTATAAAATTGATCTCTCTGAGGCCGAAAAGCCGGTCTCGGAATACACAAGTCTTGGCGACTTTTTTGTCCGTAAGCTTAAACCTGGCATTCGCCCAGTAGGGGATGCATGGGCTCTGCACCCGGCAGATTCTGTGATAACCCAGTCAGCCATCATTCAATCAGGTAAACTGATTCAAGCTAAAAATAAGACTTATAATGTGAACGATTTTATTTCTGATCAACAAGGTCTTGCAAAATTTGAAGGCGGGCAGTTTGCGACTTATTATCTCTGCCCAACTGATTATCACCGTGTGCATTCACCGGTAGACGGGATCATTACAAAAGTGATTCATATTCCTGGGGCTTTGTGGCCTGTGAATCAATGGTCAACTGATAACATTCAAGAACTGTTTTCAATCAACGAACGGGTCTATGTTGAAATAAAAACAAATCGTGGTGTTGTGGGTTTAGTTTTCGTGGCGGCTACAAATGTTGGACATATTGAACTGAGTTTTGACTCAGAAATTCACGGCAATCAATTCAGAGTCTTTAAGCCTTTGGTGAAAGAAAACTTAAATATTTCAGTTTCACGTGGTGAAGAAATTGGTTTATTTCGGATGGGAAGCACTGTTGTAATGTTGTATTCGAAAGATTGCTTTTCGCAAAACACTGTACAAGTTGAGCCTTCTTCATTAATTCAAAAATCAGTTAAAGTGAACACTAACTTCTTAAACTAAAGAATTAAATTAAAGACTAAAATTATACCGGATACGTGCATTCAGTCGCTGAAGTTTCCATAATCGTCACATTTTCTAAAAGTGGAATCTGAGTTTTAACTTTTTCATAAATCCATTTAGCTAATAATTCTGATGTGGGGTTTTCAAGCCCCGAAACTTCATTTAAAACTTTGTGATCTAATTGGGATAAGACAGGCGCCATGATTTTTGCAATTAAGTGGTAATCTAAAACCCAACCAATTTTAGGATCAAGATCACCTTTCAGTGATAAAATGATTTTAAAACTATGCCCGTGCATTTTAGCACAGGGGTGCTCAGCTGGTAAGTTTGGTAAAAAGCGGGCTGATTCAATCTGAAAATGCTGTTTTAGTCGGTAGGCCATGGAACTTATTTAGTAGTTCTTGCTAAATCAGTCAAATCCAATATTGCAGAATTATAAAATCACCAGTAAATTACCCGTATGGAATCAACGACATTACATTTGGCTAAACAAAACTTTAAATTTTCGTCAGCACACTTTCTGATATTTGATGCGAAATCCGCCGAGATGTTACACGGCCATAATTACCAAGTTAAAGTTGATCTTGTGTTTAACCAACCTTCTGACAGTCATCAAGTTGGGTATTTTGTCGATTTTCATGTGTTAAAAAAATATATCAAATCTCAGTGCGATATTTGGGATGAACATGTGTTGTTACCCAAAAAACATTCTGACATGAAATCAAAAATAAGTAGCGATCAAAAAAACTATGAAATTACTTTTCGTGATCGTTTCTATTCATTACCAATCAATGAAACAATTTGGCTAGATGTTGAAAACACCAGTGTTGAACAGCTATCAAAGTTAATGGCTCATAATTTTTATCAAGAATTTAAAAAATATCATATTGGCCAGATCACTGTTCTTGTTGAAGAAACAAATGGGCAGTCGGCATCAACCACACTGACAGTCTAATGATTTAATTTTTAAACAGCTGGCCTGTTGAAACTTCTTTAGGCGCAAGTTCTTTTTTAATGCGGTAAGTATGAAAACAAATACTTCCAGGGTTTGTTTTCCAATCAATAAGAACATCTTCAACTAATTGCGGGGAACCATTACACCATGGCCCGGCAACATCATTAATGTTGGTCACAGTATCGACAGACCATGACCAAAATGATTTGTCTTTTCTAGAAAAATCTCTGTTGAAATTACCATGACCTACTTTGATAGTCGCAAAAATAATTTTTTCAATCTGTGGATTTTTGATTTGATCACGGGCTTTTTCAATTAATGCGGGGTCAATGATTTTGACCACAAAATTTTCACCTGAACGACTTCTGTGGCCTGCTAAAAAATAAATGGCCTGGGTGTCAACTTCAATAACTTCAGCGCGAACAAGATCAGCATACTGGACTGCTTTGGATTTTATCGAAAAAGCAAAAAATTTATTATTTGCTGATACTTTAATCCACGAAGTTTTTGCAGAGGGAATGATTTGATGTTTAATTGTTGTAAGGCTTTCTGAGTCTTTTTTTTCTGATTTGATTTCTTTTTGGTTATAATCCAGTTCTGCAATTGTAAAGCTAGTATCTTCGATATGTAAATTTTTAAGAAATAAAGTGAGCGGTTCAGATTTTTTAACTTTAAAATAGTGCACGCCACCTTCAAAAGGTTTAGCTGAAAAGTGGCCTTTAAAGCTTTCATCTAAACATTGAGCGCTGATTGAAAAATCTTTATTTAAAACATTACGGGATTCTTCATAATTCAGTAGGCTATAGCTTTGTTTTGAATTTAAAACCATTTTGTGTTGGCTAAGCCCATTAATTTTTATTAGATTTTCTGATTGCAAATACGGGGATCTTTCTTGAAGCCATAATTCTAAAGTTTGATTTTTTTTGTTTAAAATAGTTAATTCAGTCTGATCACAGAATTCAGGCCAACGATAAGTTTCAGAGGCCATTGTTGCAGGACCCAGCAGACATAATACTGCAGAAACTAAGCCTAATGTGATCTGACTGAAGTTGGGGTTTTTCATACAGACTAGATCGGACTTGGGTCTATTGGGCTTAAGCTAGGAGTTTAATTTTCAAGCAAAACTGGACTTATGGCTATTCAATAGGTTTTCAATTGCGAAGCTTTAAATGAATATCATTTTCATTTGCGCTTAATTTGTCTACAACAGTCACACTATGAAGCCAAAGCACATATTGAAAGAATTTAGCCAAGCCACTGAAAATTCAGAATTAGTTCAAAAACTAATCGGTCTAGGGCTGTACCCTGGAATTCAGTTTTCTGTAGTCCAGAGCATTGGGTTTTCATCAGTCACTATTATTCAATTTGATCAAACTTTGGTGGCTTTAAACCAACGAGAATTCTCATGCCTAATATATTAAAAACGGTTTTATTAGTTGGGGCGCCCAATTCAGGCAAAACCACACTGTATAACTGGCTCACTGGCTCAAGATTTAAAACAGTGAATTATCCTGGGGCTACAGTTGAATATTCAGTCGGAGCCATCAGACCCCAGTTGATCAAAAATAGAGATGTGAAAACGGCCGAGCAGTTTCAAATTATTGATACGCCAGGGATATATTCAATTAACCCCCAATCTGAAGATGAAAGAATCACTTTATCGTTATTAAAATCTGAAGTGTTACCGTATCAGAAAGTTTTACTGGTTATTGATGCCACGCAAATCAAACGACAATTTATTTTAGCTCAACAACTGATTCTAGCAGGCTGTGAAGTCAGTATCGTTTTAACAATGAATGATCTTTTAAAAAAACATAAAAAGAACATCCAAACACAGGCTCTTCAAGAATACTTAAAACAGTTAACAGATCAAAATGTTGAAATTATATTATTTGATGGTTTATTTGCAGAAGGTTTGCCACAAATTGTAAACGATATCTTTAAAACAACGGATCAAGTTTGTTGTTTTAATGAAAAAAATACTGATAGCAGTCAGACACCTCATGAATTAAAAAAGATTTCAAAATTTATGGATTCAGAAGTTTTTGATGAGGTCGGGCATAAAGCTGAAGTGCTTCAGCAGACTTTAAAGATTGATCGTTATTTGCTGCACCCATTTTTTGGCTATTTCTTTTTTATCACGACGATGACTTTGTTTTTTGCATCTATTTACTGGGTGTCAGCACCCATAATGGATATTATTGACGGACAAATGGGATCACTTGCTGAATTAACTAAAAACACTGTGCCAGGACTGATGGGTGAATTTTTATCAGATGGTGTCATCACAGCTATTTCTGGAGTTGTTATTTTTATTCCTCAAATTTTTATTTTATTTTTTGGAATAGGACTTTTTGAAAGCACAGGTTACTTATCCCGAGTCGCTGTATTAGTTGATGGTCCATTTCGTAAAATTGGTTTAGGCGGAAGGTCTTTCGTGCCATTGTTATCAGGATTTGCCTGTGCCGTGCCAGCACTGATGGCAACAAGAAATATCACATCTAAAAAAGAACGCTTAATAGCGCAAATGATTATTCCTTTTATGAGCTGTTCAGCACGTATTCCTGTTTATGGTTTAATGATCGGTTTTTTATTTTCCGACAAAAGTCCACTTTTAGCTGGTTTTACTATGGCAGCGCTGTATTTAACATCTATAGTAGTTGGTATTCTCGCTTCAGCTGGGTTATCAAAAATTTTATCAAGCTATTTAATTGACGGGATAAAAGCTAACGAAAAATCAACTTTAGCAATGGATCTGCCTCTTTATCGTAGACCAAGATTAAAAAATATTCTGACCCAATCGATTGAAAAATCAAAATCTTTTGTCAAAAAAGCAGGGCCTGTAATTGCTGTTCTAGCGATTATACTTTGGGTGGCAACAACATTTCCGAAATCTGATATTGAAGGTGATATTAAAACCACTTACGCCATGCAAGTGGCAAACGCGATTGAACCGGTATTTAAACCCATGGGTTTAGATGGCCGTGTGGGTTTTGCCTTATTAGCTTCGTTTGCTGCACGTGAAGTTTTTGTTTCTAGCCTAGCATTGTCATTGCAAGCTGGCGAAATCGATGATGATAATCAAACACCATTAATCGAAAAAATGGCACAGATTACTTTTGCCGACGGCACAAAAATATTCACTTTGGCCTCGGTATTAGGAGTATTGATTTTCTTTGTGATTGCGACCCAATGTTTATCAACGGTTGGTGTTCTTAAAAAGGAATCAGGCGGCTGGAAATGGGCTATCATTCAATTAGTTGGTAGTAATATTATAGCGTATACTTTGGCAGTCACTGTTGTGCAACTGATCCAGGGCTTTAGTTAGTATTATTTTTTTCTTTTCCAGAAATAATATTTTCGGTACCAGGATGATGTTTTTTTCCAAAGACTGAAATAAGTTTCATCAGGAAATATATTCACTCTAAAAATTTGATAAAGATCATCGGCAGTGTCAATACCGCCTGTATCAGTGTTAACAGCTAAGTCGTAGCCTGCAGCTTCTGCTAGATCTGCACTTTCAGAATTTGTATCACCGTAAGTGTAAGCGTACACAGGAACTGGTTTTTTAAATTCAGATTCTAGTCTTTTTTTTGATGCAGTAAGTTCATTCATGGCTATTGAGTCTGACATCTGGGTAATGCGTTCATGACTGATCCCGTGGCTGCCGATTTCAAATTGACTGTGTAGCCATTTTTGGCGGTCTATGCCTGACACGATCTGATCACCTTCATGAATGTTTTTTTCATCCCATTGATTGTGTTTAACGTTGCCATCAGCCAATAAAAACAATTGCGCCTTTGAATTATATTTTTTTAGTATGGGATTAGCATTTTCAAGATTATCTTTGTAGCCATCATCAAAAGTTAAAATTAAAGGATTTTTAGGAAAATTATTAAAATTAATTTTTCCATGGCTGTAGTCAGCTAAATCATTCAAAGTTAATGTTTGAAGTCCCCATTTTGAAAAATAGCTAAGATGTTTTTCGAAATTATTTTCTGTCACAAAAATTTTATGAGGTGAATTTAATTCTGATTTAGGAATCTTGTGATACATAAGAATTGGTATCCAGCTAGGACAATGCAGGTTTAAGATAGCTGAACGATAAACAGTATAAATTTTTTGAGCGATATTTTGAACTGAAAATAATTTTGAACTTAATTCAGATAATTTTAATAGCTCAGTTGAATTGGCATTTTGCTGTCGTGATAATACAGTCACTAAGTCATTTTCAGCTTTGCTGTGATCAAAAGCTTGATGTTCAAAACTTCCAACCCCAATATCACCAAAATTTGATTTTAAAACCTGATCAATATTATTAACAGTAATTAGACCTTCATAGCTTGATTCACCGTAAGCAATTGTTGAAACTCCAGATAGCAAGGCCTCCATGCACACTCGGCCTGCCCCCACCACAAGATCATAACTATGTAAAACATCTGAATTTAATTTCAAATGCGGTGTGAATATAATATTTTGTTGAAGTGCTGAATCTAAATCAGTCTTTTGGGCGCCAATCAAATGAAATTCAAATTTTATATTTTTCTGAATTAATAATTTTGAAAATTCATTTACAAAAACTTCAGTGCGGGTTTTCTTAGGGCCAGTAGCGCGACCTATGATTGCGATTTTGAGTTTTTCAGAACGAGTTGTCTTTAAAGCTTTGTAATTAAATATGGATGGATCAATACCATTACGAATAATTTTAATTTTACGAGAATTATACTTAAATTCGTTAACCAACTGATTTTTAACATTTTCGCAAATAGCCACTTGGTATTGACCATAAATATTAAATAATTTTTTAGACCATGACGGGTGCTGCCTGCCATGAATAGTGCTGACATGCGCGACTTTGGTTTTGCAGCCTGCGGCATGGGCTAATTTAGCGGCGGCCCTTGAATGAGAATGAATCACTTGAATTTTATTTTTTAAAATAAAATCAACTAATTGCTGCTGACTGTTTCTAAATTCTTTTTTTGTTTTGGTTTCAACGGGCAAAGTCAAAGTTTCAGCGCGCGTTGGGTAGTAAAACCCATTCGAAATTTGGTAAACTTTATGGTTATTCGTGATTTGCCAATCGATCAGTGAACTTGCGTAAACTTCAGATCCGGTCAGATGATTTTGCGACAAAATATGTAATATAACCACAGAATGAATTATAAAGCATAATAAGGCCTCAGGCCAACCTAAAATAGCCTTAATTCCTGAAAAAAGCTTGTCACTTCCTCTTGTTTTAAATATCGTAACTGCAGATTAGGCATGGGGGGATTTATGCTAAAAAAATATATTTTCAAAATGATGTTATTAGCAGCGTGTGTTTCAATCATCGTGGGTTGTGGTTCGCAAGAAGAGGACACTAGTTTTGCAATAAGCACTGAATTAGCTAACCAAGTTGGTGAACTGATGGCTTCAGTTGATGAATCATATGGATCAACAGGTTCAGTACTCAGTGTAGATCAAGCTCAGGATCAATCACTTTTAAATAATGAATTTTTATTTTTAGAAAAATTTTCTCCTGAACCATTAAGTTCAGCAGTGGTTCGAAAATTTATACCTGCAGCACAAGCGGCATCTTGTTTTGGACAAGCGTATTCAGCTTGCTCAAGTAACGCGACAACACGAACTTTTGGTGGTTGCACACTTGGTGCAGCTACTTTCACTGGTAATGTGACTATGACATGGCCAAACTCGGGTAACACTTGCGCTGAAGTAGGTGGTGCGAATATTGTGCGCCGTAATCCAAACTTCACTGTGACAAGAGGTACGGCAACTTTAGGAGTAAGTAAGTCAGGCACTAACGGACAAGAAATGTCGTGGACCCAAGGGACTAACCCAAAAACAGTGACATATACAAGCGATGGAATTCGTCGAACAGTTTCCTTAGAGGGCGCAGTAGTGTATGATGTAACGACAACAACAGTCGGATCAATTGTTATGAGTGGAACAGCACGGATCGGTCGCCGTATTCAAAGTGGAACATTGCGCTTTACTAATAATTTAACAAACGAAGTTTGCGATATTACCCCAACAAATGTGGTCTGGAGCAGTAATTGCACCTGTGCCACAGCTGGTTCGTGGTCGGGAAATTGTTCTGCGAATGGGGCGTTTAACGTGACGATTTCTTCATGTGGAGTGGGAAGTGTAACATACAACGGCCAAAGTCGTTCTGTGACTTTTGACCGCTGTTCTGGTTCTTAGTTTATTGGCAGTATCGATCATCTTCTTTAACATGTAATGGAAGAAAAGAATAACTGTTGATTCCCGTCACGCTGCTGCCTGCCATACCAAATCCTCCTGTTGGCTGATTTAAATAATTAACTGAGAAAAGACTATTTGTTTTTGGTGGTGGTGGTGGCGGTGGCGGTCGTACCCAAGTATCGATGGCTTTCGATCCGGAGCAGCACTGACCATTAGTCATTCTAATACCTGGGCCTTTGATTGTGTTACAAAGCTGTCCGACATTTGAATTTATTGACACGCCTGTTGATTTGCTTGAGCAAGTGACTGAGCAAGTCAAGGCTTGGGCTTTTCCTTCATCTTCTATTGTTAAAGTCCACAACGATGATGCATTCATTGATAATTTACAAGCGCTGAAATCCGCGTTATCGCCTTCGAAAGTTCTTAGAACACAACGATCTTTGATTCCCAAATTAAAATTGAGAACACGATTAACGGCAGTGTTTCTAAATTCACTTAATACGTACATTTGTACACATTTTCCATTCATCGCCATTTGACCAGCACCGCAAGCCGTGCAGGATTTTTCTGTAAAGCTTCCACTGATAATACCACTAGTGCCGCATGAACGTTGCTCACTTTCACAACTTGACCCGAAAGAAACAAGACTGCTTTTATATCTAACGACAGGTGCACTGCCTTGAAGAACTTGTGAGCCTTCAAATTGGCAAACTGCTGGTTTATCAGCTTCGCAGCTTGTAAACATATTTGAACTTGATAATTGACCGTTGTCACATGATGTAGGAACAGCGACACAACTTGCACCAAACGGAACGCGAGCGCTTGCAAAAGTATTTATAATTTCGCCATGGGCCACGGTTTTACCATCAACTAAACATGAAGCTGGTGCATCCACTGCACAATTTGCAAATTCATGAGAACCAGTTAATAATCCGTTTTCACAAGAGCGAACTTGAGAATTGCATGCTCCACCAAACGGAACACTTGATGATGCAAATGCTGTAACAACTTCACCATGAGCTAAAGTTTTTTGATTAAACAAACAAGCTGCTGGAGCGTCTACTGCGCAGCTGGCAAATTGATTTGATCCACTTAATACACCATTTGCGCAAGATCGAACTTGTGACTGGCAAGATCCACCAAAAGCCACGCTTGATGAAGCAAAGGCTTTAACGTTTTCACCATGAGCTATTGTTGTACCATTAAATGAACATGAAGCTGGGGCATCAACATTACAATTTGGAAAGTTATATGAACCACCTAATGATCCATTGATACAAGTTCTTTGTTCAGATACGCAAGATGATCCAAAACCTGCATTCGAGTTTTGAAATGCAGTAACACTTTGACTATGAGCTACAGTTTGACCGTTGAACAAACAGGCAGCAGGGGCGCCAACCACGCATGAATTAAAATTATTTGATCCACTTAATACGCCATTATTACAAATGCGTTTTTCAGATTCGTTTAAGCATGAACTTCCAAAAACCACACTTGAATTTTGGTAAGCTATAACTTGCCCGCCGTGTGGAATAGTTTGGTTGTTAAATAAACATGAAGCCGGTGCATTCACGCTGCATGTTCCAAAGTTGTAACTTCCTAGTAGTTCGCCGCTAAGACAAAATCTTTCTTCAGAAACACAGGACTGACCAAATGCGACTGTTGAATTTTGATAAGCTGTGCGGGACTGGCCTTCTGGGACAACAGCGCCATTAAAACGACAAACTTTTGGAACACTGTTAGTAGGAATATTTGGTGCAGTGCTATCATCAGGGATGTCGCCAACTAAAGAGGGATCACTAAGCGAAGATGAATTTGTTGTATTGAGCGCATTAGAATTTTTCATTGCCGTGAACTGAGACTTGCTGCAGTTCTGGAAAGGAATAAACACAGTTGTTAATAGAATATAAGTCAGCACAACTTTATAAGCCGTTTGTTTTTTCATGGTAGCCCCCACTAACAAGTCTATCGG
>JAYTPA010000219.1:0-2178 GCA_043747495.1 Bdellovibrio sp.
ATGCATAAGATTGAAAAATCTTCGATCATTCAACTATTTGATAAAAAACACAAGACAGTCGCTTAGTTTTATGACATAGATTTGTCATGGAATTAAATCTGTCATGACAGTGCAACTTCATTCTCGAATACAAAAATCTCAAAAAGCTGCGCAATTTTCGTTTTTAGTGAGCCTTGTTGTCTTAGGTCTCAAGTTCTTCGCTTTTTATAAAACTCAATCAACAGGTATTTTATCAGACGCCTTGGAAACCATTGTTAATGTGGTCACAGCTATCGTGGCCATCATTGTTTTAAAATATGCTTTGGAGCCAGCTGATGAAGATCACCCTTACGGTCACGGTAAACTAGAATACTTTTCTGCGGCTTTTGAAGGTGGAATTATATTGTTTGCGGCTTTCGCTATTATTTTTGAATCTGTCAGATCAATTGTTCAAGGTCACCAAGTTCAGAACCTACATGTGGGAGTTTTTTATATTATATTAGCATCAATCATTAACGGCGTTGTTGGATTGTATTTAGTGCGCGTCGGTCAAAATCAAAATTCAGAGGCTCTTAAAGCCAGCGGGGCCCATTTACTAGCTGATGTGAAAACAACAGCCGGGGTCATTTTTGGTTTAGGCCTTTATTACTATACGGGTTTAAAATGGATTGATTCGTTGATTGGTTTGTTAGTCGGTTTGTGGTTAGGCTATGAATCCGTGCAAATTATTAAGCGCAATGTGGGTGGTTTATTAGATCAAGCTGATGTGGAAAGTGTAAAAGTTTTAGCTAAATGTATTCAGTCGCATTTAGTTGAAGGAATAATTGATATTCATAATGTTAGAATTATTAGATCTGGATCTTTTCATCATATTGATGCCCATATTGTGATCCCGGAATTTTGGAATGCTAAAACTGTTCATCAAGTTTCACATCAATACGAAAAAAAAGTTGTTGAATCTTACAAATTCGATGGCGAATTCGCGTTTCATACAGACCCTTGTTATCAAAAGTATTGCCGAGTCTGTTCTGTGCAGAACTGTCCAGTAAGGGTTCATCCATTTTTAAATCAAAGACTTTTAACTGCAGAACACATTATAAACGGACCAAGGCACACAGAAGTTTTATGAAAGATATAATGAAACGCCCACAAATTAATATTACAAGAACGTTACCTATTCAGACTCAGTACACACTGGCGCTAGATAATGAATATAAAGATATTGCTTTTAATGAAGAACGATCCCCGCTGAATAAAGGCCATTGGAGAGAAAAAGTTTTTAATGTTAAAGCTGATCACCCTGTTGATGTTGAAATTGGAACTGGGGCAGGGACACACTTTGCCAACCGTGCACATAAACATCCAGAGCGTTGTCTTGTGGGTTTAGAATTAAAATATAAACCATTGATTCAATCGATTCGGCGGGCGCAGGTCGCAGGCTGTAAAAACGCGGCGATTTGCAGATATCATGCATTCAATTTAGATTTATTATTTGCAGAAAGTGAAATAAATAATATGTTTATTCATTTTCCTGATCCGTGGGTATCACCTAGAAAACCTAAAAACCGTGTTGTAAACCGGGTTATTTTAGACTGGATTTACAACATGCAAAGACCGGGGTCATTTATTGAATTTAAAACTGATTCACGGGAATATTTTTTATGGGCTTTAGATGAAATCAAAGAATCAAAATACCGCACAGAATTTCAAACATTGAATTTGTATGCTGAGAACAATCAATATTTTGAAAATAATTTTTCGACAACGTTTGAAAAAATATTTGTTAAACAAGGCATCGAAATTAATTATATTCGGTTAGTGAAAGACTAACAGCTAAAGACTAACTGCTAAAAATTAACTACCAATAGGTTGTAGAAACGGTCAGATCTTGATCGATTTCAATCTGACAGGATAAACGCAAAGTCAGATCTTTTTTATTTCTTTGTAAAGTTTCGATCTCTAGTTGGCTATGGCTACCTTGCGGGGTAACTGTCATGGCACACTTAGAACAAATTCCATCGCCTTTGCATGACGATGCCACTGGGATTTGATGATCTAATAAAATCTGCATTAGTTGGCTTCCTGTGGGTGCATCAATAGAAAGATTCTTTTGAGGAATTGTAATTCTTGGCATATAAATAAATTATGACAACTTCAGCAAAAGGTCACAAATATATTTTACTTGGCGCCAGTCGAGGT
>JAYTPA010000220.1:0-10042 GCA_043747495.1 Bdellovibrio sp.
AAATTTAAGAATTCCTTTAGTTGAAGAAGTTCAAGTTAAACAAAAAATGAACTGGTTAAATGAAATTGCAACACGCAATGTTCGTGAAACTGATGTGACCCGTTTTGCTAAAGCTGTGGATCAATTAGAAAACGCAGCTTTAACTGAATTATCAATCGAAACAAAACAGTGGCTTGCAAAAGCTTTTGATTATTTCGGTCAAGGTGAAGAACTTCGTATGAAACAACCAAGATCTCTTGAATTACGTTCAAGTGAATCACGCAGTAGCGATCGTTCATATAGTGATGACAGCCGTCCACGCTTTGGTGGTCGCGGTGGGTCTCGTGATGGTGGTGGATACCGCGGTCGTTCTGATTCACGTGATGGCGGACCTCGTGGTGGTGAATCTCGTGGACCTCGTCGTGATTATAATGACCGTGCTCCTTCATCAAGCGAAGGTTCTGCCGAAAGCCGTCCGCAATCTCGTTGGGGATTCCGTGACAGAAACGATCAAGCACCAAGAAGTGATCGCGGTGAAAGCCGTCCGGACACTCGTGGTGATGACCGTGGGCCAAGGTCTGATTCACGCCCGTCAACTGGCGGCAGTAGTGGTGAGTCTCGCGGTTTCCGTGGCGCTGCTCGTAGTAGCAGTGGTGGCCGACCTGCAAGTGGTGGTTCACGTGGTGGACGCACAAGCAGTGGTCCCCGTGATGCTGATTCAGCACCAAGAAGACCAAGATATTAATTAGAAAATAAAATTGTCTTCACTATGAAGCAATTTTAAAAAATCTTTGATAGGAAAAACTTCGATTAGACCAAATCGAAGTTTTTCTGATCCTAAATAAATACCATAAGCTTTTTTGATTTTTTTACCCTCAAGTAGTGTATTGAGGTTTTTGTTAAATTCTGGCTTCCATTTTTTAGAAGCTTTGACTTCCAATCCGACATACTTTTTACCTTTGGCTATTATAAAGTCGACCTCTCCTTGTGATGGCGTCCCCCAGTAGTAAAATTCCCAGAATTTTTGGTGGTAACTATTAAATGACTGAATCTCATTAAGTAAAAAAGTCTCAAAAAGATAACCCTTGTCATTTTCATGAATAGACTCATCAAGTTCATTTCGCAAAGCTCTAACAACACCGCAGTCAAAAAAATAAAACTTCGGCGTTGAGACTTCTTTGACTTTTGCCTTGAGGTGGATTGGCTCAACAAAACAGCCTAATAGCGTCTCATCAATGATATTGAAAAATCCATCTAATGTAGAACGAGCTACAGAAGCCTCTTTTGAAATATTGTTCACATTTAAAACTTGCGCATTCATTATTGCCGCATGTTTGAGGAATCGATGATAACTTGATAAATTTCTAACTGCAGCTTCAGCTTGAATTTCTTCTTTTAAGTAGTTTTCAATATAGGCCATTAAATATTCGATTTTTTCTTTTTTAGTTTTTAAACTGAATATATAGGGTAAAGATCCGAAGTGTAGAATGCTATCTAGATCAAAATCAGTACCCAATTCAAAACTATTTAAAGCATACAAATTTTTATTGATCGCACGACCTGCCAGTAAGTTAGCTTTAGTTTTTTTTATTTTTCTGGCACTTGAACCAGTCAAGGCAAATTGAATTTGCTGATCTGATTCAAAAATAAAACTGTGAACTTCATCTAAAAGTGCTGGTAGCTTTTGAATTTCATCAATAACTACTTTAGATTTAATTGGCAATGCTTCAAGTTTACTTCGAATAAGTGAAGGGTTTACCGACAACTCAAGGTATTGCTGAGATCTTAATAAATCTATAGTGAGATCTGGCTTAAATATATCTCGAAGCCAGGTCGATTTACCAGTCCCTCTTGGGCCGAACAAAAAGAAGGACTTCTCTGAAACTTTAATTTCTCTTTTATACGACATATCCGTAAATTTTACGGTAAATTTTACGGATACGCAATAAAATTGCCAAATTTATCATATCGATGCAAAAAATCAGGACCATTGCTTCGATATGCTGTGCAGCGTATTGAAATAGAGGACTCATTTTAGTCTGATATTTGAATATGAGGTACAACAATGAAGTTCTTATTAGCTACAACAATCATTTTATTAGTTTCTGTAAATTCTTTCTCTCAGCCTAAAATGTCGAAAAAAAATAATTCTGACGAAACATGTCAGACTAAAGTTAATGCCGCTGAAAATCTACTTTTTGCTGATGGATCTGTTAAAGAAATCCCAAAATTTGTAACTAGAAATGATGAAGCCATTGATTTCTGTTCATCTAGAAAAGGTGGCAAAGTTAAAACTTTCTTAAAAAGTGGCCAGACTTTATGTAAAGATGCGCACTTCACAAAAGATAAATTTCAATACGGAAACTGCGTTTTGAAAGTCTTAAAAATTGTGATGAACACAAACCCAGATATGGGCATGTAGTTTATTTTTTGACTCGTTTGACCATATCATTCAAAGCCACTGGAATTTCCTGAAAAAAATCATTCTTTCTGAATTCTAATTCTTTTCCTAATTCATCTTGGTTATTAATTGAATCAAGATGAATGTGTAGTTTTTTAATAGGTCCCACGATTCGTCTAGAGACATACAGTCCCCAAACTAACATAACTATCGAGATTAAAACCCCAGCGACCAAAACACTTTGGCTAAGATCTGTTTTTTGTATTTTAATAAAAGTATAAAAAGGATGATCCGGCGGTAGCGACGAGGCCTGACCCAAAGCGTTCATTCGGCTGAAAAACAATTCAAGTCCAATCCAAAAAATTGAAAGCGATAGTAGTACCGGCACGATAAGATAAAGACCGAATTTATATTGAAATTCTTTGTTGATAATTAATTTTCTCTTAATTTTTTTTTGTTCCATCTTAGTCCCCTGATCCCGATTTTTCTTCGGCTAATTTTTCATTATCTTTTTTAGGAAAATTAACAACTGTTTTGATTGGTATTTTTTGGCCTGGCTTCAATATTTTTGAACTGAGATGAGGATTGTAAAATCTTAATAAATTTTGATCATTATCAAAATCAGTTAATAACTGATCATAAGTAATAACTTTTTTAATTTTGTATTGTTTTGTTTCGAGTTCTTTATATTTATAAATCGGTTCCGGAAAATAAATATTGGCATGTGATTCAACATGCAGTGCTGCCAAGAATGTCGAATAGAAATTTTTACTGGCAAAACCTAATCCCTTTTTTGAGTTAGAATTATTCACTAAAAAAGCAATGTCATTTGATTTAAATTTATTAATGACTTTTCGCATACTACCCACACCGTGGTTGTAGCCTGTGACTGCCAAGGGCCATGATTTCAAAATCGCATAATTTTCTTTTAAAATAGTGGCTGCAAGTTGTGTTGAATAAAAGGGGTGATTACGTAAATCTTGCGACGGGGTCATGTAATTATATTTTTTGGATACCCGTGGCATAATTTGCCATAACCCACTAGCGCCTACGCTGGATTGTGCATAAATATTAAAAGAACTTTCAACAAACACAATGCGCGAAAGCTCTTTAGGAATGCCTTCGCTTTCGAAAACTTTTTCAATCATTGGAAAATACCGACCAGAAATTTTAATGGCTTCAAGCATGCGATCTTTTAGACCCATTTGTAATCGAATATTTTTGACATCAACTTTATGTTTTTGGGCTAAATTTCTTTTTTGTCTTTTGATCAAAATTTCTGCTTCAAGTTCCCTGCGAATTGCTGACCATTTTTGATTGGCGTAAACTTGGGTTAAATCAATTTCACCAAGGATGACTTCAGTGTCGCCTGCAATATGGAACACCCCTTGCTGAGTGCTGTATTGAGTGTAAATTTTAATCCAAAAATCCACATCTTTTTTTAATCCTTCTGGAACTTTAAATGTATCCACAGTGTAGCCTTTTGCAGGATATAAATTAAACTGCGGCGCTTGCCACGTGGATGTGTATTCGATGGTGTCTGCTAGTGTTTTATTTTTTTGCGCTTTGGCTTGAATAGGATTTGCAAAAATAAAAAAAGCCAATAGTACAACGTAGAAATGATTGATTTTCATAAACAACTTATCGGACTAGTTTAACGACTTTTTGACTTAAATTTTGGGATTAGATTTGGGTGATTGTGATGTGGGCTTTAACTAAAAGTGTCTTAATTTGAGACAGGGTTCATTTAAGATTGGATTTTTAATTGCAAAATCTCAAACAATCATCAACTGATCTGTAATTTGAATAAAAAAATCCTGGTTCCAAGCGGATAATTCTTTTGAATCTTTAATAAATGGCAGCACGTCTTGTTTGGCCAGCTCAATATCAACAGCTTGTATACGCTTTTTAATCAAAGCTTGTAATTGCTGAACAGTTTGTAATTCTTGTGAAGATTTTAAATGGCCACTTTGAATAGATTTATCACGCAAATAACTTATTCTTACAGGAGTTTTATTTTTTAAGTACCAAACATAATCATAAAAATCACGCCCCTTGATGCGATTTTTCCAATTCCTAAATAAAAGCGCATGTAGCTTGCCTGCAAACAAGTCAGGCTTTTGCAAACTAATGATTGGAAAACTTGTTGGTGTCAGCAGGTAGCGCGTTTCATATTTAAAATTAACGACTGGATCTGAATCGACTTCAAATTTAATCTGTAATTTAGCTTGCGCTTGCACTTTAGAGGCAAAAGCACTTAAAGATTTAATTTCTAAAAGATGAATTTTAGTGTTCGCTTTTATAAATGCAGAGTCAATATTGGTTTTTATTTTTTTATCAACTGACTGTATACTGACTTTAAATCCAAACGCTTCAAATTCTTTTTCTATAGCTGAGAAATAAGGTTTAAGTTGGAAATTTTTATCCGATTTTATTAAGGTAAAATCAAGATCCTCTGAATACCTGGGAAGATTATATAAAATACGCAAGGCCGTTCCACCGTAGAAAGCTGCTTTTTCAAAAAAATTGGCCCGGTGAAGCCCCAGTAAAGCAATTTCTTGAATAACTTCTTTGAGTGCATTTTCAGCTTCGGTGGCCGTTTGTATTTTGTATTTTTCTAACATTTCATTAATAGCTTGATTCATTAATACTCCAACAAAAAATCAATGGCTAGTCGGTTCCAAGCACGGTTTCTATAAAAAAATTTCATTTCTTGTAAAAGATTTCGATCTCTAATTTGTTTAAATGCCTCTAAATCAATACGCAAATCTTCAATTAAAGCTTTCAGAATATCTTTTTTCTTAGGTAAATCGGTGTTTTTAAATTTTAAAGTAAACATGTCCATCAAAGCTTTTTCAGGTGTCGCGATTAAAAAATTTCGATCATCTTCAGTTTTTTTTATCGTTACACCCATCGGATAAAGATCAGTAGCTAAATGTTTGTAGGTGAAGTGGCCAATCGCTGTTTCAAAATTTTTATTTTTTTGCGTTGTCACACTTGTTAGCGATTCGACCCTTTCTGGAATTAAATCATAATACGAAAGAGCGTACTCTAAAGATAAATACGACGGGCCATACAAAAGATTAGCCACAATTTGTACGGAATAGTTTTTACCAATGATTTGTTCAGTTAAGACATAAAAACCTTTTTTTAGGCGAATCAATGAGCCTTTATTTTGGAGTTCTTTGAGTTTTCGCCGGGGGTGTGACAATGTTTGCATCTGCGCTAACAAGGCTTGGTAATCAACTTCCGGAGACAGATTTTTAAACTGATCAGATATGTTTTTCAAATAGTCTCCAGTATGTGACATATATTGTAACATACTGGCTTGATTTTAAAATACAAACAACATATTTTTAATTATATGGTCCAGTATGTGACTTATATGGTCCAGTATGTGACTTATATTGTAACATACTGGCTTGATTTTTGTCTTTAATAAAACCTGCAGAGGTTAAAACCTAAACGCAGATGATAATCCAGAATTTTCCTATTTATGTATCTTATTATATACATTGTTAAAAGTAGCAGAGACTGAAATTAAAATGGAAATTATTTTTGAATCTCGTTTTTCTATACAAGATCCAAAAACAGATCACCGTATATGCGGCATTCAAACATTACAAACACTTGATATGGCAGCTTGTAAATTGCTTGCGAATTCAGATTGTTGGAATGATGATTCCGTATTTAGCCGTGATCTGGTCGATCTGGCTATGCTGCAATTACCTAAGCTTATTTTAAAAAAAGCAATAGATAAAGCAACCACAGCCTATGGACCTAGCATCGAACGAGATCTGAATAAAGCCATTGATTTACTTAAAAATAGAAAAGGTCGACTTGATGAATGCATGATCGCCCTTAAAATGGATCACGTTCCAAAAGCTGTTCTATGGAGTTGTATCAAGAAATTAATTTAGATTAGTTTTTAGACCAGTCGTCTAATTCGCTGGCGCCATAAACACGCCGCCCGGTGAAACTAAAAATAATTTATTACGATCGTAAATAATTTTGGTAGAATCATTAACTGATGACGGCAAAGGTCCAAGTTGTGTCCCAATTGCATAATATGGAATCCATGTGGCCGGCTTGCGACCGATATGAGTCGTGACGACACCCGCTGGCGTAATTTTTCGAATCGCTGAATTATAATAGTCTACAACGTAAAGATTATTTTTAGGATCTATTGTTACTGTGTCCATAGCATTAAAACGCGCTGCTGTACCTGTGCCATCTGCGAAGCCACCTTGATCATAATTACCAGCATGAATTGTGACTGTGGCAGATGCGATATTAATTTTATTAATGACTCCACTATATCTTTCAGCGGCATATATATCACCGTTTGAATCAATTGCTAAGTCGGCTATTAGTTCAAATCTTGCAGAGGCAAAAGCCCCCTTCGTACGCCCACCACTGGTAGGGATTCCTACAATGGTCGAAACAGTCCCTGAAGCATCAACTTTACGGACAGCTTGATTGTCTGCGACGTAAATGCTGCCATCTAGACCTTCTTTAAGATTTGTTATAAAATTAAATTGAGCTGTCGACGAAGCCCCGTCAGTGATACCAGCAGTTCCTGTTCCAGAAAAAAAAGTAACCGTTCCCGAAGCATTCATTTGACGAATTCGAGGATTATTATAACAAGCAAAGTAAATATTGCCGTTGCTATGAAAAATTAATCGCCCATCTTGCGTCCAACATCCTGCATCAGCATAGGTTGTAACGACTCCTTGAGGAGTCACTTTTCTGATTTTAAAACTATCAGGCGATTCCATAATATAAATATTTCCTGAGCTGTCTTTTGCAACAGATTCAATCCCGTCACGAATTTTTGCAGCAGTGCCAGTACCGTCAACCGTACCAAAAGCGTCTGGCATTTTACCGGCAATGGTTACAACATTTCCGGATGAATCAACCCGACGAAGGCTTCCACCACCGTCAAGTAAATAAAATATACCTGATCCGTTTGAAACAAGACGTCCAGGATCATCAATCAATGCTGTTGCAGACGTTCCGTCAGCAGATCTTCGATTATAGACTCCCAAAGCGCCAGTCAATGTTGATACGGTTCCCGATGTTGAAACCCGGCGAATCGCTTTTGAATCAGAAACAAAAAAAGCACCTAAAGATGAATCATAAGTTATTCCTTGAGGAGAATTAAACCGCGCTGTTGATGATACACCGTTCACAGAACCGCTTGATCCGATCAGTCCAGAAAAAGTAGTCGCAGTTCCTGAAGCATCAACTTTTCTGATAGCTCTGTTATCACTATCCGCAACAAAAAGTTCATTCGTTGGATTATGAAAATATAATCTTAAGTAATCTTGATACCTGGCAGTTGATGAAACACCGTCCACACCACCGCAGCTTCCGTTGACACCAGAAAACAATGTTGCCCCTGCAGATGTGACTTTGTATATTGCGCATCCTGTTGCCGTAAATATGACACCAGCGCTGCTAATAGCTAAACCACGGGGATTTCCAGGACTGGTGCTAAAATCTGTTACATCAGCATTGGTTGCAATTTTTCTAACCGGATTACAAAAATACATACATCCAACATAAATATTGTCAGAAGAATCAATTACAATGCCAGACATAAAACCAAATCTGGCGTTCACGCCATTACCGTTTGTACCAGCACCGGGATTACCACCAGCGAAAGTCGTCACCGTAGCAGTGGTTCCTGAAACAACGACTTTACGTACTGAATGAGAATTATCTGTGATATAAAGATGGCCTAAAGAATTTATCGCTATTTCATTAGCTCCAATAAATCGTGCTGCACTACCAACACCATCGATGTTGCCGTTACCTTGATTAACGCCAGCTAATAAACTTAAATTTAATTGTTTTCCTGATGACATACCAGCACCCATGCCGGCGATGGCAAAAAAACTAAGTAGACTTGAAAAAAATAAAACTACAAAAAATTTTAACACAATCACCCTATATAATATGAATCCCAAAAGCTGATGCTGTAAACAAATATTTAATGCTAATACTGTGCAGATACTCCACCTAATACTGTGCAGATACTCCACCTAATACTGTGCGGATACTCCGCAGTAAACTTTAACAGTGCCTTTATTCACAACAGTACATGTGAACATATTTGTTGTTGAATTATTAATTAAAAATCCAGAGTAATTATTGCCACCAGTACCGCCTGTTGAGTTACGATCCCAATACACATCAGTGGTCGCCGAATTATAAGTCACATTAAATGTACTGCTTGTTTGACCCGTCACGTACATTGAAATTGTCCAAATTTTATTTCCTGAAGGCCAGCCTGTAATTGTTGGAATATTTAATGTTGTAGTTCCTGAAGTACACGCTGTTAAATCATAATTGTTCTTTCCGAAGCCAGTGATATTTGTAGCTCCGCAAGCTAATGTACCTAAAGTTGATAAATCTTCGTAATAAGCGCCACGCATGTTGATTGTACCGGATACATCAAGTGTTGCTTCAGGCGTTGTTGTGCCAGTGCCGATACCCACATTACCTGTCGGAGTGATCATCATTTTTGTATCTGTTGCTGGATCTGCAGCTGAATTATCACCTGTATTATCTAGAACAAAATTTAAATTACTGATTGCAAAACCAGCTGAATAAGTTGCAACGATTGCTGATTTAACATTATGTGAACCACCGTTCGCAGTATCACTTTGTCTAAAACCAATTCCTGCATTACCACCATCACCAGTAAAATTCGAAACAACAATCTGATAATCATTTGTTGGCGCAGTACTGTAATTTGCAACTTCAAAATTTGCAGTAGGCGAACTAACCCCAACGCCTACTTTTCCTGAGTTATAATGAAGAGCAGATCCATTTGTTGTCCATTGCGAACTGCTCGATGGAAGTCTCCATGTTGCTGTACCACTAGCATCTGATGTTAAGACTCCACCAGATACTGGTGTTGTTGCACCTGCGAATCTGACTGTGCCTGAAACATCAAGTCGTGCTGTTGGCGCTGTCGTCAAACCTATGCCAACGTTGTTTCGAAAAAGACTGTTCCCAAGAACTGCGATACCGCTGTTGTCACCGCCGAACTTAGCATCGTAAAGTGTGCCCAAGTGTGGATCACTAAAAGATCCTGACACGGCGGCATTAAGCTCTCCGGTTGAAAGATAGTTCGTATTTCCAATTCGAAACGTTCCCGAAACGTGAAGCCCTGCTGATGGATTTGTCGTTCCAACACCGACGCTACCGTTGAATGTGCTGTTACCGCGAACGGCAATACCGTTGTTGTTACCGCCAAATTTAGCATCATATAAAACGCCATTATGTGGATCAACGTAAGGTCCTGTTGCGGCGGCGTTTAACTCGCCCGAAGCAAGGTAAGTTGTATTGCCTATCATAAAACCAGTAGCGCGGATAGTGCCGCTGACATCAAACTTTTGGCCTGGCGCCATAGTACCCACGCCCACATTCCCATTTGCTAAAACTGTTAATCCAGAACCAGCAGTTGAATTCGATTGGATCCTTGCAATAACTCCGTTTGTACTTGCACCAGTATTAGCAACATACAATAATCCGTCTGTTGAACTGACCGAGGCATTTGACGTTGTTAAATTTAATAAGCTTCCAGTTGTTAATGCATTAGCTGACATCGTTAGTGCATCTTGTGTTGATAACGTTGACCAGTTCCAAGTT
>JAYTPA010000221.1:0-1215 GCA_043747495.1 Bdellovibrio sp.
AATATCTTTCGGAGTTCCTTCAGCGACGATTTGCCCGCCATTTTTGCCCGCTTCTGGGCCCATATCAATAACATAATCTGCACTGCGAATAACATCAAGATTGTGTTCAACAACGATGACTGACCCGCCAGCTTCAATAAGTTTATGTAAAACCTTCATCAGCATTTCAACTTCTTTGAAGTGAAGACCTGTTGTAGGTTCATCTAAAATATATAAAGTCGATTTTTGTGAAACCTGCGAGAATTCTTTGGCAATTTTTAGACGTTGTGATTCTCCGCCACTTAAAGAATTAGCTGGTTGACCTAGTGTTAAATAATCAAGACCTACTTCTTTTAAGACAGATAATGGTTTTCTAATAGGTGGGTTAGCGACAAAGAAGTTCATAGCTTCAGCCACTGTCATTGATAAAATTTCATGGATATTTTTTTTATTATAATATATTTCAAGTATTTCACTGCGGTATTTTTTACTGTCACAGACATCACAGGGAATAATCACATTATCCATAAACTGCATATCAATTTCTTCATAGCCTGTGCCACGGCAAGCAGGGCATCTGCCACCATCCACATTTAAACTAAATGTTCCGGCTGTGTAACCACGTTGAACAGCTTCTGGTACTGCGGCCATTAAAGACCTTATTCCATCAAAAGCTTTAAGATAAGTAATCGGCGAACTGCGTGCGGACTTACCAATAGCTGATTGATCAATCAAAAGAACATTTTTAATCGCATCAGTGCCCGTAATTTTTTTATAAGGCTGAGCCACAATAAATTCCAGCTCTAGTGCACGGGCCAAAGCTGGGTATAAAGTTTTAGAAATTAAAGTCGATTTACCTGATCCGCTGACCCCAGTAATAGCGACCAACCGATGAAGTGGGATGGCGACATCAACATTTTTTAAGTTGTGCCCTGAACATCCAGTTAATTCTAATTTATATTTGTAGTTATTAATTTGAACAGGTCTTGAATCACGATCAATAAAATTTTCTTTTTTTAATTTTAAGTAACTAGCTGTATTTGATTTTGTTGATTTCAAAAATTCTTCAGTCTTACCTGCAAACACCACTTCTCCACCAAGATATCCAGATCCTGGCCCCATTTCTATAATATTCTGAGCGTTTTTAATAACGTCGTGATCATGTTCAACAATGACTAATGTATTACCCAGATCTTTAAGATCTTTCAAAATAGAAATTAAACGATCATTATCGCG
>JAYTPA010000222.1:0-1771 GCA_043747495.1 Bdellovibrio sp.
TTCCCTGTTGAACGTTCAAAACTTATAACCCCATCTCAGTCCTTGAGACAAGGCTTTTTTAAAAAACTAATTACGATTGCGACGGCAGTATAAATCTAAAGATGCTGTGATTTTTTTAAGCACCATATTGCTGCGAGGAGCATCATTAATGCTCGAGATCTCTTCTGGCTCAAAATCGATGATCGTCGCTGCCCATACATCTTCAGAACAAACATTTTTATCCATCAATAAAGCATCTGGATCAAAAACCGCCAGCTTCATTAATTTTTGAACATAATCACGTCCCATCAATTGGGCTCTGATCACATTTTTCTCAGCACGACTGATTAATCCAACACCTTTAAATAACGGCGTCTTACAGTCGATTTTAGAATAGATTTCAACATTTAGATGTCTAGTTTTTTGGCTTTCACGAGTTACTTTAAATTTAATCAATATATTTGGATCATCAACTGTTGTCCAAATACCTTGGATAGAAGCCCACGGGAATGGCTGAGCTTTGCCCTGATTGAATGGGAATGGATCTACTCCACCAAGAGTTTCAACACCACATTGGCTTTGCGCTTGAGCAAATACAGATAACGCTAAAATTAAACCGACGATTAATGTTTTCATTAAGCTCTCCCCTCTTGTTGAGCAAACTGATCACTGACTTTAATTGATTTATTTAAAAAATATCCATTTTTTGATCTGAAAATATATTTAGGACGATCGTAATCCGGTTCAATCATTTTACGTAAACGTTTTATAGTCACATAAATTTTATTATCGTGAACTGCTGGATCATATTCTTGTTTCCAGATGTGTTCGACTAAAAATTCTTTAGAGAAAACTTCGCCTTGTTTTGAAATAAATAATTTCAAAAGATCCAACAAGATAAACTGATTCTTGAAATCAATTAGACCTAACTGTTTTTCTTTAACTAAGTGATTATCAAAATCAAAAGCAATATCGAAATTTTGTTTCGAATCGTCTTTATAAGTATTTAAATATTTTAATAAATGACTTTGATTCTTTTTTGTATTGGTTAAATCAGTGCTTTTTAAAACAACTTCAAAATAAATTTTAGCCGCATCTTTTTGACCTAATTCAAACAAACACATACCTATGTTGCTTAAAACTGAAAGGCTAATCACTAATTGTTTGCCAATTTTTGTTTGTTCGTAAGCTTGCCAAAAAAGTTCTAAGGCTTGATCATATTTTTTTAAATCAAATAAAACCAATGCATTTGCGCTTGTCACTGCAACTTTTAAATCGACGTTATCAATGAACTGCATGAAAATATTTAAGTTATAAATTTCTTTAAGAGCATCTTCATAACGCTTTTGGTGACGGTAACATATAGATAAACCTAAAATCGCATAACAGATATCTTCTTTGTGATCTGTTTTTAAAGCGTGATCTAAAGCTATTTTAAAATATTCAAGACCGTTTTCGATTTGGCCTTTGTAGACAGCAGCCACGCCAAACACGTAATACACACGTGAATTTAATTGAATATTTTCACGAATAACTGTGTCTTGCAGTTTTTCTTTAAATGCAGAAAGTTGATCGTACTCTTCTTTTTCTGCATAAATTTTTAAAACGTGGCCAGCACATTTTAAATACATTTCGTAATTTTTTTCTTTCAAACAAATTTCGATCGCTTCAATCAAGTTGGGTAATGCTAAGTTGTAGTCGCCACGATCGCAGTAGAGTTTGCCTAATTCGTATAAACGTTCTGCGTTCATTGTTCCTAAGTCCTTTTGAATTTTGCCAAGCTACAGATTTT
>JAYTPA010000223.1:0-11538 GCA_043747495.1 Bdellovibrio sp.
CCAGAATACGCTGCTAAGAATTGCATAGGAGCTGGATCTGAAGCGCCTGCAGAAATAACAGTTGTGTAATCCATTGCGCCCGCTTGACGTAATCTTTCAACAACTAATGATACTGTAGATTGTTTTTGTCCGATCGCTACGTAAAAGCAATGAACGTTTTGGCCTTTTTGATTAATAATAGTATCGATCGCGATTGCTGTTTTACCAGTTTGACGATCTCCGATGATTAATTCTCGTTGTCCGCGACCGATTGGAATTAAAGCATCAATTGCTTTTAATCCCGTTTGTAAAGGTTCATGAACTGATTTTCTGTAAACGATACCAGGAGCTTTTAATTCAACGATACGAGTTTCTTTTGAATTGATCGCGCCTTTTCCATCAATCGCATTTCCTAAACCATCAACAACGCGACCTAAAAGTGCTTCACCAACTGGAACGGATACGATTTGTTTTGTTCTTTTAACTGTATCGCCTTCTTTAATGTCGCGATCTTCCCCGAAGATAACCACACCGACTTGCGATGATTCTAAATTTAACGCCATACCTTTTACGCCAGAAGCGAACTCAACAAGTTCTCCGGCCATAACGTTTTCTAATCCGTAAACTCTGGCAACACCATCACCTACTGAAAGAACGCTGCCTGATTCTGCAACTTCTACGTTTTTATTGTATTTTGAAATTTGCTCTTTAAGTATTCGGCCGATCTCGTCTGCTCTGATTTGTGTTTCCATTATAAACCTTTCTTCATTAGATCATCTTTTAAAATTTTTAAGTGAGCTTGAGCAGAGTCATCCATTGTCCAACCAGCAACATCAACTTTGTAGCCAGCAATGAGGGTTTCATCTTGCTCAAATATTAATTCAACTTTTTTGCCTAAAGCCTGCGTGGCCTTAGCTTCAACTTGTCTGATAAAATCTGCAGTCACGGGCTGAGAACTATAAAGCTTACCCTTTGTGATTCCTGCTGATTCTTGAACTAAAAGGCTTAGTTCTTTGGAAACTTCAGACATTAAATAGACTCTCTCGTTTTGAACAAGAGTGATTACAAAATTAAATGTTTCAGCTGTGCATTTACCCTCAAGGGCTGACTTAGCCACAGTGATTTTATTTTCTGAAGAATTAAACGGGCTAGAGAAAAACGCCGTAATTTCAGGTGTAAATATTTTTGAAAGTTCGCTTAACTGAGACGCAACTTCGCCAGCTGATCCTTTTTGATAAGTCACATCAAAAAGTGCTTTAGCATATTTTTTAACAACGATATTCGAACTCATGCTTTCACCTGTCCTAAATCTTCCAAGAATCCTTTTTCAGATTTTTGAGTAATGCTAGCTGAAGAGGCTTTGATATTTTTTTCAGTTTCTAGCATTGATGCTTCGATGATTTTTTCGCGAATTTGATTTTTAGCTTTTGAAAGTTCTGCGCTAATAACCAGGCTTGTATCTTCAACAATTTTTTTACCCTGCGCCTGTGCTTCTGAAACCATTTTTAGAGCTGTTGATTCGGCTTCTTTTTCTGCATTTAATAAAGCTGCAGATTCAGTGGTTTCTAGAGTTTTAATTTTAGATTTTATATCGCTTAATTCAATTTCGGCTAATTTTAAAGCTTGAGCCGTTTTTAACGAGTCTTCTAAAAATAAATCTTTTTTAGCTTTAAATATATTCTGAATAGATTTTCGAGTGAAGATGACCAATACAATTACAAGTATTCCTAAATTAACCGCTTGAGTTAAAATAGTTTTAACAGGAATGTGGTTTTCGTCGTGTGCGCCGCCGCCGGCGGCAAGCGCTGCTGATGCAATCAATGTTGAAACAGCAACGGTAGCCGTAAGAGATATAAATGTGAGGTTCAATAATTTGAAATTATTTTTTTTCATCTTAAAGTCCTTTTTCAAATTTTTCATTTAATGTTCCAGCGATGTCTTTTGAAATCTGCGCCACTTGTGTTTCGGCTAATTTAAGTTGTTGTTCGATTTCAGATCTAGCTTTGGTTGCTGTTTGATCGGCATCTTTTTTAGCTTGTGATAATATTTCAGATGATTTTTTGCCAGCTTGATTTTTTTTATTTTCAAAAACTGTTTTTATTTTTTCGTTTATTTCACGCGCTTTTGTTTGATATATTGTCTGTAAATTTTTAGCTTCGTGTATTGTTTCTTTAACAACTGTATCGGTACCTTTTGTTCTTTTATTTCTTTCATCGGCTGCTTTAAAGTACGGCCCATAAACAAATACAGTTAAAAAACCAATTCCAATAATGAAAACAGACAATTGAATATAAACAGTATAATTGGCGCCAAGTTGACTTAGAATTTGAGCGACGATATCAATAATTTTACCCATTCAAGTTCCCTTTTGTTTTGAACATCTTGAAATAGCATTTTATTGAATTTGTGGTCAAGGTTTAAGGTAGTGATCAATTTTTAGGAATATATGATGCGCCTTCGAAAACGACGCCTTCTTCAATTTTTAAACTAGCGGCTGTTACTGTGCCTCGAAAGTGAGCTGGCGGTAACATCGTGACCTTTGAAAAAGCCGTAATATTTCCCTCAAAAGATCCTTTTATAATGGCTGAGCCCACTTCAACATCGGCTTTAACCGACGCGGACTCAGTAATAATAAGTTCATCCCTTGAAAAGATTTCTCCAGTAAATTGCCCTGATATCTTAGCTGTGCCCGTAAAGGACATTCGTCCTTCTATGGCGCAACCCTCTTCCACTATTGCTGATATTATTTGCGTATCCATTAGTTAACTAACTTTTCGTAAATGGCGTTTAATTGTTCATCCGAATAAAAGCTTAAAACGATTTCGCCTTTTCCGTTTTTATATTTAATATTGGCTTTTGTGCCCACAGATTTCTGAATTTGATCAGCTAATTGTTCAGCTAGTTTAGATGATAAGTTTTCAGTTTTAATATCCGCTTTTGCTGTTAGGCCACTGTTCGATGACGCATTTGTTGTTTTATCTTTAATTTTTTGCTCTAGCGCTCTTACTGAGAGACCTTTTTCAATGACTTCTTTAGCGTGCGCCATTTGATCCTGTTTATTATCTAATGATAACAAAACTTTCGCATGACCCGTTGTTAATTTTTTATCGCCAATAAAATTTTTGATTTCAAATGGCAAAGCCAAAAGTCTTAACGAATTAGCTACTGTTGATCTTTCTTTACCGACTTTTTCTGCCACTTGCTGCTGAGACAAGCTGAATTCTTCCATTAATCTTTGGTAGCTTTCTGCTTCTTCTATTGCATCTAAATCTTCACGCTGAATATTTTCAATCAATGCTAATTGAAGAGCATCTTGATCAGATATTTGTTTGATAATCGCAGGAACTTCGTGAAGCTCAGCTAACTGGGCCGCTCTCCAGCGTCTTTCACCAGCGATAATTTCATAACCTCCTGCTGTACGCTTACGAACAGTGATTGGTTGTAGAATTCCATTTTCTCTGATTGATTTAGCTAACTCCTGTAATGATTCTTTATCGAATTTTTTACGTGGTTGATATTGTCCGGGTACCAATTTATCAATAGCTATTTGCCAAATACGTTTGTCATCAGCTATCGGGTTTTGCAGCTGGGTTGATTGTTGAGCTTGAGTATTCAAAGCTTGCTGAGATCTTTCGTTTTGAGTAGGTTCAGTTGTGGTTGGTTCGGAAACCTGAAGCAACGATCCTATTCCGCGACCGAGGCCCTTTTTGTTTTTGTTTTCTTTATAAATTTCCATATATTACAACTCTGCCGTGTTATTGTTGTTTTGCTTATTCACTAGTGATTGAGCAGTCCGCTTGGTGATTTCTTTAGCTAATTCTAAATACATCAATGCTCCGATGCTGCGCGGGTCGTATCCAAAAATGGATACTCCGTGGCTAGGCGCTTCGCTTAATCTAACGTTTCTTGGAATAATTGCGTTGAATACTTTATCTTTAAAATGCGTTTTGATCTCTTCAACGACCTGATGACTAAGGTTGTTTCGTTTATCAAACATCGTTAAAAGAATGCCCTCGATGTGTAATTGAGGGTTAATTCCTTTTTTGACTAATCCAGCCGTGTTCAAAAGCTGTGATAAGCCCTCAAGCGCATAGTACTCACATTGTAAAGGAACTAAAAAGCTGTTGGCTGCAGCTAGCGAGTTTAAAGTGAGTAGTCCTAATGATGGTGGGCAATCAATAAGTATATAGTCATATCGATCAGCTACGGTCTGAATAGCTGCTTTTAAGCGGTATTCACGCTGTGGCATATCCACAAGTTCTATTTCGGCGCCTACTAGATCAGGATTTGCCGTTGCAATCGTTAAATTTTCAGTTGTTGTTGCGAATAACACCTCTTCAAGAGTGCTTTCACCGATTAAAACATGATAAATGTTCTTTTCCGCGGCTTCATGCTTCTTGATACCAAGACCGCTTGAAGCATTACCTTGGGGATCCATATCAATAACCAGGACTCTTTTCCCTAGTTGCGCCAGCGCCGATGAAAGATTTACAGTTGTCGTTGTTTTACCAACTCCACCTTTTTGATTCGCAATACATATAATTTTAACCACGTTGCCCCCGATAACTCTTAGTTAGTATTTTTGTTCTTAAATAACAGGTGTGACAACTAAAAAACTTTAGTTGCGCGGTATTTAATCCGATTGTTCCACGTGGAACAGATGAAAAAGGCCTATTTAATTAATAAAACACTCGTTTGCTTGCTTCTAATAACAACATTTATGTTGTTTGCGTCTTGTGAAAAACACGAGCTTGAGCCTGAAAGTAAAGACATAGTCTATAAAGAAACAGCTTCTCAGTTGGCTATAGCAAAAGCCGATCTTAGTATGAACTCCCGGGAAATCGATGAAATCACCAAAAGCTGGAGTCTTTCAAAGCCTCAGACTGGTGAAAGTAAGGTTTATGAAAAAAGGCTTAACGAGGCAAAAAATATTAATGTCTACCTCAAGCAGCGGGTCAGGTATTATGAAATCAGTCTTGCGGAGCGAAAATTATTCGTTCAGAAAAAGTATCTAGAAAGCCAACTGCCAAACGGTAAGCCCTGGCCGGACCAAAAAGAAATCGATGATTCAATGTTAAAACTTTCTTTATACGCAAAAAGATCAGGCCGAATTGAAAAGAAAAAACCCGATGTTCCACGTGGAACAACAACCGCAAAACCTGAAAATCAGCCAATCAAACAATAAAAAATCATTAACTTGTTTAATTAGTACAATTACCCAAGTTAATGATTTTTATATATAAATTATAAACTTATTTGTTGTTTTTCGTTTTTTTGCTGTTTGTGACCACGCAGATAGATCATGATGGCTTGAACTGCAGAGGGGTTAACGCCAGAAATTCTTTGAGCCTGACCTAGTGTTCTGGGTTTAACTTTTAATAATTTATCGATCTCTTCACCCGATAGACCTTTAATATTTTTAAAGTTCAAATTTTCAGGAAGATCCATTAATTCTAACTTTTGGGACTGCTCGATGATCTCGTATTGCTTTTTAATGTAGCCGGAATACTTCACTGCGATTTCAACAGAATCTGTTACGTTTTCATCAGTAAAGCCCTCTATGCCCAAAGACTGTATGTGACCAAAGTTCATTTCTGGTCGACGAAGAAGTTCTTCCGCTGTTGAAGGTTTTAATAATGCCGAGCTACCTAGGGCTAATATTTTATCGTTTGTGGTTTGGTTCGGATAATAAATTGTTTCAGACAACGTCTTCATCAATATTTCACGGTCTTCTTTAATTTTAAACAGTTGATTCAGTTCAGATTCAGAAGTTATTCCGATTTTTTTGGAAATATCTGCTAAGCGATCTATGGTGTTGTCTTCTCGAAGGATTAATCTGTGTTCAGCCCGCGATGTAAACATGCGGTAGGGCTCACGCGTCCCTTTTGTCACCAAATCATCAATCAGCACACCCATGTAGGCCTCAGACCGCGATAAAATAAATTCGTCTTTTTGTAATACAGAAAAAGCAGCGTTAATACCCGCAATAAAACCCTGGGCCGCAGCTTCTTCGTATCCGCTTGTTCCGTTAATTTGGCCAGCTAAGAATAAATTTTTAATCGGTCTTGTTTCTAGACGGTGATAAATTTGCGTGGGCTCAATAAAGTCATACTCTACGGCATAACCGTATCTTGCAACTTTCACATTTTCTAATCCGGGGATCGTTTTTAAAAATTGATCTTGAACATCAACAGGTAAAGAAGTCGATATCCCCTGAAGATAAATTAAATCACTCGTTAAACTTTCAGGCTCTAGAAAAGTTTGATGAGAAATTCTATCTGCGAAGCGGGTTACTTTATCTTCAATGCTTGGACAATATCTAGGGCCGGTGCCCTCGATAATTCCACAAAACATGGGTGATTTATCAAGATTTTGTCTGATGATTTCATGGGTTTTTTCGTTGGTATTAGAAAGGTAACAAAGAATTTGTTCTAAATAAAATTTTCTATCAGATGTAAAACTAAATGGATAAAATTTTTCGTCACCTGATTGCGGCGTTGTTTTTGACCAATCGATACTGTCTTTTAAAAGCCTGGCCGGAGTACCTGTCTTAAGTCTTTGAACATCAAATCCAAATTCTTTAAGCTGATCAGATAAGCCAATCGATGCTTTATCACCAATACGTCCCCCTGGAGTTTGTTGAAACCCCATATGCATTACGCCATTCATAAATGTCCCGGCAGTAATGATAACCCGGTCAGAATAAATTTCTGAACCATCTTGCAGAACGACGCCGCAACAAATATTTTTTTCAAGGATCAGTTTTTTGACTTCTCCCTCGATCACATCTAAATTTTCTTGATTTTCTAAAGACGCTTTTTGAATGTTGGAATAGATTTTTTTATCGTTTTGCGTTCTTGTTCCCCGGACAGCTGGGCCCTTGCTTGCATTCAGCCTTTTGAACTGAATACACGATCGGTCAGCTGCAATTCCCATTTGTCCGCCTAAGACATCGATTTCACGAACCATGTGGCCTTTAGCTAAACCACCAATAGACGGATTACATGACATGTAACCTACGCGGTCTAAATTGGTCGTAACGACAAGAGTTTTTAATCCTAGCTTAGCTGAAGATAAACAGGCTTCAATGCCCGCGTGCCCCGCCCCGACCACAATGATTTGATAGTGAGATTTTTTTGAATTTTCCAAACCATTTGTGTGGGTCATTAATTATTTTACCTTATAACTATTTTGCTTAATCATTTTCCTAAGCAAAATTCTTTAAATACACGGTCCATAATTTGATCGTCGTAAACTTTTCCTAGAATTTTTTGAACATCCACAAGTGATTTTTTTAGCGACTGAGCAACAAATTCGTAACCCAATCCGCTTTCAAGTTCCAGTATAACTTGACCGATGCTTTCAGCAGCCTGGCTGGTTAATTCATGCTGCCAAACCGATGAAATCACTGAATTATCAATAAATTGGCTTGTTCCTAACAATTCCAGACTCTTAGTTAATATTATATCTCTGGCCTTGGGATCAAGCGCGGACACTAAAACGTGTCCTTTAATATGGTTTGCAGGTAGGCTTTCCTGTAATTTTTTTGCAGTTTCAGTTGCAATAGTCTTTTCAGCTGATTGATCAAGCTTGTTGCCCACTAATAGGATCTGGCCCGTTAGGCCCTTTAGAATTTTCAAATCCTTCGGGGTTATCCCCGCAAGTAAATCATAAACAAAAACATTAATGTCGGCTTTTAGGGTCTCGCTTTTTGATCTTTCGACACCGATCATTTCAACCACATCAGTTGTTTCGCGAAGTCCTGCAGTGTCCGAAATTTTAAATTTGAACCCAGAAAAACCCGTCTCACTTTCAATCACATCACGAGTTGTCCCCGCAATATGTGTAACGATGGCCTTTTCATCTAAAACTAAATTATTCAGCAAGCTTGATTTTCCAACGTTGGGCTGTCCAGCCAAGACGACTTTAACGCCGTCTTTGATAATTTTACCTTGGTTATAAGTATTAACTAATACGTTTAAATCTTTTTTTAAAGCTGAAAGTTTATCTAATAATACTTTTGGATCAACGATATCTAGGCCTTCAGTTGAGAAGTCAATTGAGGCCTCAATGTGCGCCAGGCACCAGATCATTTGGTCTTCAAAAGAGCGATAAATTTTAGAAGATTCACCCTCTAATTGGCGTAAAGAAATTTTTAATGAATTTTCTGACTGACTTTGAATGACTGATAAAACGGCCTCTGCTTGAACAAGATCTATTCTATCATTCATAAAAGCACGGTACGTGAATTCACCTTTTTCTGCTGTCGTCGCGCCAAAAACAATTAAGGTGTCGATGATTTTTTTAACGATGTACATGCTTCCGTGACACGAGATCTCGACAGTTTCATCGCCAGTGTATGAGTGCCCTTTCGAAAACAATGTAACAAGGCATTGGTCTATCAAGTTATTTTTTTGATCAAAAAATTTAGCTAAATATGACTTATGAGATTCCAGTTTTTTTTTAACTAAGCTGGGGCAAGACTTTTGAATTATTTTAAAAGAGTCTGGGCCGCTTAATCTAATCACCGCAACAGCGGCTGAACCAGGGCCCGTCATTAAAGCGCAGATTGTTTTCTGTTCACGATCTGCATCGAACATAAAAAGCTAAGCCTCGTCTGAAGAAGCACCATCATTTGCCGTGCCGTTAGGATTTTTCGCAGGAAATATTTTTATTTTTTTATAAAGACCATCTCCTAGTGAACGACTTTTTACTCGTGCATCTAATGCTAAGTATTGGTGGATCACTTTTCTTTCTTTCGGAGGAAGTGCGCGGTAGTAAACTGATTTTCCTTGTTCAATCGCGATTGTTTTTAAGTGTTCTGCGCGTTCGATCAAAGCCGCTTCAGATTCTTCACGGTATCCACCAGCATCAACCACTACGTTTGTTTGGATATCCGGAAAGTTATGCTGAGTTACACGCTTAATAATCAATTGAAAAGCGTCTAATAATTGACCTTTGTGATCTTTTAAAAGCTCTTCATCCGCACCAGAAAAATCAATTCTGATGTCTGTGATTTCTTCTTTTTTTGTCACATCTAAGTTGTAAGCTAAATCAAATCCACCTTTATCTAGTATTCCTGTTAGCGTAGCTTCAACCGCTGCGTCTAAATCTGGTTTTTTTGATCCGCCAAATAATTTTGTGAAAAACCCTGCCATAATATCCCCTTTGCTTTATCTAGCCCATTTTTTAAGATGTGCTTTTTTCTATTCGCTTTTGCTTAAGCGTTTTGTTTTTTTGTTTCTTTTAATAAAAAATATTGCTGAATAACTCCGAATAAGGCGCTGACAAAGTTGTACAATGTCAGTCCACTAGGAAGAGTCAGCATAAATAACGTAAATATAATCGGCATAAAATTAAGAATTTTAGCCTGTAATGGATCCATCGTTGTTGGCGTTAATTTTTGTTGGAAAAACATCGTGATCCCCATAAGCACGGGGAAAACAAAGTACGGATCATAATGACTTAAATCTGTGATCCATCCAAAAAATGGCTGTTGGTAAATTTCGATACTTGATCCAATTGCAGTCCACAGAGCAAAGAAAATCGGGATCTGTAACAACATCGGCAAACAGCCACTTAAAGGGTTCGCATTGTTTTCCTTCATCGCAGCCATTGTTTCTTTATTCATGCGCATTGGATCATCTTTGAATCGTTCGCGTATGGCGTCTAATTTCGGTTTTGCTTTTTGCATCGCCTGCGCTGATCTAAAAGACATAATGTTGAAAGGCAATAGTATCGTTCGCACAATAATGGTTAAGGCAATAATCGCAAGACCCCAGTTATTTAAATAACCGTGTAACCAAACCATCAGCTTCATCAGTATTTTAGAGATAAAGGCAAACATGCCATTTGTGTGAATTTCGCTTAACTTGGGGTCAACTTTATTTAATATAGTGGCTTGTTTGGCTCCCATATAGATGACTTGTGAGATCTGATTTATATTTTTATTTTTAAGATCGTAGTTGATGTTTATTGTAGCCAAGTTGTTTTCAACTTTGAGCATCACTGATGGAATAATTTCTGATTTGTTAACAGATGCCGCAGCAAAGTACTGCGTGCCAACCGAAATTAATTCAGCTGCAGGAATTGTTTTAATAAAACCCTCTCCTGGTTTTAAACTCGAAATTTTCTCGTTTTTAGTTGATCCACCCTGAATAAATATAAAGTCTTGGTGTTCAAACGATGGCATTAAGAAATTGGTTGATTCTGGGCGCAGTTGATTCTGAGAAAGCAGGAATTGAACCGATTCCAAACCTTCTATAAAATTAAGATCTGATGTGAAAGACCCGGTTTCCTTATGGTATTTAAGTGTCCGAGTGATTTTTTGGCCAGCGACTTCGGCTTCGCCAACAAATTCAGAATCAGAAACAGCTTTGATAGTAAAATCTACAGCATTATTTTGAACGGTTAATGGAGCCTGTAATGTTGATGAAAAATTAATTTTTGCGTTTTTGCGGTTTGTATAATTTTTTAATGTAAAATCTTTTATGCCCATTCCTTTTGATGAGATTGAAAAGCTAACCTTGTCGTCTTCATAAGAAAATAGTTTTTCTGGTACTGTATCAGACGGATTTATCTGAGTTTTAGTGGCTGCATCGGGCTGTGATTTTTCCACAGCTTTTTCCACTGGTTTTGCGGGCTGACTTTCAACAGCTACTGGCTGAGAAGCTTGCGGGTATTTAGAAGAGACGTAAAACTGCCAGCCCCAAAGGCCTAAAAAAGTAATGCCCAATGCTGCTAAAAAACGGGGGTTTCCGAACGGTGATTCATTTTGTTGATTCATAACTCTCCTTGAGGATTTTTTTCAAGTTTTTACGCAGGATCGTAACCTTTGTATTTAGATAGCGGATGGCACTTGAACAATCTAATAATTATTTTTTTTACTGCTATAAGCGTATTGTCTTTTTCTAAACAATCCAGCGCGTAAGATGAGCAAGATGGGTAAAATCTACAATGGCCACCAAAAAAATATGAAAAACTTTGCTGATAAAATTTAATAATTACAGATAAAACGAACTTACAACTGAAGTTTTGCGATAAAGTCTTTGTACTGCAATTTTTTATAATAGTTTTCAGGTTGTGATCTGAACATGAACACGACAGTTTTGTTTTTATATTTGTTAATCCAATTTGTCGACTGTACACAATGACGTACCCATCTTTTAAGCTTATTTCTTAAAACGGCGTTTCCTACTTTTTTAGAAACAATGATACCAAAACGAGTTTCACTTTTATCGACAGCAGATACTATTAAAGTTAAAAATGAAGCGACTTTTAGTCGCTGCCCATTTTTAGCTAAATCAGTGAATTGACTCGATGTTTTTAGTGAAACTGCTTTGATTATTTTCCGCCAGGTTTAACAGCTAATTTTTTACGACCTTTAGCTCTGCGACGAGATAAAACTTTTTTGCCATTTGCTGTCTTCATTCTTTTGCGAAAACCGTGCTTTTTAGCTCTACGTTTTTTACTTGGTTGGTATGTTCTTTTACTCATAATTTACCTCTGAGATACGACGCCATTAACGTCAATTGCAAGTTTTTTGTGCTCTTTTAAAAA
>JAYTPA010000224.1:0-1012 GCA_043747495.1 Bdellovibrio sp.
CGACTAGGCCTGGTGCAACACTGATCGATACACAAACTGAGCTGATGACTTTAAAGAAATATTTAAAGATTTTTTTTGACTGGAAATCTGAACAAAAATCTGAAATAGGACTGTCCATCGATTCACGAAAATTTGAAGTTCACCAAGATATTTTAAGCACATATCCTGTTGATTACATCAATGATGTTTCAGGCTTTGAAGATCACCGCATGTTAGAACTTCTAAAAATATTTAATACAACTAAAGCTGTTTGTATGCACTCGATCACTGTGCCGCCAGAAAAAAACAGAATTATTGATGAAAATCAAAACACCATCGATTTTTTAATAAATTGGTGGGATAAAAAAATTGAATTTTTTAATGAATATGGAATCGATAATTCCCGATTTATTTTTGACCCTGGAATCGGCTTTGGCAAATCATCGCACCAAAGCTTTGAAATTTTACAAAAGGTTTCAGAATTTAGCAGATTGAATCACGATATATATATTGGTCATTCTAGAAAATCATTTCTGAATTTAATCACAGATAAACCTGCTGCAGATAGGGATCCTGAAACAGCTCAAATAACTGCAAGTCTAAACCAAGGCTATGTTCAGTATTTACGTGTTCACAATGTACTTATCAACAAAAAGGCCCTATTAGCTATATGACATACGAAAATGTAATTGCAGAATTAGAACTACTTTCGATTATGCCTAAGACCATGCCTGGTCTCATTAAATTACAATCGGCTTTATCTGAAGTCAGTTGGTTTAAACACATTGATCAGAAAAAAATAATTACAGTGGCAGGCACTAATGGAAAAGGCACAACTTGTGCAGCTTTAGAGACTTTGTTGATTTCAGCCGATCAAGAAGTTGGTTTATTCACTTCTCCTCATTTGATATCGACGACTGAACGAATACGAATTAATGCTGTTGATATTTCAGAAAATGATTTTGTTCAAATATATCTTAAATATAAAAACTTAATCCAAAAACATCAACTGACCCATTTTGAAAGTTTAACT
>JAYTPA010000225.1:0-6329 GCA_043747495.1 Bdellovibrio sp.
TTAAAAGATAATATTGCCATTGGTTTTGTTTTCGCCATCCCCGATTACAATGAAATCATGAGCGATCATAAATCTGATTTGATTAATTTTTTCTATAGGCTCATTAATCGACGAAAAATCAAAAAGGCTCGGATTATTTATTCTTGTTTGCAATCTGAATTTCAAGGGCAAAAGCTGATAAAAATGGCCAGGCATCAGGTTTTGATTGATTTGTTTAATGATGGGTTTACAGCAGTTGAAAGCAGCTATGTTGATGAAGAAAATCAAAAATCACTAGGAAACGTTAAATCAACTGGTGCAAAAATAAAGCAGAATTTCTACCTTTATAAAATTCAAAACCTATAGCTACACGCATTGTAATCAGCGGCCAGATTTGACTCTTATCGTTGCGCACGTTTTAATTCATTCATATTGAAAAAAACATGAATGGAGAACTTAAATGCTAAAACTAATTACGACGATTGCTTGCCTTATTTTACTAGCGGCAACTCAAACCCACGCGCAAGATGCTATTGTTAAATCTTTTGATGGCGAATCAGAAACATCAGTTGTCATCATTGACGGTCTTTCGAAGTCCGAAACTTACGGCGGTAAAACAAAAAATAATTACAAATTAACAGACACTGATGTTGTTACAGTTTTCGGTAAATATATTAAAACATCGACTCAGTTGACTGGCGCTGCCAGCAAATCTGAAACCGCTAGAAACTGGGAAGCTGGCCTAAGATACGAAAAAATATTTACTGCTGATCAGTTCAGTGGCTTTTTGCAACACAAAGCTGAATCAGATCCTTATAATGGTATTTTCATACAAAGAGATTCAACAGATTTGGGCGCTAAATATTTTATAACTAAATCGGATACTTTGGCTTGGTTTGCCGAGGCCGGTGTTCGTTATGCCACACAAAACCCAGCATTTACAGATGTTGATGGTCAAAAATCAAAATCAACTACAGCAGCCCGTTTGTATTCAGAAACGAGTGGAAAATTTAATGATTCAACGTCTGCGAAATTTTGGGTTGAATACGTACCTAATTTTAAAAGCAGTGATTTTTCTTATTACACAGTTGAGGGTTCATTGACAGTAGCAATGAGCAGTCTTTTATCTTTAAAAACAGCGTTTAATGTTTATCATCGTGAAATCGGCACTAAAAAAGACACAACGACTTTCACAACGGCATTAGTTGCTAAGTACTAATTTACTAAAAACAATAAAGGAGATTTTATGTTCGGAGAATTTAAAACGTTTATAGCTCAAGGTAATGTTCTAGATTTAGCAGTAGGGGTAATTATTGGTACAGCTTTTGGTAAAATTGTTAATTCACTTGTGAACGACATTATTATGCCGTTAATCAGTTTATTAATGAAGGGTGTGAACGTAACCGAGCAATTTATCGCACTTGATGGGAACGTTTATGCAACGTTAGAAGAAGCCAAAAAACAAGGTGTGGCAGCGTTAGCCTATGGCAATTTCTTACAGGGTGTAATTGACTTTTTAATCATCGCTTTTGTATTGTTTATTATTATTAAGCAGGCTAATAAAGTTAAAGCACCAGCAAAATCTTAAAAAGGAGATGTTTATGAAAAAATTGATAATTGCGATTGCTTTGCTTTCGTTGTCTTCTTGTGTTGATCTAACAGGTCAACTTAAAGTTTTCAAAAGTTTTAAAGTTAAATCAGACAGTCAGTTAGTTACAGTATCTGAGGGTCAATATACAACTCAATTAGACATTAAAAAAAATAGAACTAAAGTTACTCTTGAAAATAGTTCCAACAAAATTAAGTTTGAAATTAAAACATCAACAACAAATTCTATTCCACAAAATGGATCATTTGAATTGAAGTCTTCTGAAATTAACCAGCCGTTTAATGTACATGGCCAAGTTGAAACCAAAGTTTCTAGAACAAGCACTAAAAATGACTACGAATCATGTCGATACCAAGACACTCAAACAATTTGCACACCGCAGGGTTGTGTTGTGCAAACGATCGATCGTGTTGGTATGAAGACCATTCAATATTATGATGAATACAAAGATCAAAAAGTAGATTTTAGTATTATAAATGAAATCAGTGTTGACGATATTTTTGGTGAATTTAGTAGCCAATCAAGATCAGCTCGTCGTGTAATTGTTCGCGAAGGCCATTGTCAGTAGTTATTATTTTGCGGGAGCATTCAGATGTTTATTCATGATCTGAATGCTCTGTAAAATTAAATCAGGTCGTGACCATGGAATAAAATGGTTCAATTCGGACTCACGAAAAATAGTTAAAACTTGTTTCTCATTTAAGTTCTTTTTAATAAAATCTACATTTTCAATTGGCACCAAAGAATCCTTTTCACCGTGAATAACTACGACGGGTGCGCTTATCTTTTTCCAATCAGGCAGAATGGCAGTAAGCTCTTCTTTTAAAGGAAAGATTTCTTCATTACAAACACGCAATACTGTAGGGATTAAATGCTTGAACGGCCACCATGTAGCCGGGTACTGAATCCATTTGATTTCTTCAAGATTAGGGTCAACAGAACTAGCTACAAAAACTAGTCCTGCGATCTGTTCAGGAAAATCCATTGCTGCTTTGGCGATGACTGGCCCACCAAAGGAATGTCCAATAAGTATGACGGCCAAGCCACTGTGATTTGTTTTTAGCACAGCCATGATGTCTTCAGATTGTTTTTTTAATGAAATTTCTGTCTGACCTAAATTATCTTTTCCGTAACCTGGTCGATCGACAGCAATTAGATGATACTCTTTCTGAAGATCTTTATTTAATAAAAATTCAGACCAGTTGTCCCATGAACCAGGAGACCCGTGTATGAATAAAATGGGTCTTTTTGTTGGATCACCTGACCAAGCATAGTTCATCGTACGATGAGGCGATTGATAAGTTAGAATTTGATGGGAGTATTCTTTTTTAAATTGTGTGATATCTTTTTCAATTTTTTTTGTTGGATTCATGCACGAAGATAAAAACAATATAGAAAATAAAAATAATTTTTGAAGCATGTCCTAAATTGTATTCAATAATTTATTGAGGATCAACTACTTCACATCTAGTTAAGTTGTAGTTTAACTAAATGCTGTCTTTAATTTTATTTTTGCCTTTGCCTGGCTTTTTAACTTCACAAGGCTTCCAATTAACGCCGAAGCTTTGACGAGTTGACGTATCCACACTGTCTAAAGTTAGTAAAGCAATAGGTACGTTGATACCAGTTTGTTTTGCTGATTGAGAAGATAAAGAAATTTTAATCATTAACTGTACCTGCTTGGCACGACACACTGACCATGACTGTTGATCTTCCCTTAAGGAATATCTGTGAAAGTAAATATCACTAAAAGGACCTTGAATTGTTAAATTACTAAACGTGGCCTCAGCTTTATCTTTATTTAGATTATATCTAGCATTGTGTTCAACGACTCCGCCCTCTTCAACATTCGCAAATCCGCGATAGTCGACCGAAGCTAACGACATTGACCAATTTTCTGGAATAGCAATTTTCATTTTGATTATACAGTGCTTTTTATCAATTCTGGGTGAAGCGGGTGTACCCGATTCAGTCATAAAATTATCAAATAAAAACGAGAGTTCTTTTTTATCTGGACTTAATTGTCCGCGAACTTGGCCTGGCAAACAACCATCACCACTGACTACAGAATCGATAATCTGAACACCTTCCGGGGTAGTTTGTGAAAAAACTTGGGTTGAAGTAAGAATAAAAAGAAGTAATAAGATTTTTTTCATAAAAGCCTCGATCTTTAATAAGTGATTACCGGGAGGAGCTGTATCATCGTATCTTCATAAAACAAAGGCCTTGAAAGTAAACATCAAGGCCTAACAATAACTAATTACAACGTCTAAATCTTAAATGATAAACTAAACCAGATGAAACATCGGCGCTATCAACAGTCGCAAGAACTTCTTCTAAGCGATTATTAGTTGTAGCCATGATCGATGAATTAACACGTAAATTCACACTGGCCCCGCAAGGTGTCCAAACTAACGTTGTTGCAAGCAATTGATCTGTAATAGAATAATTGTCCGCATGAGGTCCAATTATTGAACGACTAATGCGTGGTCCGCGTGAACCTGCCCAGAAATATTCAACGTCAAACTGTGAGCGGCCGCCTCTTGGAATCGATGTGAAACCACGATAATCAACTTGGAAAACAGCGACTGAATATCCATTGGGAACTTGTACTGGAATACTGATGTTACAAGATTTGCGATCAAGTCTTTTACCAGTAGATCCACCAGCTTCAGCCACATAACTATCAAAAAGAATACTAAGAGCTGTTCCATCGGGACTTAAATTTGCACTGGCACTTCCACCAGGACAGCCTGTTCCCCCGTAATACGGTTGGCCTAACTGAAGTTGTGCTTCAGCTTGCAGAGCTGCGACTGCAATAAATATCACTGCAATTTTCGAAATATAATTTGTCATGGTTTTCTCCTTCTAAAATTTTTTTAAGTGACACGATATCACTTTCAATTGTTAAGAAAGCAAACTAAGGGCCAGAATATAAAGTACATTGTGGCCCCGAAAAAATAACACATCACATCATAAAGGTTAATTTTAAGATTCGATTAAGATTGCAAAACTGAGGCCTAGAGCTATCGACAAATTAAAAATTTAATTATTAGATAATAAAAAATAATTCACTCCTGAGGAGAATTTATGAAAAAGATTTTTGGTTTTATTGTCGCATTTGGAATAATCACAACTGCAAATGCAGAAACATCTTTTTCTTGGAAAGGTGATTTTCGCTACCGCACTGAAAACATTAAGAATGAACAAACTGCGCCGACAGAGGACACAACAAGGCTTCGTCAAAGAATGCGTTTACGTTTTGGTGCCACTGCGACAGTGAATGAAGTAACAGACTTCACATTAAGATTAGCAACAGGATCAACGGCTACGTCGAACACGAATTCAACAAATCAAGATTTTACTGATTACTATTCAAAAAAAGGAATCAATGTTGATTTAGCTTACGCCGGACATAAAGTTTCAGATGAATTTACAGTTTGGGTTGGTAAATCACCATTAGTGTTTTACACAGCTGGTGGAAACGACCTGGTGTTCGATACAGATATTACGCCAGAAGGTCTTTCAGCGAAATATAAACGCTCAAATGATAACTTTGATTTTTTATTAAACACATCTGCAACGTGGTTAAACGAAAGATTTAACACAACAGACGCAAGTGATGCTGATGTGGGTTTATTAGCGGCGCAAATCGGCGGAACGTATAAATCAGAAGATTTTTTTACAGGCCTAACGATTTCGAATTATTCCTATTCAAATATCAAGGGTTCTGCAGCCACTGTAGCCGGCGGAAATTCAACAATCGGTGGCAACTACGAAAAAGAATTTGAAATTTTAGCAGTCGGCTTAGAATTAGGAACTAATTCATTGGGTGCTCCATTTGTTATTTACGGTGAAAGTTCTCAAAATACAAAAGCTGACGAATATAAATCAGCTTGGAACGCAGGTCTTAAATACGGAAAATTAAAAGACTTAGGATCGTGGGCTTTATCGTCTGATTACCGTGAAGTTCAAAAAGACGCAGTCATCGGGGTATTAACAGATTCTGATTCATCAGATGGCGGCGCAGACATTCGCAGTCACCGCACAACATTCGGTTACCAGTGGTTAGAAAATTCAACAGTTGCAGTGAGCCTTTATAAAGGATTCAAAACGATCAGCAACAATAAGAAAAACTACGAAAGAATCATGTTAGATTTTGGGTATAGTTTTTAGAAAAAAGAACTTCAGTTAAGTTACCAGCGGCACAGACAATGCATGCATTGTCTGTGGTAGTTTAAAATGTCTCTCACGAGTAAATGAATTTTTTATTGGGAAGTATTGGCCTAATCTCGAGGAGCTTTTGGACTTCAAACACTGGAGATAAAATGAACAAATGTGAAAATTGTGGAAATGATTATGATAAGGCTTTTCAAGTCAAGATGGCAGGCATTGACCACATTTTTGATAGCTTTGAATGTGCAATAAACGTTTTGGCTCCGAAGTGTTCTCACTGCGAAACACGAATTATTGGCCACGGAGTTGAAAGCGAAGGAAACCTTTTTTGCTGTGCACACTGTGCGGAATCAAAGGGAATCCGTGGACTTTGTGATCGAAATTAATATCAATCCAACATATAAAAATTTATGAGATGGCTAATATGAAACATCTAAGTCGTTCAAAGGTTCTGATTACTTAATTCAGATAAAAGAAATTCGGTGATTTGCGGTACCACTCACCGAGATGGCGGAAAGCGAGGGATTCGAACCCTCGAGCCCCGCGAAGGGCTGCCAGTTTTCAA
>JAYTPA010000226.1:0-27826 GCA_043747495.1 Bdellovibrio sp.
TTTTCCGTGGTTAAGTGAAGAGTGTTTTAGAAAAAACTTTCGCACAAACCAAAAAAAGTATTTCACGCATCTTCCCCACTTTAGTGCTTACTTAGCTAGCCTTAACGAAACTGAATACAACAGCTACTTTGCTGACCTTCTTGAAGTGGCTCGTCGTGATGCTAAAGAAAAAGGACGCATTGAAACAGCTGATATTCGTTCATTGTCTATGTTAACGATGTACGTAGAATCGGTGTATGCGACATTTGATAAGTTCATGCCCGTACAGTCATTGAGTATTAATGAAGTCAGATCTGCATTTCCTCGTTTTAATGCATTTATTAAAGAATTTGCCGAAAAAGCAGGAGTTCTTGATAATTGGAATGTTTTTTATAATCACTGCCGATTAAGTTACACAGAAGATGATTTTTTACGAGAAGCCTTTGTTTTTATGGTCTTCAATGGGCGTCTGCCAGAAGATAAGGACTTTAATAAATTCACTTGCCACACTAAAGGGCTGTTTAATATTGAAGGTGAAGTGAGTCGTAAAAATATTTTAAACACTTTTAAAGTGTTAAAAACTGTATTAGCTTCAGAGGAATGATCCAGCTAAAACGAACAACTTGGGCTCTTATTTTTGCATTTTTAAGTTTATTTCTGCTTGGGATCGCTGATAATATTCGCGGTCCTTTGTTTAAAGAAATTATCAGTGATTTTAATTTAACGAACACCATGGGTTCAATGATGTTTGCGATCACATCATTCATGGCTTTTATAGCTAGCATCGGGTCTTCATTTTATTTAAAAAAATACACATTATCATCTCTCTTGTTGTTAGGTGTGGGCTGTATGACAGCTGGATTAACAACAATAGGTTATTCAGACCGGTTTCAAATATTGCTTTTGGGAAGTTTGCTATTAGGTTTGGGTATTGGTTTTATGGCTGTGTCGCAGAACTTGCTGGTCAGCGAAAATGCCCCTGAAAAATACCGAACACGAGCCCTGTCTGGTCTTCATAGCATGTATGCTTTGGCTAGTTTACTAGCACCCTCGTTAGTGAATTATCAAATGGAAAGCTCAGGGCAGTGGGGTTCAGTTTTCAAAACAGGCGGACTCTTAGCTTTCTCTTTTTTAGTTCTACAATTACTTATTAGGCCCCAACCACAATTTGAAATAAAAAACAAAAATAGGACTGAGCAGTCCATTGAAAAACCCACGAAGTGGGGCCTGATTTCATTAGGTGGATTATTTGGGTTTTATGTCGTAGCCGAAATTCTTGTGTCGACTCGTCTGCCTTTATACATGTCGACATATCATAACTATACCCTTGCAGAAGCGTCACAGGCCTTGATGTGGTTTTTTATATTTTTATTTGTTGGTCGGTTACTTTTTTCACTGATTAAGTTTAACTTCAATCTTAAAATTTTATTGAATAGTTTTTTAGTATTATCATTAGTTTCTTTGGCTTTAGGTTTAAATGTAAATCCAAAATTTCTGATTTTGACAGGTCTGTTTATGGCTCCGTTTTACCCACTCAGTGTGATGTATATTTCTCAGAACACGTCTGAATTAAGTCGGACTTATTTGTCCTTTGCCATGAGCTTTCAAAGTTTAGCCGTCGTTGCGATGCACTTAGGCGTAGGCTATCTAACGGATCAATTCGGTTTATTTTATGCTTTTGGAGTTGGGATTTTTGCGCTAGTATTATCTTTAATATGTTTAAACTTTCATCCCAAAAAAATACAACAAACGTAGTAGTAATTTTTTCTTTAGTTTTTAATTTTCTTTTTCTGGCTTTACCAGTTGGAGCTCAGTTTCGGCCCTCAAAAGGGGCCCTGGTTGATGCTTTTATAGATGAACAGTTTTTAATGGCTTATTCAGAATCTGATGACTGGGATATCGGTGAAGTTTTGCCAATTATTTCGCAAAACTCACGAATCGGTGTTTTTGCTTTTGTTGAAGTTCAAAATGTAAAGACGATCAGATCAAATCGTCACGAAATAAAACTAAAGCTTCTCAGACAATCAAGAAGATATATGATCCAAAAAGGTGATATTGTTAGAAAACTAGACATCACTTCGGAAAATCCTGATTTCTTAGGTTCAACAGAATTAGTTATTAAAAAAAGCGAACAGAACATTTCCTCAAAATACCGTCCCTTATTTTATCAGGGATTAACTATTGGTGAAACAGCACAGACTCTTTATAAAAATGAATTTTTAGTCAACTTTTTAGGGAATACTTATTTCGGGGTTACGGAATGGCTCAGTATCGGCAGCGTTTTGCCAGGAAATGCTTTAGGTAAGCCTAATTTCAATTTTAAAGCCCGTTTTTATGAATCAGAAACGACTACTTTATCCACAGGGCTTAGTTATGTTCGTGTGAGCGCAGAAGATGAATCTGTTGTGAACATGAACTTTTTTTGGGATTCTACATCATCAGATAGTTTAATTTCCCATACTTTTTTAAGTTTAGGTTTAGCTAAATGGGAAGGCGCTGCAGATGCAGCTGCGATCAAAGCTTTAGGTTCAAGTTCATTTCAAACAGGGTACGAAGTTATTTCTACAGACTGGAACCGGATTCTGATTGGACCCAGCTATAATTTCGAAAAGAAAGCATTGGGTGGATATTTATCCTATGTTTGGATTTATGATCGCATGCATACTCAGGTCTCAATCAATGCAACAGATATTGCTCAGTTCAGATTAGATCCTACAAACGGTTACTATGGCTTTATTGATTTTTATTGGAGATTTTAGTGTCGCACTTTTTTGTGAGTTGTCAGTTAGGTGCAGAACAAGAGCTTCTGCAAGAAATGAATTTTTTTTGGCATAACCTCATTGATTTAGATGGACTACCCACACGTTCAAGACCTGAAGTGCTTTTTGAAGATAAAGGCGGTTTAGAAATAAATTGTGATTTGCATTTAGGTTTACAAATTAATTTATTTTCTAAATTAGCTAATCGTGTTCTTCTGCGTGTTCACAAATTTGAAGCTCGCTATTTTGACCAGTTTGAAAAAGAAATTAAAAAAATGAAATGGAACCAATTCGTTGATCTAAAAAAACCAATCAGGTTTGAAATTGATTCAGCTAAATCAAGACTTTTTCATGAAGGCAATTTATTAGAAGTTTTAGAGAAATCTTTAAAAATAAAATCTTCAACAGATGAAACAGCCCAGAAAGTTTTTTTCAGAATTTTTAAAGATTCAGTCCAAATAAGTCTAGATACTTCTGGCGAGCACTTGCATAAGCGCGGTTATCGAAAACAACAGGGTGAAGCGCCCATTCGTGAAACTTTGGCTGCATTAATGATTCAGTTTTTGTCAGAAACAAGTCAAAATTTGAATTTACCGTACTTACAAAGTGATAAAAATATTATTTATATTGATCCATTTTGTGGATCTGGGACTTTACTGTTTGAAATTCGCTTAAGTCATACCTTAAATCTGATGCGTAGCTATGCTTTTGAAAGCTTTTCTTTTTTACCGGCATTGCTTAAATCACCAACATGGAAAAAAAATTACAAATTTAAATCAGTATTTAATAATCGATTATTAGGTGTTGAAATTGATCCAGCAACTTTTGACAAAGCGATGAATAATTTAAAAAACTTACCCATCGAAGATCAAAATCATATCGAAATTTTAAATCAAGATTGCCAAGATTTAGTTCTTCAAAGTTCTGCGGATGATTTTAAAATCATCATTACGAATCCACCGTACGGCGGTAGGTTATCAGATGTAAAAGCTGATCAGATGCTGAATTATATGGAAGAAAAATTAAATCCAAATATTATTTTAGTTGTGCACCCTAAAGACTGGAATTTTAAATTTAAGAATTTAAAATTAAGTCGCCAAAAAGCTTTTAATAACCAGGGGCTGGATTTGTACTTAAGTTATTTTTCAAAACCGTGAAAACTAATAGTCACTAAAATAAATGACCATCAAGCCATAATTTATTTTTAATTTTACGTTTTAGCGATACAAAAGTTGGATCATCAATCTGTTCTGTCGTTAGAATTTCATAAAGACCGTAAGTTGTTTCGGCGTTGACTGATCCCACAGGCGGTCTGTATTTGAAATCATTTTGTTCGTAAGTGTAAACAATAAATTCATTTTGAACAGATTGCTTGTAGGCAAATTGAACTATATTTTGAAGCACTTCAGGGTGTTTGAAAAATAAAAAATGCAAAAGCTGAAACTGCAAAGTTTGATCTTTGTGCGTGCGTGAAAAAGGCTTCGTTAATTTTCTTGAAAATCCAAGCCATGATCCAAATTTCAAAAACTGTCTAAAATTATGGGCCTGTTGATTATAGGTCTGGGGAAAATAGTTTTGTAGCAGTGATGAACTTAAAGGGTAGCAGCAGCCCACGATATTATTTTCTGAATCAAAAGCTATGATGAATCTTTTGAAGCTGTAAACAAGAGAATTGCTGATGTAATCTTCTATAGATTTTACAAGTTCAGCTGAAACAAGATCAGTATCTGCTAATTTTTTTTCAAGATAGTGAATTAATTTGGGCACATCATATTTATTTGCAAAGCGCACTTCAATATCAGGATTAAGCTGATTCAAAAAAGGATAAAACCCATGGACGCTGACAAGATTAAATTTTTTGATCAATTCATAAAGTGGTTTTTGTGCTTTTTTTTGTTTCGTCCTGATAAAAGCGTTAATGACTTGATTATTTTCTAAGTTCACTGTTGTGATAAAATGATCAGTTTTTTTTATTTGCGCCACTTCTTTGATTTTGGGTAAAAAGAATTTTGACCAATGTAATATAGCTTTTCTTTGCGGTGAAATTCTTAAATCGCAGGCGTTTGTTATATTTAATGTTGTTGCTAAAGGGCCAAGACCCACTTTGCATTTGCTGTGGATAAAACTAGCTGTACCTAAAATTTCTTTGTTTAATTCATAAGTTTCTTCAAGAATAAAATTCTGAAAATTCATCTGAAATCGCCTGTAAAGTGAAAAAAAATCGACTTCGCGTTGAATTTTAATATCTATTAATGACTGCAGAGGGATTTGCGAGAAAAACTGGCTTAGTTTTTCTGCGTCGCTGGCATCTGATTCCCGCAGGTTTAATTCTTTGTCCATAGAATATCCTGTTGATTTTTTTTATGGTTAACAAACCTGGCGCAGACAAATAAAAAATCACTGAGTCTGTTCAGATAGATTAAAACAGTGTGATTCATTTTTTCATTTTTTGTGACTTCAGCTGTGCGTCTTTCGCTGCGTCTGCAGATTGTGCGAGCATAATGAAAGTGTGAAGCTAAGATGTGTCCTGTTGGTAGAATAAAGTTTTTCAATTCAGGTAATTGGCTTGTCATCTCATCAATCAACAATTCTAAATTTTCAGTTTCAGTAGGACCTAATTGGGGAAGTTTTTGAGCGACGGACTCATCAGCAGTAGCTAAAAGACTACCAACTACAAATAAGTTATTTTGAATTCTTTGAATAACATTAAATAAGCTGTTCTGTTTGAATTTAAGTTCTGACTCAGTCATCAAAAGACTGCTGATCAGTCCAAGGTAGGAGTTAAGCTCGTCGACTGTACCGTAGGCCTCAACGCGAGGATTAAACTTATCGACGCAAGTGCCATCAACAAGTCGCGTAGTTCCATTGTCTCCTGTTTTAGTGTATATTTTCATAATATTAATTATGGAGCACTTTTTATGAATAACGCAATAATTCCTTTTTTTGTGACTATGCCACATTCTGGAGAGAAAATTCCTGAGAGCTGTGTTTGGCTCAATGGTTTACCTGAAGAAATATTGATGTGTGATGTTGATCGTTATATTGATGTGCTTTACGAGAAAAATTTAAAATCATTAAAAATCCCCTCTGTTAAAACAGAATGGCACAGGTATGCAGTCGATTTAAATCGAATACCTGAAGACATTGATGCTGATTCAGTTGTCGGATCAACAAATAAATCAGGTCTTCATTCGCGGGGATACCACTGGGTTATGACAACACATGGAGACCAGCTTATGCAGCGCCCCATATCAGTTAAACAACATAGTGATTTAACAAACTTAATTTACGAACCTTTTCACAAAGAAATCAGAAAGCTTTATGATCATTTCAAGAAAGACAGTGCAGTCGTTTATCATTTGGATGCGCATTCGATGCCGTCAGTTGGAACTTCAATGCATAAAGACCCAGGCCAAAGACGTGCTGATATTGTTGTCAGTGATTGCTTAGGTAAAAGCTGTGATGGCAAATACAAAGATCTAGTGATTGAAGCGTATACAAAATCAGGTTTTACCGTGGCCTATAATTGGCCCTATATGGGCGGCCGCGTAACAGAACAATACGGACATCCTAGATTGGGTCAACAAGCTTTGCAAGTGGAGCTGAATCGGGATCTTTACATGAACGAAGTCAGTAAAAAAATAAAACCAGACTATGTGGAAGTACAAAGAAAGATTTTTCAAGCGTTGGAATATATTAAAAATGCGCTCCCAAATATCTAGCTAGCCAATAATCAGATTGATGTATATTCTTTAAATATGAAGTTTTCAAATCCCAGGGCACAAAAATTTTGGCGCTTTTCAACGTCTTTTCAATTAGGAATTCCAGTTCTTGTCGCCATAACATTGTTGATCACTTGGGGCACAATCGTTGAATCACAATATGATGCGTATGCTGCACAAAGAATAGTTTACCACAGTTGGATGATGTATTTAACGATGGGATTATTAGTTTATAATTTAGCAGCAGTGATGATTGATCGCTTACCCTGGAAAAAACGACACACCCCATTTTTATTAGTGCACATCGGAATCATTTCTATGATTTTCGGTGGTTGGGTGACGCAAAAATATGGTCTTGATGGATCAATGTATTTGCCGATTGGTGGAAAAAATAATTTTGTGACAGTTTCGCAGACTGATCTGGTCGTCTATGCTACGTTTGACGGTGATGGTTACACAAAATTTTACGAAAAAGAAGTCGACTTCTTTAAAAATCCTCCAACTGAAGAGAAACCAGTCATCGTTTTTTTGGGAGCAGAGCAAGTAAAAATCACAAAATATTTGAAATATGCCAGAGTTTCTAAAAAAATCACAGTGACGAATGATGAACGCGCTGGTGACATGGTAAAAATTCAACTGCAAAACCCGAATGTTAAACAAGTGGAAACATTAATTCAGCCCTCTAAAAATAAGTCAGCAGAAGTTAACTTAGGTCCGCTTAAAATTTATTTCGCCCATGTCGTTAAAGACAAAGGTCGAAAAGATTACGCAAAGAACGAAATTTATTTGAATACGGATTCAGGCAAAAATGTGAAATACAGCTTTTATAAAATCAACGAATCGCTTCCTTTTAAAACAGGTCAACTGCAAATCGGTGACGTGATTGATACAGGGTGGATGGGTTTAGAATTGCGACTTTTAGATTTTCAGCAGCAAGTTAAAGAAGTCACTGAGGCCATTGAATCTCCTCGGCCGACGCCATTGACAACACCTGCAATTTATCTGGAATTTAAGGGCGAAAAGCAGTGGGCTTTGATTAATGATGTCACAAAGTTTTTTACAGACAAAGTGGCCTATATTATGTCCTATCAAAATCGACGCATTGATTTGGGTTTTCCTGTGAATTTAAAAGAATTTCAAATGACCCAGTACGAAGGGACAAACAAGGCTAAAACCTACGCCAGCCGTGTGAGTGTAGAAAATCAAGATTTACATTTAACAACAGAAGCTTTGATCGAAATGAACGAGCCGATGAAATTTTCGGGTTATACTTTTTATCAATCCAGTTTTAATCAGGATGAAAAAACAGGTGAACCCTTGGCCTCTGTTTTATCTGTGAATAAAGATCCAGGTCGTTGGATTAAGTATTTAGGGTCGTTGATTCTGTCTTTGGGAATTATCTGGTTTTTTGTTCAAAACCGAAAAAGGAAAACAGCACAATGAGATTAAAAAATATATTAATAATCAGTCATTTGTTTTTTCTGACACTGTTCACTGTCATACCATCTGAAGCGGCCATATCTAATTATAAAGCAGGTGAAGCCATTCGTTATTTACCAGTTCAAGATGGCGGACGTGTAAAACCCTTTGATACATTTGCAAAAGAAGTTCTTGAAGTTGTTTACGGAAAAGCTAAATATAAAACTGAAAATGGCAAAAATGCGCCAGCTTATTTAGTCGTTTTAACTTGGATATTAGCCCCTGAAAGTTGGGTTGATCGTCCGCTTTTTGAAGTGAATCATTTGGACGTTAAAACAAAGTTAAACTTACCGGCGGAAAAAAAGCATTTTTCCAGTAAAGAAGTTTTTGAATCAGATAGATTTCAAAATTTAATGCAAGAATTAGCCGATAAAGTACAAAGCAAGGAAAAGTTGACTCCGTATTTTCAGGCGTTGCAGCGTTTGCAAAATCAGATGCTCTATTTCAGAGAATTAACAGCGGGGCGGTTATTGAAAGTCATGCCTGACATCATAAACCCGAAAAATTCCTCTTGGATTGCGATTGCAGATTTAGGCGAAGAAGAACAAAAATTCTTTATCCAAATCAGTCAATCTGTGGCTGTTTACTTGGGTGCTTTATCAGACCAGTCCAATATTGAAACCGCTGGTAAAAACTTAGACAGCGCTGTGATTGCTTTCGTCAATCATATTCAAACACAAACTGGCGCAGCTTATGATTCAACAAAAAAAGTATCAGCTGAAGTTTTTTACAACGATGCCCATTTATTTAGATGGTCTTACGTTTTTTATATTCTTTCGTCTTTGGTCATTTTATTTATTTGGATTCGAAATCTACAAAGTGGAATGTATTTAGCTTGGGGTCTTGTGTGGATAGGATTCATTTTACACATATCAGGCTTTTTATTCAGAGTTTATTTAGCTGAACGCCCGCCAGTCACAAATATGTTCGAAACTGTGGTTTGGATGTCATGGGGTGTTTTACTTTTTTCCATGATTCTGGAAAAAATTTATAAATTTAAATCTATTTTGTTAGCAGGAACACTCGTCGGATTTATCGCCATGGTCATAGCAGACAATGCGCCAGCAGTTCTTGATCCCAGCTTGCAACCACTGGAAGCTGTTTTACGCAGTAATTACTGGTTGATTGTGCATGTGATGACAATCACTATTTCTTATTCAGCTTTTGCTTTGGCTTTTGGTTTGGGTGATATGGGTTTGATTTATTGGGCTATTGATTCAGAAAAATACAAAGATCATATTCAAAAAATGACAACGGCTGTTTATCGATCAATTCAAATCGGTGTAGCATTTTTAACTCCGGGGATTATTTTGGGTGGAATTTGGGCCGATTATTCTTGGGGCCGATTTTGGGGTTGGGACCCTAAAGAGACTTGGGCTTTAATTGCTTTATTAGGCTACATAATTGTTCTTCACGCGCGGATTATTAATTGGATTGGCAACTTAGGAATGTTGATTTCCGGAGTTCTCACTTTCAATCTTGTGGTCATGGCGTGGTACGGGGTGAACTATATTCTCGGTGCGGGGCTTCATTCTTACGGATTTGGTGCCGGTGGTGTTGAATACGTCGCTATTTTTGTTGTCCTACATCTTTTGCTATCGGGGTATGTAGTTGCAGTCGATCGCATGAGTAAAGCACAGACAAAATAATTTTTTGCATTGTCTTTAAGCATGCAACACATTGATATTCTAGAGCTTTTTCATTTAACATTCAAAAACCCACGTGACTTTCTAATGCGCTTGCTTTTAAATTGATAACAAAGAAAGGCGAAGCCATGTCGTTTATTTTCAGCTCGTGCAGAAAAAGTCTGCAATTCGTTTTATTATTGTGTTCTGTTGCAATTATACAGAGTTGTCTTTTTCAAAATCCAGATGGAGGACAAAGAGTTGGTATTGGTTACAACAAAGGCTACGCGCCTGAACAACCAATTGCTTTCAGCCACGAACTTCATGTGGGAACTCACAAAGTGCAATGTCAGTATTGTCATAGCCAAGTCGAAAGATCTAAGCATTCGAATATTCCCTCTCTGGCTACCTGTATGAACTGCCATCAACAAGTCGCTGGTCGTAATGAACCAGATGCGATTAAAAAAATTCGCACGGCTTATTCAGACGGAAAATCAATTGAATGGGTACGTGTTCATATGTTGCCTGATCATGTCGCTTTCAATCACCAAGCCCATGTTGCAAAAGGCGTTAGTTGTCAAACCTGCCATGGTGAAATAGAAAAAATGGCCAAAGTTTACCAGTACTCAGATTTATCAATGGGCTGGTGTATTAATTGCCATAGACAACCTGAAAATAAAGCGCCACTGAACTGTACGACTTGCCATCACTAATTTTTAATTTTTTTAAACATAGAGAGAAAATAAAATGTCTAATCATGAAAATCATCAAGAATTAGAAAATCAAAATAAGCCAGTTATAGAACGTGATCGCACGTACTGGAAATCTTTTGAAGACTATAACGATACACCTGAATTTAAAACAGCTTTGCAAACTGAATTCATGTCATCACCGCTCCGAGAAGGCTCAGCGTCTGAAGGCACAGAAACAGACACTGTAGCACGACGTGATTTTTTAAAGCTTATGGGAGCTTCAATTGCATTAACATCTGCAGCAGGCTGTATCCGTAGACCTGTTCAAAAAATTATTCCTTACACTAAACAGCCTGAAGAAGTCACAATCGGAGTTTCCAACTGGTACACTTCAAGTTATTTTGACGGCCAAGAAGGGTTAGGATTACTTGTTAAATCTCGAGAAGGTCGCCCAGTTCATATTCAAGGTAACCCGCAGTTTCCGATGAATGGATCTGCAGCTTCGGTTAAAGCACAAGCTTCGCTTTTAGGACTGTATGACCCTGAACGTTTACAGAAACCTTTTAGAAATTTATTTAATGAAAAAAGAACGAACAAAGAAACTGTCGGTCTTTCTTGGGAAGACTTAGATAACAAAGTTGTCGAAAGCTTAAACCAAGGTGGCGTTGCGATTTTAACGGGAAATATTTCTTCACCGTCTACGAATGCTGTTGTTTCTGATTTTAAATCTGGATTTTCTGCGGATCATTATGTTTGGGAGCCTTTGGCACAAGACGATGTTTCCGAAGGCCAAAAAATTTCTTTCGGTGAAGCTGTTGTCCCAAGCTATAGATATGATAAAGCTCAAATGATTGTTTCTATTGATGCAGATTTCCTAGGAACATGGGGTCCAACGACAACGAACAATAAATTATTCGCGAATGGCCGAAGAAATATCGCAAAGATGTCACGTCTTGTTTCATTTGATTCAACGTATTCATTAACAGCAGCTAATTCTGATATTCGTTTCAGAATCAAGCCATCGCAGCAGTTAGACGTTGTTTTAGGTTTATTAGCCGAAATTATTTTTTCTGGAAAATCAAGCTATGCCAGCAGTGAAAACGTTAAAAATATTTTACAGCCCTATAAAGGCGTAGCTGAAAAACTAGGTTTATCAGCTGAAGCTTTTACAAAAGTCGCTAATGATTTATGGAAAAATGCCGGTGAATCACTAGTCGTAACTGGTGGTTTAGCAACGCGCACTGAAGATGCTTTGGCGTTACAAGTCGCAGTTAATTTTTTAAATTCTGTTTTAGGTAATGATGGAAAAACAATATTGGCTAATTCAGGCAATAAACATTTAAAATCTTCATATACCGACATTTTAAATTTAATTAAAAAAATGAACTCTGGATCTGTGAAAACTTTGATTATTCACAGATCAAATCCGATTTACAGCTTGCCACAAAATTTCGGTTTTAAGGATGCTTTAACAAAAGTAAACACTGTTGTTTACATCGGTGATAAAGCAGACGAAACAGCCGGATTTTCTAATTATATTGCGACTGATAACCATGCTTTAGAAACATGGGGAGATACTGAATTTGCCAACGGTCTTTTTGGTATTCACCAACCCTTGATCCGAACAATGTATGATACAAGATCTTTTCAGTTATCATTAATGACTTGGGCTTTTATTGCTAAAAAAGGTCCGAAACGTCTTCAGGATTATGAAACTTTTTATGATTATTTAAGAGCTTTCTGGAAATCAGATATGGCGGCTAAATATTCTGGGGGAAAAGATTTCACAACTTTTTGGAATGAACTATTACAAAAAGGTTTTGTGGGCGAAATTGCATCATCAAACTCTAGAACGTTTAAGACAGATGCTCTATCAGTTATTAAAAAGAAACAAGTCTCTTCAACTTTCGAATTAGCATTATATCCAACTGTACAGATCGGTGATGGATCATTAGCTAATGTGGGTTGGTTACAAGAATTGCCAGATGCAGTGACTAAAATTGTTTGGGATAATTGTGCTTCAATGTCATTAAAAACAGCGGAAGATAATAAAATCAAACAAGGTGATATGTTAGAAATTACATCTAACGGTCAAAAAATAAAATTGCCGGCGCATATTCAACCAGGCTTACATGACGGTGTTATTTCAATTGCTGTTGGTTACGGTCGTACACACGCTGGCAAAGTCGGTAATGGTATCGGTCAAAATGCGTATCAATTTTTAACTGTTAAAAATAATGAAATGTTAGCTTCAGGCTTACCCGTTGAATTTAAAAAAACCGGTGAAAAATACACACTTGTTACGACTCAAGGTCATGATTCAATGGAAGGTCGTCAAATCGTTGTGACGGCGACGAATAAAGATTATGAAAAATCTAAAGAAGCCAATATTCATCGTCATCACACTTGGAACATTTGGGCAGGTCATCAGTACAATGGCCACAAATGGGGAATGGCTATCGATTTAAATACATGCACTGGATGTTCATCGTGCATGACCGCGTGCCAGTCTGAAAATAACATTCATGTTGTCGGTAAAAAATACGTTATGCAAGGCCGTGAAATGCATTGGATCCGTATTGATCGGTATTATGCTGGAAATCCTGAATCAGCTGAAACTGTTTTTCAACCAGTCATGTGTCAACATTGTGATAATGCTCCTTGCGAAACTGTTTGTCCGGTTCTAGCAACTGTACATAGTAGCGAAGGCTTAAACGAAATGGTTTATAACCGCTGTGTGGGAACAAGATATTGTTCAAACAACTGCCCTTACAAAGTTCGTCGTTTTAACTGGTTTAACTATGCTAAATTAATTGAAAAGCCAATGCACATGGCTTTAAATCCTGAAGTCACTGTGAGAACTCGTGGTGTGATGGAGAAATGCACTTTCTGTGTTCAGCGTATTAAAGAAGGAAAAAACAAAGCTAAAACAGAAAATCGCCCGTTAAAAGATGGTGATATTAAAGTGGCTTGTGAAGCAGCATGCCCAACTCAGGCGATTACTTTTGGTGACTTAAACGATGAAAATTCTCGTGTTGCTAAAGCATTTAAAACTGAGCCACGTTCATATGCCTTATTAGAAGAGTGGTATGCAAAACCTTCAGTCAGATATATGTCAAAAATTAAAAACAACGATCAAGTGACTCCTGCAAAGAAAGGAGCAAGCCATGCTTAAGCGTAATCAATTAGTATTAGGAAATAAAACTTTAAAAGATGTGACAGATGATATATGTGCGCCCATTGAACGTGTACCTTCGAAGGAATGGTTAGGTTTATTTTTATCAGCTAAAGCTTTGTTTATATTTTACATCTTAACAATTGCGATGGTTGTTTCAACCGGTATGGGTTTATTAGGCGTAAATCATCCAGTGGCTTGGGGAACGATGATTATCACGTTCGTATTCTGGGTGGGTATTGGTCACGCAGGAACATTAATTTCTGCCATTTTATTTTTATTTCGTCAAAAATGGAGAACGTCAGTTGCTAGAACAGCCGAAGCCATGACTGTGTTCGCTGTTGCGACTGCAGGTATTTTTCCTTTGATTCATACAGGCAGGCCTTGGTTAGATTTTTGGTTGTTTCCCTATCCGAATCAACGTGGGCCGTTGTGGGTGAATTTTAGATCGCCGTTATTATGGGACGTTTTTGCCATTTCAACATACGCCACAGTATCAACTGTATTTTGGTTTGTGGGAATGATTCCTGACTTAGCGACTGTTAAAGATCGCGCTGTGAATAAAGTTCGCCGAACAATTTACGGTGCTTTATCATTGGGCTGGAGAGGAACTGCAAAACAGTGGTCGCACTTTGAAATGATTTACTTAGTTCTTGCAGGTTTGTCTACGCCGCTGGTTTTATCAGTTCATACAATCGTTTCGTTCGATTTCGCGGTTTCTGGTTTACCAGGATGGCATACAACAATTTTCCCGCCATATTTCGTAGCTGGGGCCATCTTCTCTGGTTTTGCGATGGTTATTACTTTAATGAGTTTAGTGCGAATTGGATTTCCACAATTTAAAGATTACATCACAATAGATCACATGGAAGTCATGAATAAAATTATCATGATGACGGGTTTGATGGTGGGTTACGCTTACGGTGCTGAGTTCTTGATTGCTTGGTATTCTGGAAATGATTATGAACGTTATGTTTTTATGAACAGAGCATTAGGTCCGTATGCTTGGTCATATTGGATTATGGTTTCATGTAATGTTTTGATTCCGCAATTATTTTGGTTGAGAAAAATACGCCGTTCAATTCCAGCGATGTTTGTGATTTCGATATTTGTGAATATTGGTATGTGGTTTGAACGTTTTGTGATTACAGTGACTTCATTACATCGTGATTTTTTACCATCAAACTGGGGACAGTACGCTTGGTCGATGTACGATACAGCAATCTTAGTTGGTTCGTTCGGTATGTTTTTTACAATTTTCTTACTTTATCTTCGTGTGTTTCCAGCAATTTCAATTGCAGAAATCAAACCCGTGTTAGGCGTGGGTCGTGATGATGAACATCATGGAAAGGGGCACTAGTCATGGCTAAGAAAAGAGTCATCGGCGGAATCGCCGCAATATTTTTAGACGAAGCTGCAACAATCAAAGCTGCTTACAAGGTTCGTGAATCGGGTTACGTAAAGTTTGATGCGATTACCCCTTACCCTGTTCACGGCATGGAAGAAGCTTGCGGAATAAAAAGATCTCCTATTCCTTACATCACTTTTATTGCAGGTCTTATTGGTTTATCTTTAGGCTTAGCTTTGACATATTATACATCAGTATCTGATTGGCCGATCAATGTTGGTGGCAAGCCTGCGTTTTCATTGCCAGCCTTTGTTCCAATTATTTTTGAATTAACTATTTTGTTTGCAGCACTTGTCTCAGTCGGGGCTTTTTTCTATTTATGTGGGATGCCGAAAGTGGATCCACCAGTGATTGATAAAGACCTAACTTGTCACAAGTTTGCTATTTTTATTCCAGAAAATGACATTGGTTACAGCCCTGATCGCATTGAAAAAATGTTTAAAGATCTTGGTGCCGATGAAATTAAAAAAGTGTCGGAGTACTAAGATGAAAAAAATCACATACACATTGAAAATCATTTTAGGTTTAACAGTGCTAGCTGTTTTAGCCGGCTGCAGTGATAAATCAGTTCCTAATGTCGAATTAATTCAAGATATGATGGAGTCTCCTGCATTGAAGCCGCAGGAAGCTGATATCGGTGCACCTAATAATGCGGCGATGAGACTTCCCCCAGAAGGGACTCAGCCCCAAGGTTTTACTCCATACGCTTATGCTGAGGATTTTGAAGGATCAAAAAATAATAAAAATCCTTTAGCGGGTAATTTTTCTGAAGAAACTTTAAAAACAGGTCTAAAATACTATACGATTCACTGCTCAGTTTGCCACGGGGCTAACGGTGAAGGTGGAGATAAAATGTCCGTTGCTGAAACGATGGCATTGAAGCCACCATCGTTGTTGTCGGATAAAATTAAAGGTTGGACTGATGGTCAGATCTATCATGTGATCACTATGGGGCAAGGTGTTATGGGTCCTTACTCGGTTCACGTTGCTGCTCAATACCGTTGGCAAGTGGTGAACTATGTCCGTCATCTGCAAAAAAATTCAAAATAATTCGAAATAATTAATCAAAGGATAATAAAACATGGGATCATCAAATCACCATCCAGAATTAAAAATAGAAAAGTTTGAAACACCGCAAGCTATAAGTACGACAATCTATGTTTCAATTTGTATCGGTTTATTAGGTTTAATTTACGGTTTAGCTAAGGATCCAGAAAGATTATGGACATCTTATCTTGTGTCTTTTTTCTTCTTTGCTTGTTTAGGTGTTGGTGGCATGTTTTTTATCGCTTTCAATCATGTGACGAAAGCTGGTTGGAGTGCTTCAATTCGTCGGCTTGCAGAAGCTTTAACTAGCTTTTTACCAGCTATGTTAATCGGAAGCTTAGTCCTTATTGTTGGTTTTAAATACCTTTATGCTTGGGCTGATCCTTCACAGGCTTATCGCATGACGGGTGGTAAAGCGATTTATTTAGCACCGTGGTTTGTCATTGTAAGACTTGTGATTTTTGCTGTGGGATGTTTGATTTTTAAAAATATCTTAGTCGGAAATTCCTTAAAACAAGATCAAACAGGAGATCACGCTTTAACGCAAAAAAACGGAGTCTATTCAATAGGTTTCATCGCTTTCTTCGCCATCTTCTTTTCATTGTTTTCACTAGATCTGTTGATGTCATTGCTACCAAGTTGGTATTCGACTATTTATGGAATTTACACTTTTGCGGGTATGGTTCAGGCCACGATGGCTGTTTTAGCTATTATGATAGTTTGGCTTAAGAATTCTAAATGGATTCAAGGTTACATCACAGTTGAGCACCAACATGATATTGGTAAATTTTTAAAAGGTTTTACAATATTTTGGGCATATATCGCGTTTTCTCAGTTCATGTTAATCTGGTACGCGAATATTCCTGAAGAAACTGAATTTTACCTTATGCGTTCGCACAGTGGCTGGCTCATGGTGTCTTTTGGATTGTTGATTTTTAGATTTATCGTTCCATTTTTGGTTTTACTACCGCGGGATGCTAAACGAAATGACGCAAACTTGGTGGGGATCTCTGTATTAGTTCTTGTGATGCAGTATGTGGATATCTACTGGTTGGTTTACCCCAATTTCTTTGATGGTTCTCCGAAATTCGGATTTCTAGAAATCGCCATGTTTGTTGGTTTTGCTGGTATCTTCTTAAAATTGCTAACTGGCTTTATGTCTAAGAATAACCTAGTTGCTATTAAAGATCCTCGTTTACATGAGGCCTTAAACCACCACGTAACTTATTAGTTTTGGTTTGTTTTTTAGTTAGTTTTACTATCACTTCATTTAACCCTAGTTTTATAGGCTTTTTTCAGAAGACTTCTCTTGAAAAAAGCCTTTTTTATTGCCATACTTAATTCATGTTCAAAATCACGACCACCACATTTTAATCTTTATCAGATCTTCAAAGATGTGTCGTTATTGTGTAAAAAATCTTAAATCTCTAAAAAAATTAAACTTTATAAAATGAATAAATCAGTATGAACGAAATAAAAATTATATTACCGGATAACTCTGTTAAAACATTTGACCACCAACCGACAACTTTAGAAGTCGCCAATTCGATCGGTGCAAGGCTTGCTAAAGACACTTTAGGGGCCAAACTCAATGGCTCGAAAGATGTTATTGATTTTAGAACACCATTAACTGATGGAACAAAAATAGAAATTGTGACAACAAAATCTGCGGAAGCGTTAGAAGTCGTCAGACATTCAGCAGCGCATTTAATGGCGCAAGCTGTTCAAGAAATTTGGCCTGAAGTGAAAGTCACAATTGGTCCTGTAGTTGAAAATGGATTTTATTACGATTTTGATTCTCCGTTTAACTTTACTGAAGAGCATTTTGCACAAATTGAAAAAAAGATGGAAGAGATCCAGAAAAAAGATCTTCCGTTAGTTCGTGAAAATTGGCCGATTAACAAAGCCATTGAAACTTTTAAATCCATGGGTGAACGATTCAAAGTTGAATTGATTCAAGATCTTGCCGCTAAAGGCGAAACAGTTGTCGGTATTTACCATCAAGGCAACTGGTTCGATTTATGTCGCGGTCCGCATGTGCAATCCACAGGGCAAATTAAAGCATTTAAATTAATGAGTGTTGCCGGAGCCTACTGGAAAGGTGATCAAGCCAATCAAATGCTTCAGCGTGTTTATGCAACAGCGTTTCAAGATAAAAAAGAACTTGAACAGTATTTAATAAATATTGAAGAAGCTAAAAAACGTGATCACCGTAAATTAGGAAAAGAACTAGGTATGTTCATGTTTCACCCGTGGGCGCCTGGGTCTCCATTTTTCACAGGTAAAGGCACTGTGGTTTACAATGAATTATTAAAATACATGCGTGATATGTATTTTAAATATGGGTATCACGAAGTGATTACTCCGCAAATTTTTGATGTGGAATTATTTAAGACATCAGGTCACTACGCTAATTACAAAGAAAACATGTATTTCACTAAAGTTGATGACCGTGATTTCAGTTCAAAGCCAATGAACTGTCCGTCGCATTGCTTATTATTTGCTTCAGGAAAACATTCATATCGTGATTTACCTTATCGTATGGCTGATTTTGGTCGCCTTCATAGATACGAAGTGTCTGGGGCCTTGTCAGGTTTAACTCGGGTTAGAACGTTCTGCCAGGACGATGCTCATATTTTTTGTACAGTGGAACAGTTGCAGCAAGAAATTAAAGGCTTTGTTGAATTATTAAATGAAGTTTATCAAAAATTAGGGATGAGTGAATACCATGTTTTCTTATCGACTCGGCCTGAAAAGCGAATGGGTTCAGATGATGTTTGGGACAAAGCTGAAAATGCATTAGCTCAAGCATTAAAAATATTAAATATTCCTTACACTGTAAATCCAGGTGATGGGGCGTTCTACGGGCCTAAATTAGATATTATGTTCGTTGATGCTTTAAAACGTCCATGGCAATTAGGAACTATACAATGTGATTTTAATTTACCGATGAATTTTGATTTAAAATACACAGGTGAAGACAATGTTGAACACCATCCAGTGATGTTACATCGTGCGGTCTTGGGATCGTTAGAACGATTTATTGGGGTGTACTTAGAGCACACAGCAGGGCATTTACCAGTTTGGCTATCGCCAGTTCAGGTGACTATCTTAAACGTTACAGATCGGGTAAATCCATTTTGTGAAAAAATACAAAGCGATTTACATGCCCATGAAATTCGTGTTGAATTTGACCGTAGAAATGAAAAATTGAATTTTAAAATTCGGGAAGCGCAATTACAAAAAATCCCGTACATGATTATCGTTGGGGACAAAGAAGCTGAACAGGGAACTGTATCTGTGCGCCTAAGTGACGGGACAGTGATGAATGACATTGCATGGGATCAAGCTAAGCATATGATCATTGATAACAAAAAGAATAGAGAACTTAAACCAACTATTAAAAGTAATACATAGTTGGGAAATTTTTTAATAATAATCCAGAGGAGGATTTTATAAATCAGTCGAATAATTCAAGTGGACCAAAAGCTGGCGGATTTAACCGTTTTGACCGTGACAAAAAACGTGGCGACAAAGATGGACTTCGTGTTAACCGAGACATTAGAGCCCCACAAATCCGTGTGATCGATGACGAAGGCGAAATGCTTGGGGTCATGACAGTACCAGAAGGACTTCGGTTAGCTGAAGATCGTGGTTTGGATTTGATCGAAATCGGACCAACAGCGTCTCCTCCAACTTGTAAAATTATGGATTACGGCAAGTACAAATATGAAAACAAAAAGAAAGCCGCTGCTTCACGTAAAAAACAAGTGATCGTAGTGATCAAAGAAATCCAAATGCGTCCAAGAACTGATCTTCATGATTTCGAAACTAAAATGAAACATGCTAGAAGATTCCTTCTTGAAGGCGATAAAGTTAAAATTAATTTACGTTTTATGGGTCGTGAAATGTCTCATCAAGACATGGGATTACAAGTTATCCTAAAAGCCATTGATTACGTCAAAGATCTTGCGATCATTGAATCTCAGCCAAAAACTGAAGGTAAAAATATGTTCACGATGATTGCTCCGGATCCAGTGAAAGTGAAAGACTACTTAAAAGCGAATCCACCAAAATCAGGTTCGACAAAAGAAGTTTTACCAGAACTTTCTAAAGAAGATCTAACATCATCGTCAATCACCGAAGAGCACGACGAATAAAGGTGACTGTCACCTTTAGGCGCACTGCGCCAGGTTCATTGTAACTGCAATGTGTTTTTAAAAAATGAGTTTTCGAAATAGGGCCGACAAGGCCCTATTTTTTTAAAAGATCTATTTATTTAGGCTTTCAAGTTTTTTATAGAAAATGTCCAAGTACATCAAATAGTTTTTCATAAACATCTGATCATGCGAAATGGAATCAGCCATCTTGTAAAGATCTGATTTTTTTAACTGATAAAAATTAATGACGTTATTTAAATCATCAGCCGTACCGATTTTTTTTACTCTAGTTATCATGTCTTCGATGTTAGCGTTCTGAATAGAACCAAGAGCTAGTTGGCCTTCGGTCTGTGAAGTGTTCAATAAAATATTAGACAAATTTAAATCATTAGCAAACAAGCGCCAGTCGTTTTCATCTATTGCGATGCACTTCACATTATAAAAACCAGCAGTATTGTCGCCGTTCCGTGAATCTGAAGGATCGATGTTGATGAAAAAGTCATTATTCATAATAAGAGTACTAAAAAAGTGCAATACGATTGCATCATTTTTATTTACCTGAACATTTTCGTGAACATTTTTAAAAATATTTTTCGGTAAACTTTCATCAATTTTGCCAGTAATTTGACTTTGGATTATTTTTTTAGAAAAGTCATTTTCACCAATGACTTGGTAAAGACCATTGAGTCGTTCAATCATATTTGATTGGCTTTCAATTAAAAAAGCAGGTTTCTGACTGTATGTTAATATAGTAGAATCTGAATTATCATTATAATTTATAAGAGCATTCTGTGTTTTTGGCACAGCAATATCAAGTTTCTCTTGAATATCAAAAAGAAACTTTTCTCGGTGAGGAGATGAAGTAAAAAACTGGGTCTGAACATAGTCAGTAATACCTTCAACAGAATTCATACAGTGAGTGGATAAGTCATATTTTTTCTTATTGAAGTAGCGATCTTTTTTAGTCTGACCTTTTTTGAAATTAATTTTTAGTTTAGGGAATTGGCAGACAGTTAAAGTGTAATTGCCTCGCATTGATATTTCAATGTCATAAGTTTCTAGTTTCATCGTGTTTGGATTTGTAACTTGTAAAACGCCAGAAATAGATTCTTTTAAAGCTACAAGAATAACTGACTCGGAGTTACCTCTTTTATCGAAAAGTCTTTTTAAATGGTGCTGTAATCGTTAAGCTAACAGGCTGTGAAGATTCATATATATTTTGAGCGCTAACATTAAGAGATGTTAAAATAAATATAATGTATGTAAATAAATACTTCAATTTATCACCAATTCCTATTTATTTTTCTTCATTCGTTTTTCTAGAGAATGAATATAGTCTTCAGAATAATCAGCCATAAAATTAATTAAGTTTTTTGCGTTGTTATCTAAGATTTGAATATATTTGTTGCGGGCAGTTCCAGTCATTTTTTGTGAATGAATATAACCTAAATAGCCAGCGTAAAGCTTCACAAGTTCATTGCCGTTATCTTGAACCAGATCCAAAACAATATCTTCAAGTGGATTTTTCGTTTTCAATCTTAATAAATATGATTTTTTATCTTGGGTTGTTAGTATTTTAGAATTCTTCCAGTACTCACTAGACTTGAAAGCCTCATTTAATGAACTAAATCTTTTTTCTTGATCCAACTGCTTTACTAAATACTTAGTTACGCTAGGACTTTTAAGTTCTTTAAATTCAATGATTCTAATTTCTGATCCCATTTGAATCAAAATCCAATACCTTATTGATCCCATACTGCTTCCAGAAACATTAATTCTAGATCCCATATCCAAAATCTTAGCTTTCGGGATAAATTCTTTGACAGCCATTTCGATCAGTTTTTTAGAAGTTTTATCAGTCACAGGCGATAATTTAAGATCAGTTGTGAATTTGTTATGAGTATACTTTTTAGAAGTGTATTTTTCATTCGCTTTATCAAAGTTTGATTTCTTATATTCGAATATTTCACTAATAGCAGCATCCTGTTGGCTTTTAAGCTCATCCATTGATTGGCTTAAACCATGTAAATACGAATAGAGGAAATCTTTACGACTAAAATCGACTTTCTCTTCAGTTAAATAAGTATAAAATTTAACAAGATCAAAAAAATATGAGGCCTGTCCTGAATCATCTAAATCCGCAATGGCTAATTCAGGTTGTTTGGTTTTTTCGCTAAAATACAAAGCCACATTGTTAAAATGATAATCGCCAACAACAGGGCCTTCGATTAGTAAATCTTTGATATCAGACGAGTCTAAATATTTACTGAGCTCAGTAGACCCATTTTTTTTACTGTAATCCCAGTAGTCATACACAAAAGTACTTAAAGCATTGCCTGATTTCAGTTTTTTGACTTCAGGCCATTGATCAACTTGCGAATGTGCTTTTAAGCTTAAAGTTAAAGCGAATAAATTTAAAAGAGAAGCCATTTTTTTTCTCATTAGTTATTCGCATGTAGCAGTTTTAGCTACACCTGTTGTTAAGTAAGTTTCGATATCTAGATCGAGCTTTAGTTTTCCAGATTGACAGTTAGTTTTAAGAATTCGAGCCGCGTCCGCGACATTAGCTACGAATTCTTTGTAATCATAACCAGTAAACATTAAATTTCTTGTAAAAAACTGGGCAACAGTTTTTTCTTGCGTTTGACCATTTTCAAGAACGGCTTGTGAAGATATTTCTTTTTGTAATTGCATTAATTTTTTATAAGTTTTTGGGTTCATATGGGCTACTTCATTTAATAAGCCTGCTTTTTTGACTTTATTTTCTTTTGAAACTCCGCAGTCGTTATCTTTTAAGATCATTGATTTAAACTGAACCGGTTGAAACTGACTAATAACAACGCCTGAATTTTTATCTGCTGTGTATTCTTCCATGTCTTCTGCAATTTTTAGAATGATTTGACCTGTTTTTTTATCAGTGGCTTGGTAAGCCAATCGATTTTGGTAAGCAATATTTCCGAAACGATCTTGCTGATCTAAAAGATGATCTAATAAAATAAATTCAGTAGCATCTCTCATAGCAAACAATTTTTGAATATTAATTGCTTCCCACTGACTAAGTACGATTTGATTAAGCTGACTTTTATTTTTAACTAATCCAAAAACGAAGTTTTTATCTCTGAAAGCAGCGGCTCGATCAGTGCCTGCTGTGAAAAGCTCTTTGTAAAATTCTTCTTGGGCAGGGTTTTTAATAAATGCACCGTACGATTGCATGCCGTCATCACTTAATAAAAGATCTTTATCTTTATGGGTCAGGCCCTGGCGAAGCTTACTGTAAAGTGATGTCCATGTTTGGTAGATTAATGCTGAAGGGTCTTTAGACGTCAGCTTAATTGCTTTTTCTGCAACTTTTTTATGAGTTTCAATGTCGACTGAACGTAGAACTGATGGCGGAACGCGGCCTATACCGCCAAGAATTCTAGAGACATGATAATAACCAATAATAGACGGGGCGTAACTACAGCTTGTACTGTTTTTGTATTTTCCAATTTTTTTAGCGCCTTCACAAAGATTCATTTCGGTGGCTTCTTTAGTCATGTTTTCTGGAATTTTGCGAAACTCAGTTCCAGGGTTTGTGCTATTTAATTTCGGACAAATCGCTGCCGATTGAAAACCTTTTTGGGCTTCGGCATCGGTGACATTGTAAAAACTGTACGAGCAGAGTTTTTGTTCTGTATCTAAGTCAGATTTTTTATAGGATGCGTTTGGATAATGTTTTGGGATAACACAAACTTCTTGTTGCCCGCGAGGTGATTTAAAATAAATATTTTTATCACCACGTTCTAATGATGTTGTCATTGTTGCGAAAGCCTGAGTGCTAATTAATGTCAGTGCTAAAATCTTTTTCATAATTATCCTTTATGGGCTAATGAGGTCATTAATATACGATCTGTGGGCATGAAAGTTTTTTCCGCGACCAGCTTCGTAACTTTCATCATGGTTTTTTTCAATAAGTGACACGAACTCTAAAAATTGTTGATAGCCTTTGATTGATGATAAATCCTGGTCCAATGTCAAATTTGAATATTCAGTCGGAATTTTTATTTCGATGACTGAATCAGTTGGTTTGTAAGCTTCAATGGTTTTGTTTTCAGTCAATAAATTCATTTTGATATTTTGATCTAAAGTCATTTGAACATCGAACTGACGATCTGTTTTTTGATCATGAAAAGTGATTGAGTAAGAATCTCGTACGTAAATATTTTTAGCCACTTCAGTGAAGTGCACTTGATCTTTTTGTGCCATTTTTAAAGCGTCAAGCATAGCTTTGATTGTTGCTTCATCGGCATATTTATTGAGATTTAATTCAATAGCAGTTTTCTGAATTTCTCTTGCGCGAGTTAAAAATTCTGGTTTACCGATAAGCTGAATTAAGTTGTCAGGCAAATACATACGAGGTTTAAAAACTGCGCCTTTGTATCTAGCATCAGGCACTTTAAATTCAAGAAATGAATGATCTTTAGTGAATTCAGCATATTCGGCTTTATAATCTTTAGAACTCTTAGGAGTAAACCCGTATTTACGAACTCGAATTTTTAGGCTTAAAGGTTCATTTGCCGACAGTGAATTAACTTGGATTTTTTCTAGGTAAATTGTTTCAGTGATGTTCTCAAAACCTTCTTTTTTCTGATCACGAAGTTTAATGTCTAGTCCCACAAGTTCTAAATCTTTTTTAATTTGATTCAGATTAAGCGATAGTTTTTTTGTATTCACAGTCCATTTTTTTTCGATACGTGCACCGGTAGTGCTCATGGCCATTTTTTCAGTACTTTTCCAAAAAAGTTTATTAAGAACTTCAGAAATAACTTGGCCTTTAAAAGGATCGTGAAAAAACAAATCTTTGCATTGGTTGGCCTCTGCAATTTCTGCAGATAATACAAAGACAGCAAGGAGCACAGAAAAGTGCTTAAAAATTTTTTTGATAGCGTCCACGGCTGTTACAAAAGCAATGTCTAGGCCTGATTAAATGGCTATTAAGTCAAATATAGAAGACCTGGAGGTTGTAGGGTGTCTCAGAGTTGGACAGAATGACGAAAGTGAGTGGCCGTTTAGCTTGAGTCGGCGTCGGCCTGGTCCTTTTAGTTTTGGGATAAATTCCAAGTCTTGCAAGTGTTGTTACTAATGTCAGTCAGGACACATTGATTGCTAATGGCCCCTTTAAGATAACATTGGGTTAAGTAGGGCTCATTTTTACGAGTTTTAACAATTGTCGAGAAAGAATTTTTTTCTAAATGAACAGTGTAGGTTCTACGGTTTGCGCAGACAATTTCAACAGTGTCTTTATTCTTAGAAACTAAATACGTCGAGCACTTAAGACCTTTTGTTTGGGCCTGAAAATGTTTTAAGAATGATGTTTCGATCGTTGACCACTCACAGGCAAAAGTCGTGATTTTTAGAAGTAGAACAACAAAAAATATAACGGTTAACTGAAACATAGTGACCTCAAAGGATGAGGATTTCTATCTGAGTTTCAGGTCATTGTGGAGTAAAATTAAAAAAGGCCTCTAAGAGGGTGAAATTGTTGCCTTACGTCGCCGCCTTATTAATAGGCATACCATAAAAAATATTGCACTGACGTGCTAAAAAGACTACATTGGCTCTTCAAATTAAGGCTAGTAGTTGAGCAATAAAGAAGACTAATCATTCTGATTTAGTTTCGCCCTACTGGAGGAAGGAAACCAATGAAAACGCACTCTGGTGCCAAGAAACGCATGCGCGTTCTAAAAAGCGGTAAAGTGAAACGCAAACAAACAAAAATGCGTCACTTAAATTCTCACATGAGTTCAAAAACAAAACGTCACCTAGGCCAAGTGGCTTACGTCGCTGACGCTAACATGCTTCAAGTGAAGCGCCAATTCGGCTTTTAAGAGAGGTAGCGCATGGCACGTGTAAAATCGGGGATGACTAATCGTCGTCGCCACAAAAAAGTTTTAAAAAGAGCAAAAGGTTATTACTCAGCTGGATCTAGATCATACACTCACGCGGTTGAAAAAAATGACCGTGGTATGGCTTATGCTTACAAGCACAGAAAAATGAAAAAACGTAACTTCAGAATGTTATGGAACCAACGAATCAATGCAGCAGCCCGATTAAACGGAACTACATATTCAAGATTAATTGGTGGATTAATCAAAGCTGGAATTACTTTAGATCGTAAAGTTTTATCAGATATGGCGATTAATGATTCTGGAACTTTCTCATCTTTATGTCAGCACGCTCTTAAATAGGGTGATGAAGACTGAAAGATAAAATAAGTTTTAATAAAAAGGCGGGGGAGATCTCGCCTTTTTGTTTTTAGAAAACTATTAGGTAAATATGAAGCTAGAAAATAAAAAAATGAACCAAAAGTTTGAATCTAGAAAAAAAGAGCATATCGTTTGGGCATTGAATTCAAAAACTCAATCTCAAACGGATGATCATTTTGCTTGGATTAGATTACTTCATAAACCCTTACCTGAAATTAATTTATCTAGCGTCAGTCTAAAAACGACACTTTTAAAAAAAGAATTTTCTTCTCCTCATTTTATAAGTTCAATGACAGCAGGGCATGCTGAAAGTCTAAAAATTAATTTACGATTAGCTGAAGCAGCCGCCGAAAAAAGTTGGTTGATGTGTGTTGGTTCGCAGCGCCGTGAATTAACAGATTTGAAAGCTCAAAAAGAATGGAAATCGATTCGAAAGCAGTCGCCTAAAACACAATTTGTTTCAAATATTGGTTTAGAAGAATTGATCCATACACCTTTAAAAAACATTCTTCAATTAACTGAAAATCTTGAATCTTTAGGTCTCATTGTGCACGTGAATCCCCTTCAAGAAGCTTTACAAAAAAAAGATCAAGCTGATTTTTCTGGTGGCTACAAAGCTATTGAAAAATTAGTTCGCGCAGCTCATGTTCCAGTGATTATTAAAGAAGTTGGTTTTGGTATTGATCCAGAAACAGCTAAAAAACTTTTTAGTCTTGGTGTTTCTGTTGTTGATGTTTCTGGTAAAGGGGGCACCCATTGGGGACTTCTTGAAGGTCTACGACATCAAAAAAGTCAGAATAATTTATTTGAAAGCAGCTTAGCGTTTACAGACTGGGGCTATTCGACAATTGAGTCCCTGTTAATGTGCAATAGTTTACTAAAAAAGAACACAGTTTGGGCCTCTGGTGGCATTCGAAACGGTGTGCACTCAGCAAAATGTCTAGCTTTGGGCGCGAAAGCGATAGGCGTAGCTCAGCCTTTAATGAAAGCGGCTGTTGTTTCCAAATTGAAAGTGTTAAATGTCATGGATCAATTTGATTATGAATTGAAAGTCGCACTTTTCTGCACGGGTGTGGTAAACTTAAAACAACTCGAAACGAAAAAGGTTTGGGACTTTTTATGAAGCTTTCAGAAATTTTCAAAGGCTTTTCAAAATTAAGTTATAGCGAAAGATTAGACCTTCTTAAACAGGCCGCTGTCATCGATTCGACAGATGTTTCTTTTTTAAAAAATGGCGGTTTGCAGTCGATTGATTTAGGTGAAAAGTTTATTGAAAATGTGATTGGTTATTTTCAATTACCAATGGGCGTAGCCACACATTTTAAAATTGATGATAAAGACATTGTTATACCAATGGCTGTTGAAGAAACATCGATTGTTGCAGCAGCTAGCAAAACAGCTAAATGGATTCGTGAAAATGGTGAGATAAAAACTGAAGTGCTTGGTCAGGACATCATTGGCCAAATTCAATTCGCACATATTAAAAGCCCTGAAGATTTCAAAAACAATGTTCTGAGCCAGAAAAATTTTTTAAT
>JAYTPA010000227.1:0-14435 GCA_043747495.1 Bdellovibrio sp.
CAAGAAAAAAAGAATGACTAAAGCGAGAAAAAGCTAGTTTTTGAAAACAAAAAACATTTACGTCATTAGGCACGGTGAGACTGATTGGAATCGTGATAAGCGATTCCAAGGTAGCACTGACATTCCCTTAAATGAAACAGGGCGCGAACAAGCTTTATTGCTAGTCCCAGCCATGAGTGAATTAAAAATTGAAATTGCTTATTCAAGTCATTTAGTTAGGGCTCATGAAACAGCTTTAATCGCTATTCAAGATTTAAGACTATCTATTATTAAAGATGAGCGTTTTCAAGAAACCAATATTGGTATAGCTGAAGGTTTAACATTTGATGAAATTAATGAAAAATTTGGCGTTAACGGCATCGAAAAATGGCGTTCCTATGAAGAGCGTGATCTAGATTTCAAATACCCAAATGGTGAATCAAAACGTCAGATGATGGTTCGTGTACGTCAAGCCATCTTAGATGTGGCGCAGACATCTCAGCATCAAAACATTGCAATCTTTGCTCATGGCATGGTAATGCGTGGATTAACTTTTGCCTTCAAGCAAGGTGTCCCTTGGGATTTGTCATTATTTTCGAATGGATCTATTCATCACTTTTTCTGGGACGAAAAACGTCCTGAGTATTTAAAATACAACGGTAAAATCAATTAAATTTGTTTTAACAAGCATCCAGTTTGCACTGTTTAAGTGTCAGACTGTGAGGGTTTGCTTATGTCTCATTTTAAAACACTTTTTATTTCTTCAATTCTTGTTCTAACAGCAGAATTTGCAACAGCAAGTTCTCTTAAAAAGTGTTTTCTAGACAATAAAAATTCAACAGCTAAAAATTCAAATGCTGAAGATTCAGAGATTACAAACTGTATTAATAAAAATGTTTTACCCCAAATGGGTGAAAAAGCAGAACTAGAATATAAAAAATATAGCGATAGACTTTATCAATCCTATGATCTGAGTCCTGAAGATATTGAAAAATACAGTTTTTATAAACATTATTTTTTAAGTGAAAGCTTGCAAAGATTTGAAGTCGTGGACGAGCGTTTTGATCAATCGGCAAAAGCTTTTTCTAAATACAATGTTCAATTAGAAAGAAATTTACAAGCTGCTGTTGATTTTGTAGCTTATTTTCATGTGCGTAGTTTTGGTCGAAAAAATAGTTTATTATTTGGTTTCAACCGTGTTGAAATAACATCAAACAAAGCCAAAAGCAATGAAGGCTTATTGGCCCTTGTTGATAACACTTTAAGAATTAATTTACCTGAAAATGCAAAAGTTGACGCTAAGTTGCTTAAGAAAACTTGGGATTCAGGTGATGTTTTGTTAACTAAAAGCATTGCTAAATTACCGCGTAGAACTTTAAAAGTTATGAATTTTTTTGGTGGAAATCTTAAAAGCGATATGGGTCTTAAAGTTTTGGAATACTGGGATATGATTAATCCAATATCAGATTTCAGACTAAAACTGCATGCCGTATATTTATTGAAATCAAAATCAACTGTGCAATCTGTACAAAATCTTAATTCAGTATCGTTTGTTAATTTTATGAAAACCCATTTTCAATCGGATGTGAGTGAATTGTCCGATACAGAAATAGCCAGCAGGCAAGACCAACTATTAAACGTTCTGCAATCTTCAGATCATGTGGGGCAAGCCTTTGACAGTTTATTTGTTAATGATAAAGCAAATAGTGATATAAATATTATTAACCGATCAGCACTTCTTTGTTTAGTCAAAGTCTCAAACAGCCATGTAATTAAAGTCAGCTGGGATGAATCAGACTTTGCGAAATCCATGAATCAAATGCCAGCAGCAAGAATAGATATTACAATTAAAGATCACGAAATTAAAGTCACAAATGCCCAAAATAAAAATGTGCATATCGTAAACGATAAAACTAAATTTGGTCTTGTCTGCGTTGATACGAATGACAATGTGAATGTGGATTTAAACGGGCTATTAGGCTTGATTCAGAAAAAAATGAATCAAAAATCATTGATCAAAATGGGTTGGAACAATCTGCAAAGACTTTAATTATTTCTGAGATATAATTTGATCTACGATTTCGCAAAAACCATCACCAGAATCAAGTGTTGAAACGAATTGTGGCAAGTATTTCATCTGCGATGAAAATTCTTTAATATTTGCCACGCCAAACGTATGTTTAAATTTTTCAAACAAAGGTTCATCGTTGGGCGAATCGCCAATATAAACACATTGCTCTAAAATCTGCTGATCATTCAGGCCAAATTCTTTTTTTAAAACAATCATAGCAGTTGTTACTTTGTTAAAGTCTCCAAACCAACCGTTTACATGAATAGAACTGACTTTAGCTGTGGCGCCATGTTTTTTAAAAAGGCTTACTATTTTTTGAATATCAGATTCTGGCAATTTAGGAATGTCTTCACAAAAATCGATAGCTAAATCATGAATCCGACTGAATTGATCAGCCGAAACACGAGCGGCTGGAATTTCTTTCAGCACTTCGTTTTTGATTTGTTCAAGTTTATTTTTATTTTTTTGAATTTCTGTATCAGCATGAAAGCTCCAGCGAATCATTTTATTTTGCAGATAGCGGTAGTAAAGGCTGCCATTTTCACCGATCACAGCATCAACAGGCCAAAACCTGGCAATCATATCACACCAACCTGCAGGCCTGCCAGTAACAGGAATAACATAAAAATTATTTTGCTTTAACTTCCAGATTGCAAAATAAGCCTTATCAGAGAGTTGGCCTTTTGTCGTGATTGTGTCATCGATATCAGTCAGAACAAAACGTGTTTTTTGCTTAAATTCACGAAGTGGTTTCATGCGCCATCAGCCTTTTGACTAATCATGTTACAAAAAAGTTGAGTTTAACTTTTTTTAAAAGAGGTTGTTATTTATACGTAGTCGCCCCATATAATATAGTCATTCGCTGTAAAGGATACCTCATGGCTAAAAAAACTGCAACATCTGAAGACGCAACTTTAAGTTCAGGCATTAAGCTTGTTATTGTCGAATCGCCGACTAAAGCAAAAACAATTCGTAAATTTTTAACTAAAGATTATATTGTTGAATCTTGCATGGGTCATATTCGTGATTTACCACAGTCGTCAAAAGATATTCCTGAAAAAGTTAAAAAAGAAAAATGGGCGCAACTGGGTGTGAATGTCGATAAAAATTTTGAGCCTTTGTATTGTGTACCCAAAGATAAAACAAAAGTGATTAAAAATTTAAAAGAAAAACTAGCTGAAGCTGATTTTTTATTTCTAGCGACCGATGAAGATCGTGAAGGTGAATCGATCAGTTGGCATTTACAAGAAGTGTTAAAGCCGAAAGTTCCAACAAAGCGAATGGTTTTTCACGAGATCACAAAAGATGCTATTTTAAAATCATTAAGAGACACACGCGAAATTGATTACAATTTAGTTCGCGCACAAGAAGCCCGTCGTATTTTAGATCGATTAGTGGGCTATACGATTTCCCCATTACTTTGGAAAAAAGTGGCTTACGGTTTATCTGCAGGTCGAGTGCAATCCGTAGCTGTAAAGCTTATTGTAGAACGCGAAAAAGAAAGAATCAGATTTAAAAAGTCTAACTACTACGGATTAACAGCTCATTTAGAAAAGAGCAGTGAAAAATTTGAAGCTAAGATTTTATCAGTTGATCAAAAAAGAATTGCAACTGGTAAAGATTTTGATGGTTTAACGGGGCAATTGAATGCGGGTAAAGATTTACTTGTTATCAATGAAGCATTAGCCAATAAATTAGCAAAAAATTTAGCGTCAGCTAAATGGTTAGTGACTGAAGTTGAAGAAAAACCAGTCACGAGAAGGCCGACAGCTCCATTTATTACTTCATCCTTGCAACAAGAAGCGAACAGAAAATTAGGAATGACATCTCGTGAAACCATGCAAGTTGCACAAAAACTTTACGAGCAAGGTTTTATCACTTACATGAGAACAGATTCGACTTACTTATCTGAAGAAGCGTTAAAAGCAGCGAGACAATCAATAAAAAGTAAATACGGTGAAGATTACTTACCACCAGCACCTAGAAAATACGACAATAAGAAAGTTAAAGGAGCTCAAGAAGCCCATGAATGTATTCGTCCAGCAGGGACAACATTTCAAGATCCTGACGAAACAGGGCTCGTTGGCCAGCAGCTAAAACTTTATGATTTAATTTGGAAAAGAACAATGGCTTCGCAAATGACAGATGCGAGACAAAAACAAGTCTCTGCAAAAATTTCTGCAGATGCCGGGGCAGAAAAAGTTATTTTTAATGCAACAGGAACAACAATCGAATTTCCAGGGTTTTTAAGAGCCTACGTTGAAGGTAGTGATGATCCTGAAGCAGACTTAGAATCACGTGAAGTTAGATTGCCACAGCTTAAGCAAAATGATTCTTTAAAGCAAAATCAATTAGAGCCCACTGCACACGAAACAAAACCACCTGCGCGTTTTACTGAGGCCTCTTTAGTACAAACTATGGAAAAAGAAGGAATTGGTCGTCCATCAACTTACGCCAGTGTTATTGGTACAATTGTTGATCGTGGTTATGTACGCAAAGCGGGAAATGCGTTGGTCCCGACGTTTACAGCAATGGTCGTTTCAAAACTATTATCACGTTATCTGACCCAGTTTGTGGATTTAGGCTTTACATCTGAAATGGAGCAATCGCTGGATCATATTGCTGAGGGTGATTTAAATTGGGAGAAATATTTAGGCAGTGTTTACAATGGTGATAAAGGGCTTAAAGCATTAGTTTTAACTCAAGAAGGAAAAATTGATCCTGAAGAAGCCAGATGTATTAAGCTTGAGGGTTTAGATAATTATGAATTTCATGTCGGTAAATACGGAGCTTACGTTAAAACTAAAAAAGGTGAAGAGTCTTTTAGTGCTTCAATTCCAGATGCTGAAGCACCAGCTGATGTCACTTCAGATCAGATCGAGAAATTAATTGAACAAAAAATAAAAGGTGCAGATTCCCTTGGTGTAGATCCAAAAACACAAAAGAAAATTTATGTTCTAAATGGTCGTTATGGTGCTTATGTTCAATTAGGTGAAAATGATGATAAAGAAATTAAGCGATCATCGTTGCCGCCAGGAATGGAACCAGCTGCAGTTGATTTTCCGATGTCATTAGAAATTTTAGCTTTACCTAAATCACTAGGTCTTCACACGGATACTCAAAAAGATATTAAAGCCGGTGTTGGACGATTTGGACCATATATTGTTTGTGATGGTGATTACCGATCAATCCCTAAAACAGAAACTGTATTTACGATGAATTTAGAAAAAGCGATGGGATTATTATCTTTACCAAAAAAAGGCCGCGGAAAAGCGGCTCCCCTAAAAGAGTTTGGTAAACATCCGGGGCATGATATTGAAGTTCAATTGTTAAATGGGCCGTACGGAGTTTACATCAAAGCAGGGAAAACCAATGTCAGTCTGCCAGAAGGTATGACCGCAGAACAGCTGACTGCAGAAAAGGCTTTTGATTTAATTTCTGAAAAAATTGGTGAAGGTTCAATTAACAAATCAACTGGTAAATCAGCAGCTAAAAGCGCTAAAAAACCGGCTTCAAAAACGGCTAAATCTAAAGCTGAGGCGTTAGGCGTTAAAAAAATCATCGCGAAAAAAACAGTGCTAAAAAAGAAAAAATAAATATGACAGATCAGAATAAAAAAGGACAACTCGAGCTAGGGGAAACACGACAACGTGAACCCGATCGTAATTTACACCGTGGCGGCCGCAGTTTTTATTTTTTTGATTTTGATGATAATATTGCATTTTTAACCACACCATTAATATTGTTTCACAAAAAAACCAAAGATGAATTACTACTTTCAAGTAGTGAGTGGGCTTTGCACCATCAATTCATTGGTAAATCAGGGCTTTATGAAGATTTCGAAATTAACTGGGATGAAGCTGTTGGAACATTTAGATGTTTTAGAGATGTGCAGATTTCAGAAGTAGAAAAAATAAATGGGCGGAAGCAGCCCTTCGTTCAAGATATTATTTCGTCGCTGGGGTTTCCTGATGTACAATGGAAGGGACCGTCATGGGATTGTTTTTATCATGCCGTATTTAATCAGCGTCCAATATCAGTTATCACAGCCAGAGGTCATTCGGACGTCACATTGCGCGCTGGAATTTACGAATTTGTAAAGTCAGGTTATTTGCCGATGGAGCCTAATTACTTAAGCCTTTTTGCCTGTAGTAATAAGCTCACACGACAAAGTTTTGGTGATACTGATTTTAAAATGTCGACACCAGAGTTAAAGCAAAAGGCCATAAGAGCATCTGTGGAAAAAGCAATCGAAGTTTATGGCTACAGTCATCATCACCGTTTCGGGATGAGCGATGACGACCCAAAAAATATTCAATTAATCGTTGAAGAGATGGCAAGACTAAAGTCGAAATACCCAGAAATGTCATTTTTCATGATTGAGACTCATGGCGGAGACTTTATTAAACACGAAGTTTCCCAGCATGGCCTTATGACGCCTCTAGTAAATGACTCGGTCGTCCAACTGAGTCTGTTTGATCAGTTATCCAGACAAAAGACCTAGTGCTGCAATTGGCCTCCACTTCAAATAAGTCTGTGCATATAATTAAGACTACCAAACACGTAAGGAAGCTGAAATGAAACTGCAGGCATTACTATTTAGTTTATTTGTTATCGTAGCTCAAAATGGATATTCTCAGGTTTTTGATTTTAATAAATCATTAGATTGTAATTGGGTTGATCCAATTCAATCTGCTTTTTTAGCTAATCATTTAACGTATAAAGACAAGGACTCTGCGTTAGAGGCCCGAGTCATCGAACAATACATTAAACGTCAAGATGCAGCTAAAATTTATCTTCTACAAGAAGATGTTGAGAAAATTAAATCCTCAATGAAAAATTTATTCACAGCTTTAGATAAAAAAGACTGTAAATTTATTAATGAAGTTCAAAATTTAGTTATTCAAAGAATGACTGAAAGAACTGACTACGTTAAAAAATTCTTAGGTAAAGATTTTGTTTTCAATAAAGAAACAGAATTTATTTATGACCCGAATCAAAAAAGCTATCCTAAAACCAATAAAGAAGCAGAAGAATTCATTTCAAAATATATCCAGTTTCAAGTTGCGAATTACATCGCAACAGATATCAAAATTGATGAAGCAAAAGCACGTGTCATTAAGAACTATGATAGAAATCTAAAAAGAATTAAAGATACAAAATTTGACGATTTGGTTTCAAATTACCTCAATTCATTTGCTGGGGCTTTAGACCCACATTCAACTTTTTTCAGTCGTGATTTCTATGAAGATTTTAACATCGACATGAAATTAAAATTAGAAGGTATCGGTGCGACGTTATCACAAGACGATGGTTTCACAACTGTTGAAGCTTTAGTGACTGGTGGAGCAGCTGCAAAATCAGGCCTGCTTGAGCCTAAAGATAAAATCGTAGCAGTGAGTAAAAAAGACGGAAAAATGGAAAACGTTGTCGACATGGATTTAAAAGATGTTGTGAAGCTTATCCGTGGACCTAAGGGCACGAAAGTGACTTTGTCAATTTTGCGTAAAGAGGCCACAGGCAATAAAAAATTTGATGCTGAATTAACTCGTGAAGTGATTTCTTTAGAAGACAATGCAATCACTATTTATTACCAAGATAAAACAATCAACGGTGAAAAGAAAAAAATTGGTATTATCAATTTTCCATCATTTTATGCTGATTCAAATAAGGGTGGGAAAACATCATCTGCTGATATGCGCCGGGTTTTAGCTGAAGCTAAAGCTAAAAAAGTTGATGGTATCGTTATTGATTTATCAACTAATGGCGGTGGATCGTTAGATGATGCAGTCAAAATCGGTGGTATGTTTATTAAAACTGGAAATATCGTAAAACAAACATCACGTCGTGGTAGCGAATCAGCATTAGCAGATTCAGATGAAAAAATAGACTGGGACGGGCCAGTTGTTGTCCTCACTTCCCGTGTATCAGCATCAGCTTCAGAAATTCTTTCAGGTGCACTGAAAGATTATAATCGAGCAGTTGTTGTTGGTGGAGATCATACTTACGGTAAAGGCAGCATTCAAACTGTATTGCCAATTCCTGGTGAACTAGGTGCTCTTAAAGTGACAATAGGAATGTTTTTTATTCCTGGTGGGTATTCTACTCAGCATAAAGGTGTTGATGCTGACATCGTATTCCCAAGCCCATTTCACGTCGATGATATTGGCGAAAAAAGTATGGATTATTCTTTGCCACCTAAAAAGATTAGCTCATTTATTTCAAAAGAGGCTCAGCCAAGTGATGCTAAAACTCAGTGGTTACCGATCAAGTCTGATTGGATTAAAACTTTGAAACAGCGGTCTGAGGCCCGAATTTCAAAAAATGAAGAATTTAAAAAAATCGCTGATGAATTAGAAAAAACTAAAAAATTAGGTAAAACAATTAAAGTTTCTGATATTTTAAAAGACAAAGGCGAAAAAGATAAAAAAGTAAAAAAATCTCGGTACGGTGGTAAAGACGATAAAGAAAAAGAATTTCTTAAGCGCCCTGAAATTCAAGAAGCTTCAAACGTACTTTCGGATTTAATTATTCTTGAAGAAGGAAAAATTAAAGATTTAACCAAAGTTGTTATTCAGTAATATGAAAATTCAACTTAAAAAATTACTTTTAAGTTTGTTGGTAGCAGCGCAATTTACAAGTTGTGCCAGTTCACCTGAAGCTGCTGGAATTAGTGAAGAAGAAATTAATATCGAAGCAGCCAAGGCCTATCAAGAGGTCAAAGCTAAAGCGAAAATTTCAAATAATAAAGAATGGACAGCGATGGTTCAGAAGGTTTCTGAACGAATCGCAAAAGCTTCTGGAAAAAATTATCAATGGGAATATATTTTAATTGATGGCCCTGAAGTCAATGCATGGTGTATGCCCGGCGGAAAAATAGCAGTCTACACAGGTATCATGCCTGTTTTAAAAACTGAAGCTGCTTTAGCTGCTGTTTTAGGTCACGAAGTAGCACATGCGACTTTACGTCATGGGTTACAAAATTATGCTAGAGCCAAACAACAAAATTACTATGGTTTAGCAATAGCAGGAGCGTCAGCTATTGGTGGTGCACTGTTATGTAAAACAGAAAAATGCAGACAACTTAGTCAACTGGGTGGTTTAGCCGCAGGATTTGGATTGATGTTTTATCAAAGAAAATTTTCAAGATCAGATGAAACTGATGCCGACCAAGAGGGCCAGTTGTATATGGCCAGAGCAGGTTACGAGCCTTCAGAATCGATTCGTCTTTGGGAAAGAATGGCCGCAAGTAAAGGTAGCGCCGGTGGACCTGAATTTATATCGACTCATCCTTCAGATGAAAGGCGCAAAGGTAATTTGACCCAATGGTTACCTGCTGCCCAAGCCGAATATCAGAATTCACCAAATAAATACGGCTTAGGCGCACAAATCAGATAATAGCTGAAATATATAAAACTAAATAGCACGTAATCTTGCAATGCGATCGTCTAAAGCTGGATGTGTCGAAAGCAAAGCCATAAATCCAGCTTTGCGATTTGAAATTTGCAAACTGGCCACAGGGCTTTTTTCTTCAGGCGGTGGTGCAAATTCATGTTTCAAGCGTTCTAATGCGCGAATCATTTTTTCTTTTCCACCTAAAGATACAGCGCCAGCATCAGCCCGATATTCACGTTGGCGTGAAACATATGAGACAACAAACATGCCCAAAATATTAAAAACAATATCAAATACAATAGTCGCAATCATTCGAACCATGGGTGCATTTTTTTCTTCGACATTGCTAGCTAAAGCATGAGCCGCAAGTCTTGCCAAAAACATACCGAATGCATTCACAACACCTTGAACTAAAGTCATCGTCACCATATCACCGTTAGAGATATGGGCTACTTCATGAGCTAGAACGCCTTCGACTTCGTCTTTGTGCATCTGGTGTAGCAATCCAGATGAAACAGCAACTAAAGAATTTGAACGGCTTGGGCCAGTCGCAAAAGCATTCATTTCTTGGCCTTGATAAATTCCAACTTCCGGCATTTTAGAAAGTTGAGCGTTTCGGGCTAAGCGATAAACAGTTTGAATAAGCCATTGTTCTTGCGGATTTCTGGTATCAGGTTCAACAATTACAACACCCATCATTTTTTTGGCCATAAATTTTGAGATTAGAAGTGAAATAAAAGCTCCACCAAAACCCCAAATTAAACAGAACGCAGCCAAGGCGCCGACATTAATACCTTGAGCTCCTAAGTAGGGCTGGATTCCTAAAACTGAAATAATTACGTTAATAGTAATCATAATCAGAACATTAATGACGATCATGAAACCAAATCTTTTAATAAAATTCATATTCGGGATCTCCTTGTGTAGTCCTTAAATTAAAATCAATACATATATAAATATGTATTGGAGTATATTAATGTCAAGGCTAGCAAAATAAAGATTATATGTATTTTGAAATGGATCTGTACAATTCTTCATAAGATAGGGGTTTTGTTAAATAGTCATCCATACCTGCTTCAAGACATTTTTCCTTATCGCCAACCATAGCATGTGCAGTCAACGCAAGAATAGGAACATGGCTAGATGATTTTTTTTCCATCTCACGAATAGCTGCTGTGGCTTCAAAACCACTGACTTCTGGCATTTGTATATCCATTAAAATAAGATCATAAGTATTCGATTGAAACATATCAATAGCAATGCGGCCATTGTCTGCGACGTCAACAGTATGGCCCAAACGCTTTAAAAATGAGACAGCGATTTTTTGATTAATTATATTATCTTCAGCTAATAATATCTTGAACTGCCTTTTTTCAACTATCGTATTATTATTTTCATTAATAATTAAAACAGATCGATCAATAATCGATTGGCTAGTGATTTCTAAAGTCACAGTAAATACAAATGATGAACCTTCGCCAACTGTGCTATTGACGTAAATTGAACCACCCATAAGATGGGCTAACTGTGCACAAATCGACAAACCTAAACCTGTTCCGCCGTACTGTCTAGTTGTAGAACTATCGGCCTGGTTAAAGGCCAAGAAGATATCATCTAATTTATTTTTAGGAATACCCACACCAGTGTCAATGACTTCAATTTTTAAATTAACAATTTTTTCAGTTGAAGATAAAGATAGAATATTAACTTTAACTTGACCTTGCGATGTAAATTTCATCGCATTATTAACTAAATTCATAACGATTTGTTTAATTCTTAAAGGGTCACCAACAACATATTCAGGAACGCTTTGATCAAAAAAGAATAAAAAATCAATATTCTTTTGATCAGCTACGCTGCTGGCTAATTTAAAGAAATCACTAAGTTCTTTTCTTAAGTTAAAAGCAATATTTTCAAGATTAAGTTTTCCGACTTCAATTTTTGAGAAATCAAGAATGTCATTTAAAATTTTAAGTAAAGTCTCTGCAGAGCTTTTCAACGTTAAAATATCACTTTGTTGATCAGAAGTTAGTTTTGAATGAAGTAGTATTTGCGTCATTCCTAAAATTCCATTCAGCGGTGTTCTTAATTCATGACTCATGTTCGCCAAAAATTCGGTTTTTGCACGATTAGATTCCTCAGCTGCTTTCATGGCCTCGCTAAGAATTTTTTCTCTTTCCACAGCTATAGCTTGTAATGATTTTGCCCGTTCATATTCAACGCAAGCTACGACTGCAAGATCTAATTTATTAAGTAGCGGTTCTAAAGCATGAGCCGTTTCTTGACTGATTTCACTTTTTTTTCTGACGATAAAAATTTCATAATTTTTACGCGCACGCCAGTAGTAAAAATAATTTTCATCGCATGAGTTTTGACGGAAGAGGGCTTTGTTATCTAAAAACCATTTTTTTTGGGCTGTTGGGTAGTGATATGATTTTTCTAATTCTTGCAGGGATTCATCAAAATGAAGATTTTTTTCATTACAAACGATATGAATGCTGTGAATAAGTAGTTTTTGAGCCATTTGAATCATAAAAGCTTTAAGCATTTTTGACAATTCAACATGCAAACCAATTGATGAAGTCAGTTCATATTTAAGGCTTAGAATTTTAATATTCGGTTCGTTATTAATTTTCATAGTGATAGATCAAGGCCACATAGCACAATAGATTTAGTAAAAAACTCTAAAGGGTGATCGCCATCGCTAGCAATTTCACCTAAACTAAAAACACCAAGAACTTTTTTTCCCTTTATTAAGTCTGTTGTAGCGACTATACATTTATTATAGTCAATGCCTGAATAACGTAAACGGTTAATGCAATCGATGATAAAAACACTTTTCATGTCGGCGTGTTTAGTTAATAAATCTTTAACTCCATCTGTAGCAGACGTGATAATGGAATCATCGGTTCCTATGAGAATATAAATAACAGAATCTTCTGGAACATCACCAATGCACAATAAATTTTTACCGTCTGTTGCCATAGGATCTCTGACGATGATGGTTCCATCATACTTTTGAATTCCAACAGGAAATTTGGCAGAAATATTGACCAAATTTTTGTTATTTATTTCCTGAACATTACTTTTTTTAATAATATTTGAATAGAACGCAAATGCATCAGTGTAATCTATTTCTAAAATAGAATTATTAACTGATTTATTAACGATGTGCGGGCCTGAAAAAAGCTGGTAACCGTGCTTTACACTGGTGTAACAACTGTGTTCAGATTCAATCAGCAGGGCGCAATCTTGAAATAAATCTTTTTTTCCAAAAACACATTTTGAACGCCCGGTTGTGCGACCTAGACCACCACCGTAGTAGTTAATATGGGCACCAAAATAATCGTACACAGAGGCTAACAAAACAGATATGCGCTCGCTGAGTCCATCCACCCATATCACAAGACTTTTGCAAGAATTTAATTTTTTAGCAGCTTCTTTAGCTAAAAAATCTAAATCTGTTTTTTCTGATGAAATATTATGAATGAGTTCGTAATTGAGGACTGTTTCGATAGGAGTCAGCAAAAAGCCTTTATCAATAATTTTATCATTATATCGAAGTTGTGGGAATATCCCACCCGTAATATCAACTCGACTTTGAGCGAAAATTTTTCTGTAAGTCTCGTCAGATATTGGATTGTTTTCTGCTGCAAGAATCACAAGTGTCTTAAATTGATCCGCGGATTCATTGATTTTTTGAATATATGATAAAAGAGATTCCTCAGTGCCAAGTTCATTTAAAAGTGTTTCCATAAGGTCTCCCATAAGATCTGCATTAAGATCTCATATATATGAACTTGTTAAGTTCACGAGATATTAAATTTTGTGTCAAGAGTTCATGACATAGAAAACAAATATTTTTTAAATAAATAAGTTATCGTTAACGCATGGTTAAGGAGGCACGTAGATGAGAAGACCAAAAGTGTTAGTTGCAGATGATAGTGAGAGTTCTAGACTGATGGCGCAATATTGTTTAACCCAATTGGGTTGTGACAGTGATTTTGTCAGTGATGGTCAAGAAACCTTAGACAAGCTAAAAAAACATCACTACGATTTAATTATAATAGATTGGAACATGCCACACATAAACGGGCGTGATACTTTACTTAAAGCTGAAGAAATTTTAAGGGATCTGAATCGTGACAAAAAGTCTTATGTGCTGGTTTATTCAGGGCTTCCTATGTCGCATTTAAATATTCCTATAAGTAAATGGCTGCATGTTAGTGGCTATTTATCAAAAGAATTTTCGCCGCATAAACAGTTGACGGTTTTTAAAAAATATATTGATTTAGTGAAACGTGAACGACAAAAAAATACAGGGGAATCGGCAGCTTGAGCGAACTGAATAAGAAAAATCTAGATGAATTACTTTCAATAGGCGGAAAAGACTTAGTTTTCGAACTGATTCATTTATTCCTTGAAGAGACTCTAGAGATTATTCAAAAACTTAATCAAGCTGTTAAAAAAGATCAACAAGAGGAGATCGGACAAATTGCTCATAAATTAAAATCGAGTTCTGGAAGTTTAGGATTATTTGGACTGTCAGAGCAATGTTTTAAAGTTGAGTCTAAATGCAGAACGGGTGACCGGATAAGTTCTTTAGAAGTTGAACAGATCATCTTAGCGATTCAATCAGGTAGAGACCATTTGCTTAGCTATAAAAAAATGATTACATAATTTGCTAGGCAGTTTTTTTTGTTTTTTTAGGGATAGTTCCCTGCAAAACAAGCTGGTAGCCCCAAGATCTGGCACTAACAAGATAGTGGGATTCATCGCCCATTTTTTTTCTTAAAGAATAAATATGAGTATCAACGGTCCGATCAGTGATATAAATATCGTTGCCCCAAATTTTATCAAGTAATTGTTGCCTTGTGAAAATTTGATTCGGGTTTTCCATAAAGAATTTAAGAAGCTGATATTCTTTTGGGGATAAATCAATTTTTTTAGTGGCTTTTTCGCCTAAAATTTCAAAATACATTTGGTGTGT
>JAYTPA010000228.1:0-3514 GCA_043747495.1 Bdellovibrio sp.
CCAATCCAAGTTTTTTGTATCCTTAGCCATTCAGAATCTTCTTTGGAAAAAACAAAAGGAGAGAAATAAATAATTGGTACGGGTAGAGGTTCTGCCAGTTTTAGTTGTTTTTTAATATAAACCCAAGTTTTATAAATTTTATCCTCTAGTCCAGGGTAATTATAGCCTTCCAGGTAGCCTTTAATGATTGTTGGATTGTCTGCAGCGAGGATTTGTTCAGAAAAAATATTAATATTTTTATTAATTTTAATATCGGACTGAATAATATTATCCCACAAAGTCGGTTCCGTTAAATACCCATCATGACCGCTATCTTCGAAATTTTTATAATGAAAATTATTGAGATAATTCAATTGACTGACTTCTGTCGCAAAAGTTTCTTTCGGAACATAAGCGTCAAGTTCACCAGAGTAAAGATAGAAATGAATATCTTTATGAGATGTAAGATTTATTTCTACAGTTTTTAAACTGATTGGATCTTTAACTTTGAATTGTTCGATCAGTGAATTGTCAATGTCATCAGTTTTTAAATATTGAATGGATTGTGATAGACGACATTCATTTAATAACCATTGATCAGGGTTTTCGCCATCAGCTTTAAGTTGTTTAATGGCTTCCGAACATTGATCGGTGTCATCGCTAGAATTCAATTCAAGTTTTGCAATTAAAGCTAAAGGAATTGGGTTATTGCTAAAAGCATTAAAAATAAAATTCTGTACAAAGCTTTTTAAGCGGTTTTGATTAATCACACCATCAGAATTCAGTAATGATTTAAGGCTTCCGTGTAGATCTGACCATGAACTTGGAAATCCAAGAAGCAGAACTGTCGCATCAATCACTGCTGGGCCGCAAATTTTAATGATTGTATTGTCAAAACATTGGTTCTCGGGAATTTGTTTTTTAAGACTGAGGATTAAATCACGATCTTCTGGGGCTTTAGTAAAATAATTTTCGATAATTCTTTTTTGCGACAGTAAACGGTATTTGTAAAAAAGTCGCCAGTCGGTCATGACAGAATTGCCATGCGAATAAATAGCAGCAATGCCTTCTGGTGCGATTTCTAAATAACGATGAGCAATAAATCCGCCGTAGCTTTGGCCGTAGATTTTCCATTTTTTATGCGAACCTAATAGATGTGATCTTAGGGCCTCGGCATCTTTAACAATCGAACGACTTCCGTAGTTCTTAATGCGTGATAAAAAATCTTTATCCGATGTATCAGGGTAGGGTGATGAACAGCCTGTTCCACGTTGATCGATATAGATGATGGGGATCAACGAAGATTTGGCATGAGTTTGAAATTGCGCAAAAGGAACGTGACTATTTTGAGAAGGACCACCGTTAAAGAAAACTACGGGCGTTTCGCTTTTGTGATTAATGTGAGTTTGACCATAGTAAAATATATTAATTTTTTGACCTTGAGGGTTGTCCCAATTTTCTGGAACTTCAAGTGTGCCTTGGATATAGTAAGCTGGGATGTCCTCATTTTTAAAGGCAGCGCAGTCACTAATTTGATCAGCATAAGTTGTAAAGCTAGTTAGAGAAGAAAGCATAAAGCTTAAAATGCATGCAAAACAAATCATAAACTTATTTAAATATTGCATCTATTGACCCCTCAATTATTACTTCACAGTCTATATAGGTTTGATTAACTTTTGAGTCAATCTGTGGATACTAGGCTTAACTCTTATTTGCTATTAAGCCCTTGATTTTGACGTATGAATAACATTTACATGGCTTATAATGTCTATTGCCTATGTGCATTCTTTTTGTGACACTTAGCCAGTGAAAAAAGTATCTTTAGACCACTTAAAAAGGCTATTTGTTTGCTGGCTAATAGCGATGCTGTTTTCAGTTTCTGTGGTTGCAAAATCTTCCTTAATAAAGCCCAAAGCGAAAACAAAAACATCATCGTTTGTTAATGTCACTAAATCTGAAGCAGGCTATCAACTTCAGGGCGACAGCTGCGAAACTTTGTACAAAGAAATTTTCCAGTTTGATAAACTTTACGTAAAGTACGACAGGCCTGATGGTTACGTGAGGCCTTTGTGTGCTGAATCCATTCGCTCCGTCAATATTGAAAGTCTAATTCCGAAACGAATGCTGACACTACTGAATCAAAAGCCTCAGTATTTTGGACCAAATTGCTGGAATTCTGTTTTATTTGTAAATCAGATGACCGATCATTTGCGTTTTGTTCAGCCCGAGGAATTTCAAAGATCGTTGCCATTTCTAGGTTGCTATAAAAAAGATGTTAAGGAATTAGAAAGTGGAGATATTGTTCGTATTAACGATCTATTAAATGAAGAGCAGCATGCATTTATTTTTATTTCTGAAAATTTATCTTTCACGAAAAATGGCCCTGGAACAAAAGCGGCTTACGAAATAGTAAACACAGGATCAATTCTTAAAGAATATGATGTTGATATCAAATGTTTATTACCTGAATTCAGTAAAGCAGAAAAATGTTTATCTCAGGTTACAGTTTATAATTGCGACATGAACGTTGTTGAGTTTCATAAAAATAAATTTTCTGAAGACACATTAAATGCCAAACTTGTAGAAATTGAAAATAAATTAGAATTTGTTATTTTAAATTACCGTGATCCTCAACTGAACGAATATAAATATTTTTTACTGCGAGAACTTTTGCAAAATTCGAAAACACTTAAATTTATCGTAGACAAAGAATTAAACGAAACAAATTTTTTAACTTACAAATTTTTTCTTTATAAACACTACCAAACACGTTTACTTTCAATATCTGAACAAATTAGTTATTTCTAAATAGGGCTTCCTGAATTTAATATCTTACTTTGGTACAGTCTTGCTTTTTAATATTTTATTATCTGCTTTTTAATGAATGGCTATTCAAATCTATTAAAATTGATTTAATTTTCCATAAATGGATCAAATTAAGATTTGACTCAATTTATTAATATATTTTCATTTGATATCAAGTATTTAGCTCAATTGTCCGATAAAGTGACTATGCTGTTGACGGTGCGGGACGTATATTTGAAATTCATTTTTCACATGATAAAACATGCGGCTAAACACGTGTTCATTTTTTCAATGGCATTAGTCTTACCATCATTCGTTTTCGCTGCTGCGGCACCTAAATACACAACTTACCAAGCCCGAGTAATCAAGCCAGACAACATGCCGCTTGAAGATTCGAATGTGACATTCAGATTTACACTAACAAATCCAGCAGCGAATTGTGCTTTGTATGTGGAAACATTTTCAAATGTTGATATGTCCGATTCCGGCGGTAATGTGGCGTTCACATTAGGCTCAGGAACGCAGTCCTACATTTCTGCTGGCCACACAGACATGATGGAAATTTTTAGCAATAATCCTGCGGCACCTTTTTCTTGCCAAGGTGGCGGTGGACCGTACACACCAGCTAATTACGATTCACGAAAAATCGTCATGGCTTTTCAAATTTCAGGTTTAGGATGGCAAGTGCTTCCAGCGATGGCGATTAATTCTGTGCCTTACGCAAATTACG
>JAYTPA010000229.1:0-13257 GCA_043747495.1 Bdellovibrio sp.
GATATCGCTAACAGCGTTGAAAAAAAGAAAAATCCTAAGCCCTAATCTGTCACTTGTTTTGTAAATTCAAATCCAATCACTACAAGCCCAGACCATAGTCTTTATTTAGATTATTTTTATCTTATTTTTGCCTTTGGCTTAACCCGTGTCTCAGTTTGAAACATCTTAGTTATAAGAGCACGGAAGCTCATAAGCCCAGACGGTAAGGGGAAGCACAGCTAGGATGGCTGTTGGCCTGACCGTCCTTAGAAGAAGGAGTTTCTAATGGATACAGGATTTGATTTAATAGAAGTTTTATTATTTTGTGGGTTTTATTCGAGCTTAGTTATCTATTCCCTCTGGGTAACTGTAGCAGACCGAATTAAAATGTAACAAATATGATGTTCTAAAGAAACAGGGTTGGGTTTTGGTGGTTCCCCAGCTTTGTTTTTCAGCGGTAAGTTAAAAGCTTACCGCTTTTTTTTATTTTTTTGATTAACTATTCGCAATCTAATTCGCTAGTATAGTCTTCGCCTTTAAACTCGAAAAGACTTCTGTCGTTCATAAGTGTCAGTGTTCCAACTTTTGATTTGTATATGACTGCATTTTTTCCATCGACTTTAGTTTTATAAATTTTTGAAAGACCTAAACTTTCACCTTCAACTGTATATTTCATTTTCGTCCGAGACGCGTTAATAAACCAAGACTGATTGTCTTCAGCATGGCAAGTAATAGCTTGACCATTATTTGCTAGCTCTACATTAGCTTTAGCCACAGATCCAATAAATAGAATTGTCATTAAAATTGATCTCATAAATTTCCCCTCGTTACCCATTGAATATATTTAAGCAAAACGAAGGCCTGCTTTAATCAAAAATACGAGGGTTTAATTGTCTAGCTTATCGACATCCGACTATTCTTAGTGTACGACCTTAACCTATGCGACTTGAAGACCTGAAGTACATCTATCCTGAAGAATTAATCGCGACTGAACCTTCACGTCCCACACGTGTGATGTGGGTTGATGAAGCGGGCCGTCCAACCGAGGTCTCCGTCAGTGACCTGATTCAAAAAATTCCAGCAGGTGATGTTCTTGTTTTAAATAATACACGGGTGTTAAAAAGACGTGTGTTTGTCGGTGATCTAGAGATTTTATTCTTAAATGAAATCGAATCGGGTCATAATCATTCAATTTATCAAGTCATGTTCCCATCAAAAAAAGTCAAAGTCGGTGATCAAATTGTTTTGCCAAATCATTCAGTGATGACGTTATTAGAAAAAGGTCTTCCGCAAAAAGTATCGGTCACACCCAAATTAACTGATGCTGACTTTGATAAAATTGCAGAACTGCCGCTGCCGCCTTACATTCAAAAAGCCCGCGGCGAAAGACACAACGCTGTGGCTGATGAGTCTTGGTATCAAACCGCATGGGCTGAAAAATCTGGAAGTTTTGCGGCACCTACGGCAAGCCTTCATTTTTCAAAAAAGGATTTAGAAACTTTAAAAAATAATGGTGTATTGATTGAATACATTACTCTTCACGTGGGTTTAGGAACTTTTCTTCCGGTGCGGGTTGAAAACCTAGACGATCATGAAATGCATGAAGAAATTTATGAAGTCACGCCTCGTAGCTGGGATGTTATTTTAAATGCGAAAAAAAATGGACATAACGTTTGGGCTTTGGGTACCACTGTGACAAGAACTTTAGAAACGGTGGCTCGAAGTGCAGCTTTAGCAGGAACTTCAAAATTACTTCTTCAAGAAGGTTCTGAATTTAAAATCGTCGATAGATTAATGACTAATTTTCATCAACCGGAATCAACTTTGCTTGCGCTAGTTGCAGGTTTTGCGGGCTTAGATAAAGTGAAACATAATTATTCTTGGGCGATTGAGAGAAGATTTAAATTATTTAGTTACGGGGATCTGAGTATTTGGTGTAAAAGATGACGATGAAATTAGGTGAATTTAAATTGCATAAAAAATCAAATAAAGCCCGTCGTGCAACGTTTATGACGGCCCATGGTTCATTTGAAACCCCGACATTTATGGCTGTGGGAACAAAAGCCACTGTAAAGGCCATGACCCCTGAAGAGCTTAAAGATTGCGGGACGCAAGTTGTTTTAGGTAACACCTATCATCTGCATTTACGCCCTGGTGAAAAATTAATTAAAAAACTGGGCGGTCTTCATAAGTTTATGAATTGGAACGGGCCCATATTGACAGATTCTGGCGGGTTTCAAGTTTTTTCTTTGTCAGGGTTAAGAAAAATGTCTGAAGAAGGTGTAGAATTTAGATCACACCTTGATGGTGCAAAATATTTTATTTCACCGGAAAAAAGTATCGAAATACAAATGGATTTAGGGTCTGATATTATTATGGCATTCGATGAATGCCTAAAGTATCCGGCAACAGATGATCAAATTAAAAATTCAATGGATTTAACCTACCGTTGGTTAGTGCGTTCACATAAAGCTATGCAGCGCCCTGAAAGTTTACTTTTCGGAATTGTTCAAGGTGGTTTATCATTAGAACATCGAAAGTACTCATTAGAACAAGTCACAAGTGTTGATATGCCTGGTTATGCGCTAGGTGGTTTTTCAGTGGGTGAGCCTATACATTTAATGCATGAATTGTTACCGCATATTGCTCCGCTGATGCCTGAAAATAAACCAAGATATTTAATGGGCGTAGGCACTCCGCTTGATTTAATTATATCGATCGATTCTGGTATTGATATGTTTGATTGTGTAATGCCAACCCGGGTTGCACGTAACGGGACTTTGTTTACATGGCAGGGCAAAGTCAGTATTAAGAAAGAGCAGTATAAAGAAGATCCTACAGCGCTAGATCCTGAATGTGATTGTTACACATGCAAAAATTATTCAAAAGCTTACTTACGACATTTATTTTTAAGTGGCGAGATTTTAGGTTCAAGGTTGAACACTATTCATAATTTGCATTTTTATATGTCGGTGATGGCCAAAGCCAGAAAAGCATTAGATGAAGATCGCTGGGAAGAATACAGAGATTTCTGCTATTCACGATTTATTTTGTCAGACAAAACACTTTCAAAATGATCAGCTAAACTAATCACTTAAATTAGATGATTAATTTATCAGCAGCAAAATAACGCAATAAATAAAGGCCCTCGGTATATCTTAATGCGCCTTGATCGAAACTCAGTTTAAGTGTTCAATTTTACATTAGCTTTTTTTAATCTTGAAAGGATTAACAATGTTTATTTCTAGTTTAGTTGGTTTAGTTCAAAAGTTGACTTTAAGTACTGTGGTTTTTGCTCAAGAAGCAGCTGTGCCAGTTGTCGCAGCGGGAACACCAGCTGCACCTCCAGCATGGATGCAGTTTGTTCCATTTGCTGTGATCATTGCCGTGTTTTATTTTTTCATCATCAGACCGCAAGCTAAAAAGCAAAAGGAACAACAAAGTTTTTTAAGCTCGCTTAAAATCGGCGATCAAGTTGTGACTCAGTCTGGAATTTTCGGAAAAGTTAAAGGGTTAAGCGAATTAACTGTTGATCTTGAAATTGCGCAAAACACGCAAATCAAAATTTTACGTCACCAAGTGATCACGCAACAGTCAACTTTAACTGTAGCTGCGCAAATAAAATAATTTTATTAAGATATAAGTTTTTTTAAAAAAATAGAAGAAGGATTTAACTCATGGATAATATTCGTTTAAGAACTTGGTTAGCAACATTTGCAATGGTTTTAGCTGCCGTGTTTATCGCGCCTAATTTTGTCGACACTTCAAGATTTTCTTGGTGGCCAGCAAAAAAATTAAATTTCGGTTTAGATATCCAAGGTGGTTTACATCTTGTTATGGGTGTAGATATTGACGGAGTCGTTAACACCACAGTTATTCGTCAATCTAAAGCTTTAGAATCTGAATTTTCTAAAGAAGGTGTTGTTGTTAAAGGTTTTAATACTGATAACGCAAAAACAGGTCAATTTGATGTCCTATTAAATTCAGCAGATCAAGGGGCTAAAATTGAAGCTCTTATCGCAAAAAATCATGCAGGTTCGTTACAAGTGATTTCAACGACGGCAGATAAAGTTGAATTAAAATATTTCGATGCATACATGCTCGATCAAAAACAAAATACGATTCGTCAAGCGATTGAAACAATCAGAAATCGTATTGATGAATTTGGTGTTGCAGAGCCTTCAATCGCACAGCAAGGTGATAATCGTATATTAGTTCAGCTTCCTGGTATGGCTGATGCTGAAAAAGCAAAGCAGTTAATTAATGCCACTGCGAAACTAGATTTTATGTTAGTCAGTTTTGCAAAAAGCCCTGAAGAACTTCGCCAGTTAATTGATGAGACTGAAAAAGCTGGTGGATATTCATTAGCAACTTTAAAATACAATGAATATATTACTAAACTGAATACTGATTTAAAATCTAAATTACCAGCAAACACGATTGTTTATTTTGAAAAACAACAAAATGTGAAAACTCTTGAAGCAGGGGCTCAGCCTTACTTACTTGAGACCACAACTGATTTAACAGGCGATGCATTAGACACAGCAGCTGTGAGTTTCGGCCAGTATGGTGAGCCTGAAGTTTCTTTAAGATTTAATCCTGAAGGGTCAGTTAAATTTGCGGACCTTACAGAAAAAAATGTGAATCGCCAAATGGCTGTGGTTTTAGATAAAGTTGTTAAAACAGCACCAAATATAAATGGTAAAATTCCGAACGGACAAGGTGTGATCACTTTAGGTCGTGGTGGCAACCAACAAGATATGCTTGATGAAGCTAAATTTATCGCAACATCTTTACGTGCAGGATCTTTACCGGCCACATTAGAACAGCTTGAAGAACGCCGTGTTGGGCCATCATTAGGTAAAGATGCTCTTGAAAAAGCTAGATTAGCCGCGATCATTGGGTCTGTGATCATTATGTTGTTTATGATGATTTATTATAAAGGCATGGGCGTGATCACTGCATTTGTTTTATTTTTAAATATAATAGCTGTGTTTGCAATTTTAGGTTCATTAGGGGCAACTTTAACTTTACCAGGTATTGCAGGGATGGCTTTAACAGTGGGTTTCGCAGTTGATTCCAACGTGTTAATTAACGAACGAATTAAAGAAGAGCTCTTGGCTGGAGCTTCAATCACAACAGCTATTCAACAAGGCTACAAACAAGCGATGTCAGCGATCATCGATTCTAATATTACAACGTCTTCAACAGCTTTAGTTTTACTTTATTTTGGAACAGGCCCTGTTAAAGGTTTTGCTGTGACTTTACTAGTTGGTATCGTTACAACACTTTTCTCAAACGTATTTGTATCAAAAGTGATTGTGGATAATTTAGTTCACCGTTTTGGTTTAAAGAAAATTTCAATTTAATTTATTAACTTTTAAAGATTAGGATACATGTATGTCGAACAATAAAGAATCTTTTGGAAAATATGACTTTGTCGGACGAATTGGTTTATTTGGCGGAATATCATTAGTTTTTGTGATCATATCGATGGTTTACTTAGCTGTTCGTGGAATCAATTACGGAATTGATTTTAAAGGTGGAACAGAAATGCAAGTTAAGTTCAGCCAGCCTGTGACTATTGATCAAATGCGATCATCAGTTGAAGGACTAAGCCTTGGTGAAGTCGGCGTTCAAGCTTTTGGAGAAGGAAATGAATTTATTATTCGTTTCCAAGGCCTTCAAGGTGCTACAGATAAAGAAACAAATGAAAAGTTAGTGGCTTCAATCGCAACTCTTCGAGACAAAATCAATCAAACATTTCAAGCCGAACAACCTGAAATCCGTCGTGTTGATACAGTAGGACCGCAAGTTGGTGCTGAATTAAAACGAAATGGTTTTTTAGCCGTGTTTTACTGTTTATTAGTGATCTTAATTTATGTTGGACTTCGGTTTGATTATAAATATTCACCAGGTGCAGTGATTTGTTTATTTCATGATGCTGTGATTACTTTAGCTATTTTTGTCTTTGTCGGCAAAGAAGTGAATATTCCGATTATGGCAGCAATTTTAACTTTAATTGGCTTTTCACTAAATGATACGATCGTCGTTTTTGACCGAATTCGTGAAACTGAACATAAATATAGCGAGCATGGTTTTGGATTTGTTATCAATAAATCAATTAACGATATGTTAGGACGTACATTTATTACTTCAGGTACAGTGTTTGTTTCATCGTTGTGTTTATATTTATTCGCTGACGGTGTTGTTTCTGATATTGCTTTTGCGATCTCAGTGGGTATTATTTTCGGTGTCTATTCAAGTATTTATGTTGCTGCGCCATTTATTATATTGATGGAAAAACTAAAACCAGTTTCAAAGTAATTAGTTTTTTAGTTATAACTTCGATGAGGGTCTATGAGCATTTGGAGAGAAAGATCTTTTCAGCACACAAAAGAAAAGATTGGCTCAGTCAATGAGGGGCCTTATCCAAGACTTATAGCTGACTTACTAGCAAGTCGTGGTTTGCAAAGTAAAGATGAAATTGAAAATATCCTTAATCCTAAACTAGGACAGCTTAAAGATCCAAATCTACTTTTGGGGATGTCTAAAGCTGTTCAACGATTGATCCAGGCCTATAAACAAAATCAAAGTATTTGTATTTACGCTGATTTTGATTTGGACGGAACAAGTGGCTTAGCTATTCTAAAATTGGGTCTTGAAAATTTAGGTTATAAAAAAATCAGCTTTTATCAGCCAAAGCGTTTAAGTGAAGGCTACGGTTTTCATGCTCATGCCGTTGAAGAATTAAAAACTTTAGGTGTTGATTTGATTATCACAGTTGATGTGGGGATTACTTCGCACAAAGCTTTTGATAAAGCACAAGAACTAAAATTAGATGTGATCTTAACAGATCATCATTTGCCAACAGAAATTTTGCCACAAGCCTATTGCATTGTTAATCCTAACCAAAAGGACTGTCAGTCAGGTCTTGGTTATTTGTGTGGTGCTGGCGTGGCCTTTTATCTAATTCGTGCGTTAAAAAGAGCTTTCTACGATGATGCTGAATTGCCAAAAAATGATTGGGATTTAAAAGAGCTTTTAGATTTATTTTGTATAGGTACGTTAACAGATATGGTTCCATTGGTTGAAGACAACAGGGTCCTTGTTAAACATGGCATGGTCGCACTTCAGAACACTGATAAACCAGGCCTTAAAGCGTTGTTAAGTGCTTTAGATTTGTCGGGACGAGCGCTGTCATCGCAAGATATATCAATTAAATTTGCTCCGAAATTAAATGCCTTATCACGTATGGAATCTGATGTTTTACCGATTCAAATTTATTTAGAAAAAAACTCTCAAAAAGCAGAAGAAACTGTTTCTAGAATTTTACAAAACAATTCACAAAGACAAAATCTTCAATCAGATGGTGAATCAAAAGCCTTTGAAATACTTAAGTCCTGGGACAATAAAGATTTTGTTTTTGTTTCTTCAACAGAATTTCATCGCGGAATTATTGGTCTTATCGCAACAAAACTGTCTTCAGAATTCCAAGTTCCAGCTTTTGTTGGATCTGAAAATTCAGAAGGCATGATTGTTGGTAGTTGCAGATTACCATCAGGTCATGATTCAAGTCTTGTCAGTGCACTAGGTTCTGCTGAAAAAGTTCTTAATCGTTTTGGTGGACATTCTGCAGCCGCTGGCTTTGAATTGCATGCTCATCAAAAAAATGAGTTTCAGAACGCACTGACAAATTATTATAAGGATTTAAAAAACACACCCCATGAAAGTGTCATTGATTTTGATGTCATCGCTGAAGTCGGTGAAATCAATTCACAATTGATGAAGTGGTATGATCATATAGGGCCTTACGGTGTTGGTTTTAATGTGCCTATTATTCGATTAAATAGTTTAGTTTTAGAACAAGCTAAAGTTCTAAAAGGTGGGCATTACAAATTGCATTTCAGCACGGATAGTAAAGACAATAAGACCACGCTTGAAGGATTGTTGTTTTCCCCAAATGATCAGCAAAAACAAAAAATTCAAAATGGTCAGATTTACGATATTTTAGGTGAGCTGCAATGGAATTATTTCAGAAACAAACAAACTATCCAACTTTTGGTGAAGGATTTGAAAAATGTCCAAGCCTAAATCGATTGTGTTATTATCAGCAGGTCTTGATTCAACTGTTAATTTATATATGGCGATGAACGACACTGAAGTCATTCAAACTGTGACTTTTGATTATGGTCAAAAAGCGGCTAAAAAAGAAATAGAAAAATCGAAAGCCCTGTCTGACGGTTTAAAGATCAAGCACATGGTTATAGAACTGCCTTGGCTTAAAAATCTTGGAAACTCGGCTTTAACATCAGATCAGTATAAAATTCCAACAGGCAAGCAGGTTTCTATTACCAATTTAGAAGTTTCAAAAAAAACGGCTCAGTCTGTTTGGGTACCTAATAGAAACGGTGTATTTTTAAATGTGGCAGCAGCTGTAGCTGAAGGCTTAAAGGCTCAAATTGTTGTGCCTGGTTTCAACCTAGAAGAAGCAGCTACTTTTCCTGATAACAGTTACGAATTCATTCGTGCAGTTAGAAAAACTTTTGCCTACTCAACGCAAAATCATGTCGATGTTCAATGTTACACAATTAGTCTCACAAAAAAAGAAATCGTCGAAAAAGCTAAAACCTTATTAGTGCCATTCGATAAAACATGGCCTTGTTATTTTGATTTTGATAAATGGTGCGGGGATTGTGAATCTTGCATGCGTGCAAAAAGAGCTTTTCGTGAAAACCATGTTGATGTTTTAGGTTTGTTCGGTCAATAAATTTATAAAAGGTGAATATGAAAAGTCTATTTATACCTAAAAATCATAAGCAATCAAAAGTATTAAAAATTTACAACGGTTCACAATTAAGACCACTTTTTGCATATGAAAATTTTAAACTTTCTGAAGATTCAATTATTTCTTGGGTTTCTCCATGTAATGTGCAAATTGAACATATGGTCGATTATGAAGACAAAATTGAAAACTCAAAAATCGCAGGAGATTTGATGTTGCATTTTGTAGTTGAAACTTTCCCTGCAAATTTAAGTTTTGGTGTAAGTCTTCAAAGGATTTTTGCGGCCCTAGCAAAAGATCTTATCATTAAGTTGTCGCCGCAAAAAGATCTACAAATCAGCAGAGACGGTGATGATTTGTATGTTTTTAAAAATAAAAAAACAGGTAAGTTGTCGATTTCAATTGCGACAGTGTCTGCAGTGGCGACGCATGTTCATTTTGCTTTGAATATCACCAATAGCGGAACACCAGTTCAAACAGCTAGTTTAGATGAGTTAAAAATAAATCCTGAAAAGTTTTCGGATCAATTGATGAAAGCTTTTGCTGAAGAATATAAATCAATTGTATTTGCGACTAAAAAAGTTAAACCATTATAGCTGTCATTTTGATAATTAGTCTTCTTTGTCCCATTGGTATTCCAAATACCCACCCCAATAGGTGCCATCAGTACAAATATTTGAATTCATACACTGATCACGTCTGGCTTCGACTCCGGCTGTAGTTGTTTTATTAAGTTCTCGGATATAGCCCAGCGAATACTGTTTTTTAGCCTGATCAACATGTGTTACTTCGGCTGTGATTTTGCCTTTTTGGGAGACTTTTTTAATGGCTCCGAAAGTCCACACTGTGTTTGAATTTTTATATATTGGGTTGTTGTTTAAAATTGATTGATTAAAAAAAACTTTAAGATCTTTAGCTTGATTGGTGTAAACGACACCCCAATTAAATCTATTTTCAGGTTTTTGATCATAATTGATATGAAATAAACTTCCTGTGAGTAAAAGATTTTCTGTCATTTTTTTAGAAATGATCACCATGGATCCTGATTTATTTTTTTGTATATTATTGCCTTGATATTCGCGGTTGCCTTCACCGGTTGTAAAAGTTGTTAGTATGATTGAATCAAGACCTTTAATAAGTTCTGGCCCCATTTTGAACTGAATTGCATAAGTGCCACGAATTCGAGTCAAGCTAGTCATATCAGAATCATCACGAAGTGGCATTTCAGAATTATAAGTCCCTGTATTGAGGGTTTGTTTACCAATGATCGTAATAACAGGTATCGTTACATTGTTCGTATTATCTTTATTGATATCAATAATAATTTTAGCATCTCTGAAAAATCCGTTCCAATCCATGGGCTTTACAATTTTGTTTTCTTCGACCTTAATTAATCTGTCAAAGGCCAGTCGAACTTGTGTTTTAATTCGTTCAGTAACTTGTGTTTCGATTAAAATTTTAGGGCCTTCAAGCTCTAAACCCTGTTCCGGGTAATCATAACCGTAAAAAGTACTTTCAAATTCTATCGCAGTAATTTCCGTGCTAGATAAACCTATGTTTTTTAATCTTGTTTGAGTCTTAAATGTATCATTAATGTCTTTGTGCAATTGTGGTGAAATTTCTTGGTTGAATGTATTTAAAATAGAATCATCTTTGGCATAGGCCAGAACCGAAAGAAATAATAAGCTCATAAACATAGTTTTAGACACGTATGAATTCTTGCGATATCTGTGCCTTCTAGATTTGATTATATTGCATTTTGGGCAGTGTATACGTCTAAAAAATATACAAAGTGACCTTGTAGCGACAACGTAACCTATGAATCTCTCATTAAAAAACACGTATTTGGGGTATCGGTCACTTATAACGAAGTTACTTAAAGTGCCATTTTTAAAATGTATTTTAATTTGTGACCGATACCCCTGCGATGAGGAAAAGACAGTTCAGGAGGTAAATAAGAATATGCATAAATGATAAAAAATAGGCATTAAAAACGAAATTCGGATGTGGAGTATGATTAGTTTTTATATATTAACGAAAAACAAAATACACAGCGCCTACAAGGCACAGTGAAGACCATACATAATCAAGTTTGAAAGTTTGATTCATATAAAATGTTGAAAATAAAATAAAGACAATCATGGTGATAACTTCTTGTATGATTTTTAGCTGCGGTAAATTAAAATACTGAGATCCGAGGCGATTAGCGGGAACTTGAAAGCAATATTCAAGAAAAGCAATTCCCCAACTGATCATGATGACAGTCAGTAGGGGTGAATCCTTCATGGTTTTTAAATGACCGTACCAAGCGTAGGTCATAAAAATATTAGCGATGATGAGTAAACCAATAGGCGCCAGCACCTAAGATAAATCCTCTTTGCCTTCAACAGGTTTAGTTTTCATCGTGTTGTAAGCGTGGTTACACAATAGACTTGCAATACGACGGTACTCGCTCAGTAAATCAAGGTGGATTGAGCTTGTGTTGATGGATTCACGTAAGCCGCGGTTTAAGCGCGTGATGTGATTTTCTCTGAATGAAATTTCAATTTTAGCTAACTCACGTTTAAGCTGGATCGCATTTTCGCACATGCTGGGATTATTGTAAGCATTGATTCCCATTGATGCGACTTTGACGACTTGGGCATGCATTTTTTGAATTTCATCCCAGCCTTCACCTGAAAATTCAAGTTTTAAAGCATGCTTTTTTATAGCTAATGTTCGAATATTGATATCAATAGAATCGGCTGCGCGCTCAAGATCGCTGATGAACATAATCATGCTCATCACATGTTGATGAACACTCGTAGAACCGTTATTGGCTTGTTTTAATAAAAACATTTTTGTTTCTCGGTATAAGAAATCAACTTGGTTATCACGGTCTTTAATTGATTGAATAAGTATAGGATCTTCTTGTTCAAATAAAACCACAGAATCCCGAAGCATGCTCACGACAATATCGGCTGTGCGCATAATTTCGCGTTGGGCATAAGATACTGCCAATGCTGAATTTTCATAATTATTCATTGCTAAATAATCAGCTCCAAATTCGTCTTGAGAACTTTTTGGAAACATTTTTTCGATGTACTGTGCCCCTTTATTAATAAACGGGAAGAAAATAATGGCCGATCCAACGTTAAAGAAAAAATGTGCGTTAGCAATAAGCCTAGATGATGTTGATTGAAACTGAGAGACAAAATCAATAAAATATTTAGTCAGTGGATAAAAAATGATAACACTAATTGCTTTATAAAAGAAATGGGCCCAAGCAACTTGTTTACCAATGTAATTGCTGCCTGCAGCTGCAAAAAGCGCTGTTGAAGTTGTCCCGATATTAGCACCGTAAACCCATAATACAGCATCGTGGTTAGAAATAACACCAGCAGCGCAAAGACTCATGGCAATACCAATAGTTACAGCGCTACTGTGAACAAAAGCACAAAATATCATAGCTGCAAAAAATGAATAGGCTGAATTATCACGAAGTGTATTAAAAAAATCTGACAGAATATCTAATTTAGAAAAGAACAATGAGCTTGATGAAATCATACTTAAGCCTAAGAAAAGCATCGCGAAACCCATAATCACAGTGGAAACATTTTTGAGTGTGGGTTTATTTGAAACAAAAAAGCCAGTGAAGCCCAAAATAAACATTGGTAAAGCAAAAGATGAAAGATCAAAAGAAATTAGCTGAACAGTTAGTGTTGAGCCAATAGCAGTGCCAATAATAACACCCATAACTTGGGGTAATTGGATAACTCGGGCTGTGCCAAGACCTACAAGCATACTTGTAACGGCGCCAGAACTTTGTAGAATTGTTGTTAACCCAACACCAACCACAATAGAAAGAAATTGTGACCGAGCAAGCTGATTCATCAAGGATGTGATCTTAGAGGCCATTAATCGTTCTAATGATTGCGAGGCCATGGTGCTGCCGTAAAGAAAAAACGAGATCCCAGCGAGCAATAAAATAAACTGACTATTATGCAGATCGATCATATAACTTAATCATGACAAGGAAAGTGCTGAATGGCAACTAATGATGAAAATCCAAAAATTGATTACATAAAAGTTGTAGCCCTTGCTTTGTACAGTCCAGCACGAAATCAATTCCTGATTTTCAGACGAAATCAAAATCAATCGGGCGCAGGTAAATGGGAATTTCCTGGTGGCAAGGTAGAGGCCGGTGAAAGTTTGACGGAGGCTCTTGTTCGTGAAATCCAAGAGGAATTAGGCTTAAATCTAAATGAAAACCTACTTGTCTATGTTGCTGAAAACAAACACGATTACGGAACCAAAAAAATCCATATTTTGCTGTATAGATATAATTTAGATCAACCTGCATTTAAATTAACTGACCATGATCAATCAGCTTGGATTGATTGCAGTAATTATAAAAAATTTGATATTTCAGACGCCGATCAGCCATTTTTAATAGTTCTATTCAAATAATCTTAATCTTTTAAAAAATACACTTTCTCTGATTCTGTAGGAAG
>JAYTPA010000230.1:0-6302 GCA_043747495.1 Bdellovibrio sp.
AGGCTATTGCACAAAATCGATGGTCAAAAAAGCCCCCAGAAAAATTTATTTTTAATAACCAAACAAAAGATATCAATTATACCTTAAACAGTTATGACACTAATGAAATTCTAAATAACCCCTCTTTTAGGTTAGCTGGTGGGATGAAATTCGGCGAAGCACAAAGTTCACAAATTCAGTGGGGTTATAAATACGGTCCGTTGCCTCAAATCACCATCGATCGACAGACTTATGCCGATTTGGATGCCACGGGGAACGTGAATTTTACTCCGACTGTGAATTACTCAAACACTGTTCATCTAGATTACACATTGGGTTTGAACGAGCGTTGGCAGTTACAGCTATCATCTCTATATGACAAGCCAGAACAACTGAAACCGAATGTAGGTCGGTCGTTACAAATGCTTTCACCGATGGATGTACAAGCTATTAAGCTAGCTTACAAGACGAAATCCAACGCTGATTTAAATCAATCTGTCTATGTGGCCTATGGTTTGGTTAACGGTGGTGAAATTAAAGATCTCAATTTCGACGGTTCTGAAAATATCTTCACTTTTACTAAATTCAGACAGCAGTATTTTAAACCTTTAAAAATCGGTGCTGAATTATCTTATTATGCCTTTTTAGCTCGGCCACAGATAAGCCAAATTGAATGGATTTATGACCAGGTTCAAAAAGGATCGGTCCTGTCTTTTCAACAAAAGTTTGAAATTATCAAGGCAATGAACTTAAAATTAGGTATGGATGTACTTGGTGTAGAATCAGGCGTATTGCAAAATGACGATCACTTTATCAATAAATATAAATCGAATGATCGTTTTTATTCGGGGCTTAGTTATGTGTACTAAACCATTGTTTATTAATTTAATTAATGGACTTACCCTGATTCTGTTATTGTCTAGCTGTGGCCTTGTTATCCAAGAACCTGCTATCGAAGTTAAACCCGTCGAAATACAAAGCTCTAAATGTTTAAATCAGGCTGTCGAAGATTTTAAATTATTTTTCGCTGGTACTGCTCAAAAGCAAAATATGGAACAAGCCGTTTTTTGTATCAGTCAGGTTTTGATTGCTTTTAAAGACAATATTAAAGGCAACGAAGACGGAATCTACTTGCCAGAAGAATTATCTTACTTTGTCGAAAAAAACTTTTTAAGTCCCGGTCAGATCATAGAACCAGCTTTTTTGAAGCAGATTATGATTTTGAAAAGAACTTTAGTTGGCGGAGATCATAGAAAACTGACCGCTGAAGAAATAATTAGACTTTCGGATCTATTACTCACACTTAAAAAGCCCGTTTCTGATCTAACAGATGACATGCAGTTTCTACTTTCGAAAAAGTCTTTTGCTGACATCTCCGATGAAGACAAAGACCTGTATTTTCAATCTCAAAAAATAAAGATATCGACAAGCATTCAGGAAATATTTGGAATATTTTCTAAATCAGGCAATAGTTATGAAATTAATGATTTCATGGAATTTATTAAACAAGCCGCCATTTTTGCCGAAGCAAAAGCAGAAACTGTTGAAGCGATCGAAAAGACAAAGATTTTTGTTATTAATTTTAAAATCAACTTAGTTGGAGGCGGCTCAGCCATACAATCTAAAGACTGGTTAGTTATCGCTAAAACTTTACATCAAATATTTTTTGAATACTTACGCTATGATTATTTTATCGTAAAAGATCTTACAGCTACAACCATTAGACAATGGAAAATCTATTCTGACATCGCCCTTGATGTCACAAATTATTTAGAGCTGATATTAACAGAACAACAAAAAAATGGGCTGACTAATCAACAAATTTTTGACCTTGTCTCATCGGCCTATGCTATTTTTACTGAAGATGTCATTACTTTAGATCTTGTCGAAGACGCTGACCTTTTAAAGCAGTTTATTTTGGGTAAAAAACAAACTCAAGCGGGCGTTTGGAAAAATGCTGACATAGCGCTTTTTCGTAAAAAAATACCCACTTTTACGAAGAATACAGGCCTGCTCATAAGTCATATCGATCTTCTTGAAAATAGTATTTCATCAAATACAAAAATTTCTAAAGCTGACTTTAGAAAAATTGAAAATGAATTCAATTTAGCCGTTGTGGCGTTAAGTGATTTAATCGACGGTGAAATCACAAAAACAGAAATTTTAAAAATATTAAATGATCTTAATGCGAATCAATTGATCGAAGAACTTCGGATCACTTCAAAAACAGAGCAAGTGGTTAACTTATTGTTTTCCTTAAAGCAGATTCTATCAGACTCACAATCTGAGATTATTCGTAAAGACGATGTAAGACGTTTATTGTTATTTGGTTCGCAAATCCTGCTTAAAAAATATGAGTACGAATTATTTGTGAAGCCATATGACACTTACACAAAAGATTTCAATATAAATTTAAAAGAATTAATAGGCATGACTAAGACTATTATTTTAGAAATTATTAAACAAAAAAACAGTAAGAAATTAACCCATGTTGAATTAACAGACCTGATATATAACGCTCAGTTTTTTGCAGATTTTTCAGCAGTTATTCCACAAAAAAATATTCAATCGGCTGTCGTCCTGCTGATCAGTCATATCTTTAGAAGCCCAGAGAATCGCCTTAATAGTGGTTCGGTCAAACCATTTCTTGATCAAGAGTCTATTCAGTATTTTTTCGGTGAACTGAGCAGAGGTTTAGATTTACAGTTGAAGTCGTTTGATCTCTTTAAAGATGCAACACAGTTGGAATATACACAGTTTAAAGAAATCATTAAAAAATCGTCTTTAGATATCGATATTGATTCTGTGGAAAGTGATATGCTTAGCGAAATTCGCCGTATACATAAAACAAAATACCCACTGACATTTAATACAACGGGTCAGCTTGATTTTAGTTTTCAACCCATTGTCACGATAGCACACACGGATTTTTATAAATCATTACTATCACAAAATGCGGCGCGGTTTTTAATTAGGTCATTTTCAACGGAACTGGTTAATGTGCAAACTTTGTTAGGGTTAACAGAGCCGGAATTACAAATTCCTTTTAAAACATTAAAGCCTTTATTGGTAAACTTAGAAATTATCGAAGAAAAAAACGAAACTTTTATATCAAGTCGTTTTCGTGAAGCTAATTTATTCGTTCTTCATGCAAATGGGGATGGCTACATTAATTTTGAAGAAATTCACGATATCATTTTACATGTGGCTTCAGGGCTTAGTCGTGCGGCTGAAGTTAAACCAGTTATTATTAATAAGTGTTTGCCTCCTTTGAACACGGCGACAAATAATCAGACGACTGTTTCAGAGGATTGTTTGTTGAATGTCTACTGGGAAAGTGCTGTGGGCTTTGGTCAAGTGCCAAGCTATTTAAAACTGAAAGAGCAATTCACAATCGTGGAGAACAAAAAATTCTATTTAGGAATTTTAAAAGCTGCGGGTCATATTGCGAACGATAAAAAAGTTGTAGCTTTTGCAGATATGGATTTATTCCCGCATGTCGTACAGTATATAGAATCCATTTACAAAAAATATGATAGAAATGCAGATGGAGTGTTAGTTAAAGATGAAGCCTTAATCGCATTTCCTGTGTTTAAGCCAACAATCAAATTCGTAATCAAGGGCATCAGTGGTGGTGGATTAATTCAAGAGGAGAAATATCCTGGTGTATTTATGTATTTACTTAAATACAAGCGTCCGCCTAAGGGTCTCGGAGAAACATTAAAGTTTTTAAGCTTTATTGAAAAACCAGAACTTTGGGATATTAAAACAAACCGTCTTGAACTTGGTGAAATCTTATTATTTATTGCCGAAGCCACAGCAGAATCTGATAGGGCAGCCGCTGTCAGTGGAACTGTTGGGGTCAAACCAGAACAGCCGACACCACCTGCGGAACAGCCTGCTGCATCTTAAAACTTATTTTTAAACATCATAGATTCAACGGGAATAGATTTTTTCTCGTTGTATTTAGCAGAAGCTTTTTTGTTATAAAGATTATTCACTTCGCCTTTAATATCGAAATAGATCAATTGACCAATCGGCATACCGGCATAGACACGAACCGGTTGTTTAACCGATATTTCAAGTGTCCAGTAATTACAAAACCCCACATCACCTTTGCCAGCAGTTGCATGGATATCGATACCTAAACGACCGACGCTTGATTTACCTTCTAAAAAAGGCACGTGGGCAAGGGTTTCTGTGTATTCATGGGTGACCCCTAAATAGAAAGCTGTCGGTTCTAAGACGAAGCCTTCAGGGGGAATTTCAAAAGTTTTAATTTTATTATGTGATTTCGCATCAAGGATTCTGTCTTCGTAGACAGCTAACGTGCGACCTAAATGGACGTCATAAGAATTAGTTCCTAGACATGAAACATTAAAGGGCTCCACTTTGATGAGCCCTTTTTCCATACAGTTTAAAATCTCTTTATCAGTTAAAATCATTGCTGATTAAACTACTTAGTTTCTCTGTGGACTGTGTGTTTTTGCATGTTAGGGTTATATTTTTTCTTCTCTAAACGACCTGGTGTTTTAGTTTTATTTTTAGTCGTTGTGTAGCGAGATACTGGTTTGCCAGCAGCTTTTGCTTCTGTGCACTCAAGTGTAACGATAATGCGGCCTGATTTTTTTGCCATAGTGGACTCCGTTTTATGTAACTTTTAACAAGGAATTATATAAGAAGATTTACACTGTCCTGTCAATGAATTATACCACTATAGAGGTGTATGATGAAATTTAGATCTCTATTCACTCTAACAGTCTTATTGGTCAGTTGTGCAACTCGGGCTCAGATATATGACTCTTCCGGAATACAAAAGCTGACTTTAGATCAAGCTGCAGAGTCTATTTCTGCGGGAACCATATTAGTTATTGGCGAAGTCCACGGCCAGGCCTTAGTTCGTGATCAACAAATAAGCATTTTAAATGCGCTTCGGGCTAAGGGTCACAAAGTCTCTGTGGGAATGGAATTTTTTTACTACCCTGACCAGACGGTCGTTCAAGACTTTCGAAACGGCTTAATCCCAATTGAAGACTTTAAAAAAGCTGTCGGCTGGACAGGCTTGGATATTGGCCTTTATACCTCGCAATTATTATTTCCGCGAAGTGATTTTGGCGAAGCGGGTCTTGCAATCAATAGCCCGAAAACATTAACCCGCCAAATATCACAGCACGGATTAGCTTCTTTATCTGAAGACCAACAAAAATTAATGCCGCCCAATTACTTGCAGGGAAGTGATTTGTACCGCGAACGATTTTATAGCGTCATGAGTGGCGGGCATATTCCAGATTCTAAATTAGATAATTATTTTCAAGCCCAATCGACGTGGGATGAAACCATGGCCTGGCAAAGCCTTGAATTTATGAAAGATCACACCGATCAAGTTTTTGTGATCATCGTCGGTGAATTTCATGTGCAATACGGTGGAGGACTACCAGACAGTCTTAAACGAAGAATTAGGTCTATGGGTTTACAACAAGATCTTAATGTTCAAACAATTTCACAAATTTTTACTGAAGGTTTAACATCAGATGAAATTACAGAATCTATTTTGCCTTCTGTAAAATACGGACCACGAGCAGACTATTTATTCTTGGTGAACCCTTAAAATTTCAGCGACGAAGTCTGTTGATTTTTTCATTTTAGAAAAAAAATCATTTTCAGCTGAAATAATGTGACGATTCGGGTGGCCATTCCAACTGAGTTTAATTTTTTCATTTAAAGTTAAAGCCTCTTGGAAAGACTCAGTGCGAATGGGGTTCGTTGTGTCGTAATCAACTAACTTGGCTGTATCTAGATGTAAAACCCAATCATATCTAGCCAATTCTTTTTCGCGATCTGACCTGATTGTTTTAAAAAAATGCTCTTCTGTGTCTGGCCAGTAGGCCATCGAATCCAGTGATCCACGATCACATACAATCAAAGCTTCCGGGTAATTTTCGATCAGTAGTGCTTCAAGTTGACGTTGAGTTTCAAATATCGCCATTTGGGCATGAAAAAAACCAGAATAATTTTTTAATCTAGGGAATCCCCCTGAATATAAAATTGTAGCGGCTTCAGGAGCCACTTTTATTTTTTGACCGAATTCTTTTTTAAGAACCTCAATCAATGTGGTTTTGCCGCCAGACGGACCACCTGTGATCACAAGTTTTTTTGGGGTTATTATTGAGGATGAAGTAGTTTGCTCAAGCATATTAATCAATACATGCGGTCACGACATCATGACCGATCCAACCCACAGGGTTTTTTGGTTTGAAACCATCATGAAGCATAATATAACCGCATGATTTAAAAATAATTTCACTTAATACCGCAGTCATTAA
>JAYTPA010000231.1:0-16473 GCA_043747495.1 Bdellovibrio sp.
ACCAAACAAAGTAGTATTGCTCCCAAAAAACCAGTCCATAGAAAAACACATAAAATTCAAAACCGAGACTCTTAGAGATTCAGTGTTAAAATTGTGACAAAAATGAGCCCCTCGATGAAAAAAACATCGGTGACGTTTTGCGTCTTTAATTTAAAAGTATCTCAAAGTGTAAAAGTAAATGACACAACAGTAAAAAAAATAATTTCAGATCGTCTGTATTAAATTTGAAAAAGTTTACAGAAAAAAAGAACACTTCATAGAGTTTTTTGAAAACATATGCTAATACACACTTAACAAATAAGAAATGATTTGCAACGAGACAAAAAATATTTTGCATCGGGCATGAAAGGAGAAAAGTTATGGAAAAGAAATTAGGAAGTGATTCCAAAAACGAAACAGACAAAATTATCGGGAGTAACCCAAAGTTTTTGAAAGCACTCGAAATTTCAAAAAGAGTTGCGACATGCAGCTCAAATATTTTTATTAGCGGAGAAAGCGGCACTGGGAAAGAAGTGTTTGCTAAATACATTCACAATAACGGAAAATTTTCTAACGGTCCTTTCGTGGCGATCAACTGTTCTGCCATACCAGAGAATTTGTTGGAATCAGAACTTTTTGGACATGCTAAAGGATCATTTACAGGAGCTATCGATAAAAAAGTGGGTCTTTTTGAAGAAGCGCAGGATGGGACTCTTTTCTTAGACGAAATCGGTGATTTGTCTCTTTCATTACAAGCTAAATTGTTGCGTGTCTTACAAGAAAGAAAAATCAAGCGGGTTGGAGAAAATCAACATCGATCAATCAACTGTCGAATTATTTCAGCGACACACAAAGATTTAACTTTAGAAGTCAATGAAGGTCGGTTCAGAGAAGATTTATTTTTTCGCTTGAATGTTATTCCGATTAGCATTCCGCCGTTGCGTGATCGACCAGAAGATTTAATTCCCTTGGCTGAATTTTTTCTAAAAAAATATGCGGTAAAAAATAATTCTTTCGCGACTTCATTTTCACCTGAAGCTATTAAATTCATATGTGATAACCTTTGGCGAGGCAATGTTCGTGAACTTGAAAACAGTGTTGAACGCGCTGTGATTTTAAGTCAGCTGCCACAGATATCTTTGGATAATTTTATGCCTACTATTAATCATTTTATTCATAAATCAGACCCAGGTCACAATTTTGCGTCAATGAATGGAAATGATTTTAGTATTCATGTTGAAAATGAACTACCTAGTCTTGATTATGTCGTTAATAAATACATCGAATACGCTGTAAATAAAAATGATGGTGCCAGAGACAAAACAGCTAAAGAAATTGGTATAGATCGAAAGACACTTTATAAAAGAATTAAAAACGGTGACTTATTGACTCAACAAGTACGTATATTCTGATTTACCGACTGATAAACTAATAAGTTCGCGTCTGATATCTTTTCTAAATTCTGTAGCAGCCAAACTTGCTACAGGATTATTTTTTTAATTCAGTAGATCAATATTTCTTCGGCCTGATGTAAAATGGGCGTTGTCATATCTTGATTGGTACAACATATCGAATTCTGTTTTTAATTCAGTGTAAATGGCGCCTGCAGCTTTGCGAGTAGGTAAATCTATGTGGCTTTGAACTTTTTTTAGCATTTCTTCTTCTTCTTCTTGAATATGATGCTCAACAAGTTCAGCCAGCACTTTGACTTTAGCGTTCCATTTATCATCATCAGCTGTGGCATTGATTTCATGAATTAGATTTTCTGCAATAGAATGTTCAGTATCCCCTTCAAAACTTTCGACTCGTAATTCTTTTATTTTTTTCATCTCAATATACAGGCTTTTTTCTTCCGCTTTTGCATGTGATACCAAAAGAGGTACAAATTGTTCCAAAGGGCCTTCTTTTAATGAACGTTCAGTTTTGTCATCTTTAAGTGCATCGATGAGTCTTTTCAACGACACATGATCGCGAAGAATTAGTTCGATAACATCTTCTGCGCTTATATTCATTTTTTCATCTCTAAGCATTTTTAAATCATTTTTTTTGGTTAATTCAGTTTTAGTTTTCATTTTATTTCCTTTAATGCATTTTTAATACGACTTTAATACATTCGTTTTTTTGATCGTTAAAAGTTTTATAAGCCTCTGCACCATGATCGATCATAATCCGATGTGTAATCACAAACGAAGGATCAATCTTATCAGCAAGAATAAGATCAAGAAGGGGCTTCATGTATTTTTGTGTGTGCGTTTGACCCATTTTAAAAGTAAGCCCTTTACCAAATGCAACTCCGAACGGAAAGTGATCTGAATAGCCTGCATATAAACCAGGAACTGAAACTGTTCCCCCTTTTTTACAGGCCATAATCGCAAGCCTTAAAGCATCACAACGATCACTCACAAGCCCAACAGCCGCTTCTACGCGGTCTCGCGCAGCAGTGAACGATGTGCCATGAGCTTCCAGACCAACAGCATCGATGCATGAGTCTGGCCCTCGGCCACCGGTTCTAGCTTTTAATTCATCAATAAGAGCATCAGCATTTTCGTAATTAATAGTTTCAGCTCCGCTAAGAGCGGCCATATTTAAACGACTTTCAAAATGATCGATGGCAATTACGCGTTCTGCACCTAATAAAAAAGCACTTTTAATACACATTTGTCCCACGGGGCCAGCTCCCCATACAGCAACTGTATCACCGCGCTTAATATTACAATTTTCGGCTGCCATGTAACCTGTCGGAAAAATATCACTCAGAAAAAGAACTTTTTCATCATCGATGCCTTTTGGAATAATCAAAGAATTCGTATCTGCAAAAGGAACACGAATGTATTCGGCTTGGCCTCCGGCATAACCACCCATCATATGGGAAAATCCAAAAGCTGCGGCCCCCGCTTGTCCGTAAAGTTTATCCGGAATAATTGCGTTAGGATTTGAATTATCACAAGCAGAGAATTCATCTTCTTTACAATGATGGCATTTGCCACAGCCGATATCGAATGGAATAACGATTCTGTCTCCGACTTTTAGTTTTTTAACTAATGGTCCGATTTCGACAACTTCACCCATTGTTTCGTGACCTAAAATATCACCTGCTTGCATAGTGGGAACATAACCATCATATAAATGAAGATCGGATCCGCAGATGGCTGCTGATGTGACTTTTACGATGGCGTCCCCGCTAGATAAAATCCTTGGGTATGGTACATTCATCAGACCAACTTTTTTCTTTCCTTGCCATGTTAATGCTTTCATTAATTTATTCTCCTAATGTTTATATGAATTACCTGCGTCTTCATCGCGACCGCTAGTTTGACCTTCTATTGTAGCGATTTCGCCAGTTTCTAAATAGCACTTCAATCGACGAAGATTTATAAAAGCCAACGACTTTGGATCTTCGCTAGATATTTTCGTAATCATTTCTGTTAGTTTTCCACCTGGAATTTTAAAATCAAACATAAGGCTAATGACTGTGCCTAAATTTTCCGGAGCTGGTGAAAACCAGATCGTACCCGAAGTTTGAACTTGTGAATTTTCTAAACTTTTCCAAGAAATCATTTCACCAGGGCGTTCAGAAACAATTTCAGCCGCCCATTCAGCTGTAAAATCTCTAACTTCAACTGTCCAATGTGATCTTTTTTCTGATATGACTTCAACAGACTTTATATCTTTCATAAATAATGGAAGATTCGTAAAATCTCTGAAAAATGTGTAAGCTACTTCTGGTGGTACACCTACAGTCACCGAGAAATAACTTGTGTCATCGTCATGAAAACGACCATTTTTAAGCGGTCTATTAAATTGTTTAATTTTTTGCTTAGATAATTCAGATTTATTTTCTGGCTTATTTTCATAGTTCATTTAATTAATCTCCTTAAATTATATTATCGAAGCTATGCAATCTATAAACCAAAACGATATTTTTAAAAAAATTCCTACACTGAATGTGTGGCAGCCAATATGCATAAAGTAATCAATGCGGTGTAAAAATACTTTAAACGTACATTATTGCCACATAGGAAGAGGACATAAGTCACACAAAGTAAAAAGATTCATAGAATATAACAAAACATAAGTGCACTGGGCACTGATGTTAATTAAACAAAACAGGAGAACATTATGAACAAGCATAGTCCAAGTTCGAACTCGAGAAAAGAAGCAACAAATACGAAAGATCAATCTGCAAAGCAAGGCGACAAAAATCGCTCTTCAAGCAGTAGCACTTCTTCAAAAGAAGGATCAAAAAATTCCCAAAGCTCACAAAGCACAGACAAACGACAAAGCAAATAAGCAATCTGATCTTGCTAGAACTGGATTAATATTTGGTTCAGTTCTAGCACATTTTCTATTAGTAAGTTTTAAGTACTATTATTCGGATAATTATTGTCGCAAATGATATTTGGAATCTTTTTCGTTGTGCATAATATCAGGATACATTTGTTCTTCAGGGTGTCTTTCGGCATCAATATCTTTTGGGCGTTCCCTGTATTTGTCATTTTTTGACTTAAAAGGAATTCTTTTTTTTATGGCTTCGATTATGTTTTGATAAAATTTATTTTTGACCATAGAACACCACCTGCTTTATTTGGTAGAACTGCAAGATAAGGACCAAGTGTAAACTAAGGAAAATAAATTAAATTTTGCCAGTTCTAATCTGTTTATAAAATTCAAGTGATTCGTGAGGCAAACTGTATTAACCTTATTCTATTGAAAAGGATCTACAGTATTATGAAAAAAAATTTCAGCCTGACATCCCCTGCCCATAAACAAGATCGTCACATTGAATTACTTAAACATGAAATCAATAAATACTTGGCTCGTGAACGCCGTAAACCCCTACCAGAAGGCGTCAGCCGTTGGGCCTTTGATTGCAAGTGTGGTCCAGACGAAGCGACTGCTGCAGTCATACATGTATCGGTGATTGGTAAACATATTGATGAAATCGCAGCGACTAAGGCAGAAAATATTTATATTGAAATACTTGCTAAACCTATAGTTGAAATTAAAAAATTAAAGTCCTCTGACGAAGACTAAAATATAAAAATCTACATTTTAAATAAAAAAGCAAATTGTAAAAAAATTAATATTTTTTATATAAAACCTTAATACTTTTCAATAGCTTAAGGTATCTCAGGATGAGAATACGTATCGGTCTCAAAATAGCTTATTAAGTCTTTTAGAAAATCACCGATCAGTATTCATCTGCCGCTAGTAGCTTCAGTGAAATGAGGGCTAGTGTTAAGAGGTTCGAAACTCTTGTGGGTAAAATAATATGGAGGAACGTGTGATGAATTTAAGCCGAAGACACTATGTTAGATTAGAATTAATAAATCTTCCTGGAACTGCACCACCACAATAAGTAAATCCTTTAGATAAACTTCGGAAAAGAAAAATGCTCAGAATGATCTGGGCATTTTTTATTTAAGTCAGCCGCTGCTTAATTTAATCGTTAAATTGTCTTTGTAGCAATTTAAAATAAAGCCCGTCTTTGTCTGCAGCCAGTTCTTCATGGCGCCCAGTTTGTGAAATTCGTCCACTGTTAATAACAAATATCAAATCAGCATCTTTTACTGTTGCTAATCTATGAGCTATGATAATTGTAGTACGACCCTTCATTAATACTTTCAGTGCATCTTGCACCAAATGTTCGCTAGCTGTGTCTAAGTTACTGGTGGCTTCATCTAGAATAAGTAGTTTTGGATTTTTTAAAAGCGCCCTAGCAATAGCAACACGCTGTTTTTGCCCCCCTGAAAGTTGAATACCGCGTTCTCCGACTAGGGTTTTAAAACCATCAGGAAATTTATTAATAAATTCTAATGTATTAGCTGATTTTGCGGCATCTAGGACTTCGCTATTTGTGGCTTCAGGTTTTCCATAACGAATATTTTCTTCAATCGTTGATGAAATTAAAATGGGTTCTTGTGAAACAATACCGATTTGTTCACGTAACCACGACGGTTTTAATTCTGTGATGGGTTCTCCGTCAAAACGAATGATTCCATGACTAGGATCATAAAAACGGGGAATTAAACTAGCGATTGTACTTTTTCCGCCGCCGGACATACCGACAAAAGCAATGACTTGTCCTGCGCTAATTTTAAAACTTAAATCTGTTAGCACATCAACATCAGGTCTAGTTGGATAGGCAAACTGCACATGTGAAAATTCAACTTCACCATGTACTGCTGTTAAAGTTTTACCCGTGTCAGTAAATGCAGGCTGACGTTCGATAATTTCAAATATTCGTTGGCTTGCGCCGACTCCGGCCATCAAGTCCCCCCAAAGGCTTCCTAAACTTCCGACACCGATGGCAACTACAAATAAATAAAGTAAGAACTGAACTAATTCGCCTGCGCTGAGTGACCCATCAATCACTTCGCGACCTCCAAACCAAAGCACAAAACAAATTGCTGTGACCCCTAAAACCATAGCTAATGTCATAAACTGGGCGATCACGTAAATACGCTGACGAGCAATTGAAAGTGCACTGGTTAATGCGCCCCCGTAACGATTTACTTCATTTGTTTCTTGTACAAAAGATTTTACAGTGCGTAAGCCTGAAATAGTTTCTTCTGCCACAATTGAGCTATTGGCCAAAGTGGCTTGAAATGATTTTGACAACGCACGAATCTTACGACCAAAAAAATACGCCATACCTGCTACTGGCGGAATAATAATTAATAAGACCGCTGATAATTTCCAGGACGTATAAAACATAAACCCGAAACCACCGATCACTTGCGCTAAGTTTCTAAGCCCTTGGGAAATATTCACGCTGACAGTGTTTTGCAAAGTTGTGGAATCTGAAGAAAGCCTACTCATTAATTCGCCTGTGCGGTTAAAATCAAAAAAAGCGACTTCTTGCTTTAAAATACTGCGATAAAGTTGTTCACGAAGTTTTAAAACTATACGTTCACCACTTAAAGTAAAAAGATAATAACGAATATTACCTGCGATCATGCTGACTGAAAGGGCCAGAAACAAACCTAAGACGACTTTGTTGAGCAAAGTGTAATCTTTGGTTGTTAAAACACTATCGACCATCCAGCGCACGAATTGCGGATAGACAAGCCCTGCAATACTAGAGACGACTAAAAAAAATAGTCCCCATAACAAAGTGCCGCGTTCTAAATTGATGAGAGAAAAAATTCTTTTTTGTGTTGGAGATGACATGCGGGGATTTGACTCCGGTTGCGTGGAAACGTCAAGGTATCTATTTAGCAGCTGGAAGGCGCTTACACCAGTCCACTTTTAGCTTGGTGTCACCTTCATATCTGTAAGCCAAATTATTTTTAAATAGCGCATCAGATAAATTTACACCATCAACATAAACATCAGCTAATATTCTAAAATATTTATCACGTCCTACATTTTTAAGTTCGATATTTTTAGCCAGCTTTAATTTGTTTTCAACCAAGCGTTTTGCCGTTCGACTAGCCTCTTTTTCACAAGGAAGCTTTCCCTTTGCTTCTGGCGTGTCGACATGGCGAACTCTGACAGAAATATTATTTCCAAATAGCGGGTGCACTTCTGGAATATTAAAAGTGATCGTGTCCCCATCATAATTTTTGATGTACTTTACGCAACGAAATGTATCAGCATCATGTTGGCAAGCTTTTGGATTGGCGTGAACAATATTAGCGAAGCTAGCTATAAAGGTGATCACTAAAAATAATTTGAATTGTCTCATGACTTTAGCTTGAAGGAGTTTTTACTGATATTCATCCGAAATCTAATAGTGCGCTATGCGACGAAGTAAAATCGAGTTTGTAACGGTTCATAAAAAAATCTACAGTACGGTCTTAAGTCGATTTGAATTTAAAACTTTACCAAAGGAAAAAATATGACTCTTTTGCCACTTTTGATCGTCATTGCAATATTTGGATTCGCTGTCTGGATCATCTTGCAAATAAGCATGCCCGCAATCGTTAAAAATATTATCATCGGGGTAGCAACCCTATTCGTTGTGATCTTTCTTTTGCAACAATTCAATATCCCAACTGGTTTGCCTGCTGTAAAGCTTTGGTAGGATAAATTGAATAAAGTAAATTAGAGACTTACTTTATCCAACGTTTTCAGAGTTTTTTAATCTTGTGCTTTTATTTTTAAAATCCAAATACTGCCGCGATGATAGACAGTCCATTTAAAACATCTTTTGGCAGCCCTACTTGAAAGTAAGGTAGAATAAACCCTAGGATAAATGCAGTTGTCATTACACCCATGCCATCAATAAAAAAATAATTAACTTCATACTGCTCTCATTTTTTTCAGGACAATGGCGATAGTTTCTGAATCAACATGCGCCCGTTCCATCAATAAAGTCACTTTGCCAAAGTCATCTGAATCAATGGCTTCAAAGAACTCATCGACTTTTCCGATTTCAGCCAGCTTTTCAAGAACCAAAGTTCCCTCAAATTCGCTGTCATCCATTTTAGAATCTCTCCAGTTCTCAAAAGATCACAATGAGGATTAAAAGGCAAACTCCGATAAAATACCAAGCTATTGCAACGGCAGAGCTATAAAAATATCTTCGACAAAAGCTTTCTGGGTGAAATCAAATCCAGTTCCAGACAATTCATAGGCAATTTCCTCTGGGTATTGAGTTCCATTCTGTACAACTTTTAAAATAATCTATGAATCACCCAAAGCCTTTGAATAATCATAACCATAAACATTAAAAAAATGTCCACCTTGGCGAGTATAGGTTCCCGTGGTTTGGTCTTATGAATACTGCCCTATTCCCATTAACACCATTAGGCGATGGCCAACATAACTTCGAACATCATCGACGTTAAGCACATGTTGCATTGTTTCTAGCGGATATCCTTCCGGAGCTTCAATCGCATGGGCACCTCCCCGCTATCTATGTCTGAAATAGTTTTTAATTGTGCACACTGAGCCGGATATTTTAAATACGTAAATCCATGTGTAATCGCAATAGGTGTACAATGCTGACTGCTCTTTATACCATATAAATTAGTCAGCGTGCCGGCGACTTGATATAGATTCAAACTGTGGAGCCTGAGAAACAAAGGTTGTTGTGGTCAAAGAAAGTAGATCCTGTGTCTTTAGCCTATTGAAAGCACTGATGTAGAAGACGTACTAAAACTTTTTCAATCTGATTTTAATCAAGTATTTGGTTTATAACTTTGAGTAAATTTGGCATATCAAAGGGTTTCTCAAGGTAATGTTGAACCGACATTCTTTGCTGATTTTCTGTTGCATGTGCATCTGCACTCATAACAATCACTGGAATATTTGCTATTTTTGGATCTAGCTTTTGCTGTTCGCGAAATTCGAAACCATCCATGATAGGCATCATGATATCAAGTATAATAACATGGGGTAAAGTATCCGTTGTCTTTAAATACTCAAGGGCCTCTTTTCCATTTGCGGCGCGCTTCACTAAAAAGTCTTTTAGCATAAGAAAGCTTTCGAGAAGCATTGCCATATCGTCAGAATCTTCTACGATCAAAATACTTTTTCCTTTTACTGTGTTGGTGGTAATCGGACCTCTAGGATGGGCTGGGCTCGAAATGGCTTTCTCAGTAATATGATGGATCGGTAATTTAATTCTGAACGAAGTTCCTTGACCAGGCACACTTGATACACGAATTGTTCCGCCATGCGCATCAACAATTCTTCTGACAATAAATAGGCCTAATCCAAAGCCACTCACCTGTGTCGAAGATGTCGCACGTTCGAAAATATTAAAGATCTTAGATTGTTTATCAATTGGTATTCCCGGCCCATGATCAGCTAACTCAATCACAGCATTTTCATCTTTTCGAAATGTAGAAATTTCTAAAAGTGATTCTGGGGCATACTTAATCACATTCGAAATTAAGTTTATAATGACCTGACTCATGCGATAGGTATCGAAAAGTCCAGTTAGCTCTGGCTCGAGTGATATTTTAACCTGACATTTGGCAGCTGCAAGTAATGGCGAATAGTGGTCAACAGTCTTTTTAATGACTTCTGATATATTTGTATTGGCTAAAACAAGTTTCAAACGTCCCATCCTAATGAGCGAAACATCGAGAAGATCGTCGACTAAATTTGTTAAAAAATCGACTTGCGATAGGGCCATGTCTACAACCCGCTCAATTTGCTCAACGGTCGGAAGAGATTTTTGCAAATTAATTTTTTCAATTTGCAGTTGAAGCTTCAATACAGTCAAAGGTGTTTTCAACTCATGCGAAGCAATAGACAAAAATTCGTCTCTGGCTTTCAAAGCGTGCTCGGCTTCTTCTCTAGCGACTTTCTCTTTGACCAGCAGTGTTTTTCGTTCCTCCTCGGTCCATTTTCTTTCGATAGCATACTGAATAACTCGACTTAGCAAAACTCCAGTAAGTCCGTTTTTATAGACATAGTCTTCTGCGCCAGCACGAATGGCATTCAGAGCTGTCGCTGAGTCTTCAAGACCAGTAACAACAACTATGGGTAACGAAGTAAACTCAGCTGCGAGTTTTTTGTATGTATCCAAACCTTGACTGTCTGGCAAACCAAGGTCAAGCAAAGCCACATCAAATAAACCAGCTGATAAATGAAATCTTGCCTCGGCAAGTCGCTCACAGGTCACAATTTGAAAAGTCGGATCAGCTTGACTCATTAGAGCGTCTTTTTGAAGATCACAATCAGCGGCATTATCATCAATTATCAAAACCCGAATTTTATCTTTGGTCGGTAAAGATGTGGAAGATGCTGGAATATCAGGGTTGATCGTAGACTTGAATTCAGCCCAGGCTTTTGGATCAGGAAGTTTGACTATCTTAAACCAAAAATCACCCAGCGATTGGACGATAGGTATAAAGTCATCAAGACCAATCGGCTTGACTACATAGCAATTTGCACCCAATTGATAAGTGCTTATAATATCTCGATCCGCATCAGACATACTTAAGATGACCACAGGTATGTTTTTAAGATATCGATCCGATTTAATTTCATGCAAAAGTTCTCTACCATCCATTTTCGGAAGGCTTAGATCTAATAGGATTATGTCAGGCCTAACTGCTTGATTGTACTTTCCCCGCTGTCGCAAATAATCTAATGCTTCGATTCCATCGCCTACAACGATGAGATTGTTTATTAACTTTAATTTTCCTAATCCTTCCCTAGCCAAATCAACATCCGCAGGATTGTCTTCAACCAAAAGTATATTTACTGTTCGATCTGTTGTCATATGTGTCTCCTTAATCAATTAGTGTTAAAACTCTGTGAAGTGTTCATCATTCAGTCAGGTTGTTGCGAATTCATGAATGGCTTTTTGGGTAAACTAAAGAAAAAGGTTGCCCCTTTTCCTTCCATAGAATCCACGCCGATTTTTCCGCCGTGAAATTCTATAATTTTTTTACAGATCGCAAGACCTATTCCAGTACCCGAATATTTAGATTCACTATGAAGTCTTTGAAACATTATAAAAATTTTATCAAAATACTTTGGATCAATTCCTATTCCGTTATCCGCTATACGAAATTTCCAACGGCCATCTTCTTCTTCGAAGCTAACTGTCACAACTGGATCAAGACCTGGCGTTTTAAACTTGATGGCATTCTCGATGAGGTTTTGAAATAGTTGCTTGATCTGCGATCTAACACCAAATATTTCGGGAAGGTTAATATAAATAATTTTCGCTTCAGATTTTTGAATTAGTCCCTGAAGGGAATCTAAGACCTCTGTGAATAATTCATTCATTGCAACTTTTTCGACATTGATGTCGACACGACCTACTCTTGAATAAGTAAGCAGATCCGTGATTAATGTTTTCATTTGTTGAGCGCCACCAATAATATATTTTGTCCATTTTTCAGTTTGTGCATCAAGCACAAAGCTTGTTTTGAATTTATCAGTTAAAAGCTGCACATAAGAAGTAATGTGACGAAGTGGGGCTTGTAAATCATGGGATGCTACATACGCGAATTGTTCCAGTTCTTTGTTCGACTGAATGAGATCTTTTGTACGTTCTAAAATCTTCTGTTCCAGTTGCTCATTCGCAGTTCTGATTTTTTTAAGAAGCTCTTCACGATCAGAGATTGCTCGTTTTTGATCATCGATATCAGTATTGGTTCCAAACCAATTGACAATTTTATTTTCTGGGTCTCGAAACGGCATTACGCGGGTCAGGAACCAGCGGAAGTGGCCTTCTGCAGACCGTAGCGGATACTCCATTTCGAATGAATTGCCAGTGCTTATTGAATTCTGCCAACGCTCCAATACACTAGGAAGCAATCGTGGATCATGAAGACTCTTCCATCCCCAGCCTTCCATGTCCTTAGCTTTTGTACCGGTATAATTGTACCAACGTTGGTTATACCAAAAAATAAATCCATCGGCTCGCGCAATCCAACACAGCTGAGGAATTGTTTCAGCGATCAGTCTAAAATGTTCTTCGCTTCTTTTTGCTTGCTCAACTTCACGTTGCACGCGGTCCAATTTTTCTTGATCAGTTAGATCTGCAACGACTAAGCAGTAACCGGGATTGCCGTTGACTTCGACGGGGCTAATCGAAAAAAGTGATTTTAAAAAAGTATTGTCGCTGGCAGCAAGATAGAAGACTTCTTGTTTCCCCAGCTTCTTTCCTAGCTCGAGGATTTGTTTAAAATTGTCAACCACATCTTTAGAAATCCAATCATAAACAGATGACCCAATAACTTTATCCAAAGGCGTCTTAATCATTTCCGCAAAACGCCGATTAGAATAAAAAATCATTCCGCTTTCAACAAAAGTCACTGCACCCTCGTTCATATTCTCAACCAAAATACGATAGGGTTTCTCTGCATTCTCAAGGGTATAAATACGGTTGCCATCAGCGCTGTGTACGACAAGAGCGTCCACAGCTCCTCTTTGAATCGCATCTAGGGTTTCAAGAGCCTCACTAAGCCGAACCTTCAGTGATTCTGATTTTTTCTTCCAGAAATTTTGTGATGGCTGGCGTTTTTTTTTCATTTTGTTTTCACTCACTCATTTCGTTTGGGATGCAAGGCCAGTCCTACCAGAACGCGGTCCTCATCCGACAGATCACCAATGAATCTGCGTAGTGGCAAAGGTAAGCTCTTAATCAGCGTTGGAGCTGCCAAGATCTGCACGTCCTTAGCTAGTTTAGGTTCTTGGTAGATATCAATGACTTCCAGCTTGTAGCGCCCTTCAAGATTTTCATCACAAATCTTTTTAATATTGGCCAAGGCTCGTTGCGACTGTGTCGTAGTGCCCGTAATATAAAGTTTAAGTACATACTGCTCGTCTGACGCTTTGGTTGCTGCTTCGAAGCTATCGATCAGTTGCTTCTGAGTGGATATTCGTGCCTTCTTGGATGTCTTGTTATTTAGTTTTTTCATATTTTACGGACCTGTGTCAGATTAAGTCCGACCAGCACTTGCTCGGTGTTCGAAAGATCTCCGATGACTTTTTTAATTGGTTCGGGTAGTTTTCTAACAAGAGTTGGGATTGCAAGAATCTGATCACCTTTTGCAAGTTGCGGTTTTTCAAGAAGATCAATAATCTCGATTGTGTAAAGCCCCTTTAGATACTCTTCACAGATTGCCTTCAGATTATTGAAAGCATCCACCGATCTTCCGGTCTTACCGGCAACATAAAGCTTAAGCGCCCACTTGTTTGAAGGCTTTACTTTATTCCGAGGTTGGCTTTTTTTTCCTGCGACTTTAGTTTTCTTTTTAGGCTTCATTGGTTTTTTCTCCTTTGTCGCTTTTCATTTCGACAGGAACTAAATTTATACCCTTGTTGCTCAAAACTAGTTTTTGAACTTCGTTAGAATGAGCCATACCTCGAGATTTAATGATGTACAGGCCTCGAGCCCGCCTTCTTTCAATCTCAAGTTCACGCACAACGATCCATGTATCTATTAACGAAGAAACTCCAACCTGACTGGTTTCATGATCCACATCGCCCGCCGAATACAGACTTGTAAAAAGCGCAGTGATTCCTTGGGACTTAAGTAAATCAATCATTCGAGTCACCATCGATTGGATTTCAAAAGGGGCCCCTTGACTGAGCAAGCTTGTCAGTGGATCAATGATTACAGTTTTGGGCTTAAACGTTTCGATCGTTTTGTGAAGATCAAGTAAATGCATTTCTAAGCCATAAAGAGAGGGACGTGTAGAAACTATTTTTAAAAGTCCCTTTTTTACCCAAGGTTCAAGATCCAAGTTGATCGAGCGCATGTTCTGGATAAGTTGTCCCGGAGATTCTTCAAAAGACAAATAAAGGCAACGCTCCTCTTGCCTGCAGGTGTTGACGGCAAAAGCTGCACCAATACTGGTTTTACCCGTGCCCGCTGTGCCAGAGACTAAAATACTGCTGCCTTTGATGTAGCCTTTTCCGCCAAGCATGAGATCAAGCCCTTCGACCCCAGTCAGAATACGTTTTTTTGAACCTGCATGATTCAACCCAAGGGAAGTTAGGGGAAGAACAGAAATGCCATCTTTGTCGATTAAAAAAGGATATTCATTTGCACCATGCAGAGACCCACGATATTTGACAACACGTAAGCGACGAATAGAAAGTTGATCGGTAACTCGGTGATCAAGTAATATCACGCAGTCAGAGACGTATTCTTCAAGGCCATGGCGCGTGAGCATGCCTTCACCGCGCTCTCCGGTGACTATTGCAGTTACTCCTTTTTCCTTTAACCAGCGGAAAAGCTGTCTGATCTCAGACCTCAAAATCGATTGATTGTCCAATCCCGCAAACAGCACCTCAATGGTGTCAAGTACCACTCGCTTAGCGCCAATCAAATCAATCGCATGACCAAGCCTGACAAAAAGCCCTTCAAGGTCATACGATCCACTTTCTTCTATCTGACTTCTTTCGATATAAATATGTTCAATAAGAAGCTTCTTCTGCATTTCAAGTTTTTTTAAATCAAAGTGTAGAGAGGCCACATTTTTAGTGAGTTCTTCGTCAGTCTCCTCAAAAGAAACGAACACTCCTGGCTCGCCAAACTTCCTTGCACCGTTGACCAAAAATTCAATCCCAAAAAGAGTTTTGCCACAGCCTGCACCACCGCAAATTAAAGTAGGACGGCCCTTTGGAACACCACCAAACATAACTTCATCGAGGCCCTGAATACCCGTTGGAGTTTTCTTAAATTGATTAGGGTCAAAGACAGCGCTTTTCTTTTTTTTCACAGATACCTCATTTTGTATTTTTACTTGGTGTACATTCTGATCAAGAGAGCAAAATCTATACCGTCTGTGAATACTGGCGTCTGTTGAATTTAATGTTTGCTACACAGGCTGGGCAGGTCGTTGATGAGACAAAAAGTCCCACATCGATTCCTTTTTGTCCCATTCTATATCTTGTCAGAATCAATCACAGCGGGGCGGTGGAAGAGCAACAAGAGAAAACCAGAATTCCGTAATTTGATTCAGAATTTTTTTATAGGACTCATAATCAATAGGTTTAATAATGTAAGCATTGGCGTGAAGTCGATACGATTTTATAATGTCTTCTTCGGCGGCAGAGGAAGTCAAAACTAAGACTGGGATCAGGCAAAGATTAGGGTCTGACTTCACATTGCGAAGAAGTTCACGCCCATTTTTTTTTGGCAAATTAAGATCGAGCAAAATAAGATCAGGACGTCCAGCATTTTGATAACGGCCTTGGCGCTTCAGAAAGTCCAACCCTTGTTCTACATCTTGGACAACATCAAGATGCACAGTCAATCTTTCGGCTTTTAAAGCTTCTATGATGAGGTCCGTATCCGCTTCACTATCTTCAATCAGTAGAACTTTTACTGTCTTGGGTAACTTGGTTTTCAATTCATCTCCTTGTCACTATCTTGTTGCTACGAACGCTCGTGATTAGAAGCAATCTTTATGCCGTTGCCAACAGATAAAAACTCAGAAACTACATCTCCAATAAGTTCATCACGCATATACATTTCTTCCTGCTGTTCCGTAGTAACAAGCATCAATATTGTTAAATTTAAAATATTTTTAGATTATCCTAGAATAAAGGTACTGATTTGTTCAAGAAATGTTCAAGAAATATGGTGTTGGTCAGTTGTCTTATTTACTTTAATCGGCAACTTGTGATGAAGTGACATGGGGTTAGTTCCATGAATAAAGCAGTCCACAAGGTTCTTATAATTGATGATGATGCCGAGTTTGCCGATCATTTGGCGGGACTTATGCCATCCCATTATCAAGTCAAGGCTGTGTATTCACCAAAACAGGCGTTGGAACAGCTGACCCGTTATCCCTTTGATAGTATCGTCTCTGATTTTATTTTAGCAGAATATGACGGCGTTGAATTTTTAAAAACCATCCGTTCTCTTGCACATCCTACGAAAGTTATTTTTATTACAGCCTTTGCGAATAAGGAAATGGCTATTTCTCTTTTGAATCTGGGTGTTCATGGCTTGTTAGAAAAGCCCTTCTCAATTTCTACTTTGACAGACCTTCTTGATAAGAAAGCAGAAAATAAAGTAACCAAAGCTTGGCGACTTGACCCTTCTACCAGAAGAATGACGAC
>JAYTPA010000232.1:0-37091 GCA_043747495.1 Bdellovibrio sp.
AAAAATTAAGCGAAATCTCAGAGAAAGAAATTGAATTTGATTCTATTTATTTTGGTGACGAAAAATATGTAATAGCGATGAAAAAATCATCACCAGTCCGTGAAAAACTGAAATTAAAAATTGGCTGTCGGGTTTTATTCTTAAAGAACGATATGCAAAAAAGATGGGTCAACGGAACACGGGGTACGTTGGTTGATTATGACAAAGAATCATTAACTGTGCGTAAAGATCATGGCCGGGAAGTTAAAGTTGAACGTATGACTTTTTCAATGATGGATGCGGATGGGAATCCGAAAGCCAGTGTGATTCAGTATCCCTTAACATTAGCCTATGCAACGACGATTCATAAATCTCAAGGTGCTACATTAGATGAATTGTGGTGTGATTTAAGTTCTTTATGGGAGCCTGGTCAAGCGTATGTGGCGTTATCAAGACTGAGAACGCCACAAGGTTTACATATTGTCAGGTGGAATCCGCGATCAATAATTGTTGATCGCGATGTGATTCAATTTTACGAAGATATTAAAAATCATCATTAAATTTAATATTTAAATTTAACATTTAAAATTTAGGGCCGCCCATTCCTGATCCTGGGATTCCATTTTGTTTCGCTCTCCATGTGACTTTAGGAATTTGAATTGGACCTGAAGTTTTTAAATAATCTGGAACACTTGTGCGAAATTCAGGTAATCCACTGACTTTAATTTTTTCACCAGTTTGTGAAGGTGATGGATGAGCATAGTCAACAAAACGTCCTTCATCGATGACAAAGTAGCCTTTGAAAACGTTTGGTGTATTTCCGAATTGGTCTTGAATTTCGTAACGATCACCACCACCATCATAAGCTGATTTAGTGTAATTTAAAGCAACAACGCTTGGGTATTGATCGACTTTATAAGTTCCTTGTTCGATGAGGTTTTGTCCAGAAACTGAAATACCTTTGGATTGAATAACTTGGGCGTCTGCAGTTAAACCATTTGATTCAGCAGCTCCGTTAGTTAACAACATGTAGTTCCAAATTAAACGATTAGCAAATTCATTTGAATATCTTGCAAGTGGTGTTTTAACTTCAGCTTTTGAAAACGCGCCGCCTTTTGAAGCGACTTCAACTTCACGAGTTGCTTCGCGGGCGTAGACTCTGTAGATGTCAGTACCGACTGGTAAAAGTTCTCTTAAATAAGCAATAGCTCTGTTTTCTAAACGTGTACAACCATGAGACCCAGGATTACCAAAGAAATTAAGAAATCCGCTTCTTGCCACTTCAATTGGGGTAGCACCATCTTTTCCCCAACCTATGGTTCCATGTATCCATTGGCTGCCAACACCGTCACTCGAACCTTCAGGATGTAATTTAGCTGCATACCAACCAAATGCACCGTAAACAGTATCTCCGCCACCTGGTTTACTTGTAGTCCATTTTTTCGATCCAAACAATTTAGAATCACCAATTGGTGCTGGTATAGTTCTGATATCTTGCCCTGGGGTATACCAACGTGGATAGTTTTTTCCACCATCTTGGTAAAACTTAACCCATTCTTTAATTTTACTATGACCTAACCAAGTTCTGTAACCAGTCGGGAAACTTTTCGGAGCTTCTTCGGGACGACCTACAATCATATCTGTTTCAAAAACCATTTTGTGTGCGCAATCTGTTGATTGTGTACAACGCTCATAAACACGTGTTTTTTCAGTTGCCACATTTTGAATAACAAAATATTTCGAACCTTTTAATTCGGCTGATTTCTCACTTAAAAAGTCTTTTGATATATAAATAGTTTGATCGTCAGACATTTTAAGACTATTCGATTTAACAATGCGGATTCGAACAAGTGGTAATGTGCCATCAACGACATCAATGACTTGAACCACATCATTAAAACCTAATTTTCCGATCACATTTTTCGCTGTTAAAGAATAGGTTGTTCGTACGTTGACTGCGTCACTGATTACATAATAATTTTTATTAAGTTCAATTTTTGTTTTGGTTAATGCACCAGAATTATTTTCTGCGTACTCGTAAGCTCCGTCGGATCCATCAGATAATCCAGGGCCGCCCTGGGCGCCGAAACTGTAACTTTGATTTTGACCGAAACTATAGTCTTCGGATTCAAAGGCAAAGACATTAGTTGTGACAAGCACAGCTAAAACACTGGTTGTTATTTTGCGACTTATTAAGCGTTTTTTAGAGGACATGTTCATAAAAGACCTTTCTGTTACGGGGGAGCACGAATATATCAAAATAGTGACCATCCAGATACTGTCAGCAATCTGTACAGTAAAAATGACTGTCTTATCGCTTCAGGATAGATATAAAGGCTTTGACCTATAAGACCTAGTCTTGATAAGTTTGGCAGGAAAATAACCTTATAATAGAGCAGGTTAGATTAAGCCTCAAAAAGGAAATATTATGACAGCAATTCGTTGGAATGATGGACAGATTAATCAGCAAAATCCGTGTGGCCTAAATGGTGTTGATTTTATTGAATATGCCGGACCTGATGCCCAGTACTTTACAAATCTTTTTACTAAAATGGGATTTTCAGAAGTCGCCCAAGTTGCCGGTAAAAATATTAAACTTTACCGCCAAGGTGATATTAATTTTATTTTAAATTGTGAACCGAATACTTTTGCAACAACGTTTTCAAAACAACACGGTCCCTGTATTCCTTCTACTGGTTTTCGCGTGGTAGATGCTCAGAAAGCTTTTGACGTCGCTGTTCAGCGCGGAGCCAAAGCCTACGATGGCAATGAAGCTTCACGCGGAGCAACTCCATTTTTAGCGGTTTATGGAATTGGGGATTCATTAATTTATTTTATCGATGAAAAGAATCATGACCAACTTTATCAAACGGTTTTTGGCTTGAAAGACCATTCAGTTCAACCAACTGGTTTGGGCTTGCGATTAGTTGATCATTTTACAAATAATGTTCCAGTTGGCGAAATGCAAAAATGGTGTGATTTCTATGAAAAAATATTTAACTTCAGAGAAGCTAGATATTTTGATATTCGTGGAAAAACAACAGGTCTTATTTCAAAAGTAATGCGTTCACCGTGCTCTAAATTTTCTGTACCCATCAACGAACCCACTGATTCAAAATCACAAATTCAAGAATATCTAGATGAATATAAAGGTTCAGGCATTCAGCATTTAGCATTGGTGACTGATGACATTGTTCCGTCATTAGTAAAACTTAAAGATAACAAAATGGATTTTTTAAATCCTCCACCACAAACTTATTATAATCAATTGATGGATCGCTTACCACAAGTAACAGAAAATATAGCCGAGCTACAAAAAAACGCCATTCTTGTGGATGGTGATCATGATGGTTACTTATTACAAATTTTTTCAAAAAACGTTATTGGTCCAATTTTCTTTGAAGTGATTCAACGTAAAGGGCACGAAGGTTTTGGCGAAGGTAATTTTCAAGCTTTATTTGATGCGATTGAAGCGGATCAAAAAGCCAGAGGATATTTATAATTTATGCATCAGTATTCACAAGGTAAAAATCATACTCAAGGACACAAGGGAATTCCTGAAGGTCTTTACGAAGAAGAACAAGGCCGTAAAGGTTTTTATGGACCTGTTTCCCATTTACTGAAAGATAAACCACCGACACGTTGGAATAACGTTGAAGGCCCTTTAAAACCGCATCTTTATGATTTAGTCCCTGCCAAATGCACTTTGGGCCAATGGCATAGATTGCTGTTTAATTCTGATGTTGTGATTTATTCCCAGTGGAATAAAAAAACAAATCTACATCAAGACCAAACAAATGAATTCACATCTTTACGTAATACAGAAGGTGAATCTCTGTATTTTACTCATTGTGGGTCAGGTTCAGTTTTAACAGAATATGGTCTTCTTGAATTTAAAACGGGAAGTTACATTAATATTCCAAAATCAATTCATCATACATTTGTATTCAATGAAGATACTCAGTTTATTATTATTGAATCAACAACGGGATTATATCGTGAACCAGACCGGGGCATGGTTGGCCGTAATGCCTTTTATGATTTAGCAAGCCTTGGTAAACCAAATCTTGAAAAATTACATCAATTTAAAAAAGATCAAAAAATTTCATCAAAAGAAATTTTAGTCAGACGTTTAGGTTCTGTCACAAAATTTAGCTATGATGAGTGTGTCTATGACACTGTGGCTTGGAAAGGGGATTATTTCCCATTCACAATTCACATTGATGATATGATGCCAATGATGTCTCACCGAGTGCATTTACCACCTTCTGCACATACGACATTTGCTGCTAATGGCTTTGTTGTGTGTACTTTTTTACCGCGACTGATTGAAACAGATGCCGATGCGTTGAAAGTTCCATTTTATCACCAGAATATCGATTATGATGAAGTTTTATTCTATCACGCTGGAAATTTCTTTAGTCGTGATAATTTGCATTCGAATATGATGTCATTTCATCCGGCTGGTTTTCCACACGGACCGCATCCAAAGGCTTTTGCGGCCCAAGGTACAAAAACTTTTACAGATGAAGTGGCTGTGATGATTGATACGGCGAAACCTTTACAGGTTGATCCTTTTATTGAACAAACAGAAGTTCATTCGTATTGGCAATCATGGATGAAAAAATAGTCCTTACAGACGATCAAGCTATGGCTTTGGCCATCAGCGAAGCCTACAAAGGTGCATCTTATGTTTCGCCTAATCCGCTAGTTGGTTGTGTTATTTTAAATTCGAACAATGAATTTTTAGCTTCAGGTTATCACCATAAATATGGTGATCATCACGCAGAAGTTGATACTCTTAATAAATTAAAACCCGATCAGTTAAAAAATGCGAAAATGTTTGTGACCTTAGAACCCTGTGCTCACGAGGGTAAAACACCATCTTGCGCTAAAAAAATTGCTTTGCTGCCTCTATCTGAAGTTACCTACGGGTTGACTGATCCAAATCCTTTGGTGGCAGGTCAGGGTGCTGCGATCATTAAAGAAGCGGGTATTCAAGTTAAAGAATACAACGGAAATTTAAAATCTGATTTAAATGATTTATGTGAAGTTTTTCTGAAAAACTTTACCGAGAATAAAACATTTATTGCTGCAAAAGTTGCACAATCATTAGATGGTCAAATCGCATTAAAGACTGGTGAAAGCCAATGGATTACAACAGAAGCATCCCGTGAATATGTTCATGAATTAAGGTCATGGTATGATGCAGTTTTAGTCGGGCGGGGTACTATTGAAACTGATAATCCGTCATTAAATATACGCCATTCTAGAATTCTAAAAGAAAATAAATTAATTATTTTAGATCCCACTGCGAAGTTAATTCAAAAAATAAAATCAGGTGCAGACTATAAATTTTTAAAAGCTCATAAAATTGAAAACATTTTTTTTGCGGTGAATTCTAAAAATGATCTTTTTGATTTTCAACAAATTGAATTTAAAAATTTGCAAAATCTTTTAAACAATCTATGGGTGTTGAATATTAAATCTTTGTTTATTGAAGGTGGCGCCAAAACTTATTCTAGTTTTTTAGCTGAAAATCTTATTGATCGATTGCACGTATTCACAGCGACGGCAGTGATTGGATCAGCCAATGGGTTAAGTTGGACACCTGGTGTTTCTACGCAGCAGTTACCGCAGAAAAAAGTTCTAAAAAATATCAAAACAAAAATTTTTGATACGGATATTTATATCACGGGGCGATTTGATAACTGATCCTATAAGCTATTGATCCAAAGGTCCTAGGAATTGTTCTGCGTGCTCGACGACTTCTTTAAGATGTCTAGCTGGAAAAATATCTTTTAAGTAACGTACTGTTGGTTCGTATGTATAATTTGTTAAAGTTGTTTTTCCAGACCTAGGGTTTTTTGTAAAATCCAAATAAATTAATGCAGACACTTTTCGACGCAAATCTTTTTGATAGGCCACAAAATTACCCATCGAATAAGCAATAAATGTTTCTCTTCCATCTACGGTTGTGTATTTTTCAACGGGCTGAAGAACGTGCGGGTGACTGCCGATCACTGCCAATGCGCCTTGTTCTAAAAATTCACGACCCACTGCTTTTTGCATTTGTGTAGGTTCATGTTTGTATTCAATACCCCAATGCGGTGTAACGATAATCGCATCGACATCTGATCGTGCTTTTAAAGCTTTAATCATTTCAAGAATTTCTTTTTTTTGATCAAAACACAACAAAGTCTGAGAAAACCTATCAATAAATCCATTTAAAGCTTCTGTGCAAGCTATCCAAGCGATATTTAGATTTTTGACAGGAATAATTTTATAAAAATTGTCTTGTGAATTTTTCTTTCGAGTTCCCACAAAATTAAAGTTTCTTTTATTCATTTCATCGATAGTCTTATCAATACCGATAGATCCACGATCAAATGTGTGGTTGTTAGACGTTGAAACAAGATCAATTCCTGTTTTTCTAAGGTCATCAATTATCTTAGGATGGAAATTAAACAAAAAGTGTGTCCCGCTATAAACAACATTATCTTCTTTTTGCATATCTTTTTTATAAAGAAAACCAACATCACCTTGATCTTTTTTAAGCTTATCAATTCCTAATGCAGTTGGACCTTCTAAGTTAGCATATGAAAAATCTGCTTTTTCAAACAGTGGAATCGTTTTTTTCCACAAAACTGTAAAATCATTTTTTGGATCGTCAGCTACTTTATTATAGAGCTCATGATGAACCAGTAGATCACCAGTAAAAGAAATGCGAACTGTATTTTGATCACGCAATTCCGTGATTTGTCTGACTTGGCTAGCAGTCAATGTTCCAGACCCAGATTTTGACATTTTAAATCTTATTGGAAACTGACTTTGGGCTAGTCCAAAATTAGACAGACAAATTAAAATTGAGGTAAATGCTATTTTACTCATGAATGGCCTTTTCCTGATGACTCTAGCCTATCGTCTAGTTCACCGCTAATAAACACATGTTATAATCATAATATGAACGAGGATGATAAATCCAACACAATTAGATCAGAGTGGACTTTGTTACTGAACAGCTTTGTCAATGACAACGAAAAAGTTGAAAAAAAAGACAGTCAAAAGCTTAAAGAGCTTTTCCAGTCCGTTTCTCATAGCGATGATTACGCTAAAAATTTGAGTTTAAATAAGCATCACTTTTATCAAAAAATCGAAGACATTAAAGTTCAAATTGATGAAATCACACAAATTATTGAAAACCTTAAGTTAGTAGGATCTAGCACAGATGATTTGAATCTTGAGCTTGATCGACTAAATCATCAGGGTGAAACAATATCATTAGAAATCCATGATATTGAAAGCAAGATCAAAAAAATTCGACACCCAGATCAGTTAGCTTAAGTTTTCTTTTTCAAGTTTCTTTAATTTTTTTAATTTGCGAAGGCTTTGTTGCAAGACTATTTCTAGAATTTGAAATTCTTTAGTCGACGGGGTATTCTGCAAAAGCATTCGTCTTAGGACTGTATAAACATTTATTCTTTTTTTAGATAAATCAAAACCCATTTCTATTAACCAATTTTTTAATGTTAGGTCAGGAAAAATATTTTCAGATTTTTTCTGCAGTGCTTTTGGTTTTTGTTGGCCTTCAAGCCTTGTTCTTTCAGCACCAGTTACAGATTGTAAAATAAATGTGGCTAGTAAAGTAGCCTGCGATAAATTTAGACTGGTGTTGTTCCCGTAAGTTGGGATTGTGCAGCAGTAGTGAGCCCACTGTATGTCATCGGCGTTTAGACCTGCATCTTCTGGTCCGAACACTAAATGAATCGGGTAGGCCTCGTTTGACTCTTGATTGACATCTTTATTATCAGATAAAAAACTTTTTAACGTTGTCGCCAAATCCTGGGCTTGTCTTCCGCGTCCATCACGAGCTGTTGTGGCGATCATTAACCCACGCGGTTCATTTTTAAAAAAATCATCCCAAGAAGGATAAACAATCCTGTTTTGTAAGCCATCTTGTCCTGTGGCTGCTGCTTTCTGAGCTTCATAAGTGATTTCACATTGAGGGTTTATAAGTATTAATTTATTGCAGCCCATGTTGGCCATGGCTCTTGATGTGGAACCGATATTTCTTTCGTAGAGCGATCGCACAAGAACAATACGAATATCTAATTTACGCATAAATAGAAAGTCTTAATCCGTCTTCTATCAACGGTCTGATTTGGAGTTGTGTTTTTTTCAAATTTTCAAGTTGGTTCAGAATGTCATCTTTAACAGAAGTATTTATTTTTTTCTGATGACAGATTTCAAGCAATTCAATAAACAGTAGCCACTGATCAGAAGCCGTTTCAAGACATTGATAGAATATTTTTTGCAAAATATCAGCCGATGTTCCTGATTTTCTAAAATCACGAACAGCTTGGTATAATGAAAATAAATTTTTCTGTGTGTCAGAGTAAGCAGGCTTTTGGACTCGTGCTGCTACAAAGTCATCGGTATCACCAAATTCTTTACGATCTGCAGGTCCACCAAAAACAGAAACAACATTTTTACCGATGGCTATATCGTAATCACCCCAAGCTGGGTCAAATAAAATTTTGTCGGCTAATTTTGCACTGGCGTTAGTTAAAGTCAAAATTTGAGAAGACTTAGAAACATTTAATATTTTTTTAATGAGCCCAGTAACAATAATTCCAGAAACGTACTTCATTTCAATAGTTTGCTTTTCTTCAATTAGACCCATCAGTTGAAATAAACCAACGGGGCAGCCGTAGCCATGAAGATGGTCATTTTTGCTATGGCCTGCAATCTGTCGATCATTATAGCTGATTTGTGTAGGCCCTGTAGTTTGAATATAAATAGGCTGACCGCTTTGATCTTTTTCATAATTTGTAATCACACCACTAACTTGCAGACCTGTGTCGAATTCAAAAGTATTCACAGACTGGGCCTTGATGGCTTGATCTAATCCGTAAGCTCCGCCAATTTTGTATGACATTTTTTCAGACATTTCGTGAAGAACTGTCGTCAGTGTTTTAAAATCAGGTGTCACATACAATTGGGGTTGGGGTTCAGTGATATCGTAACTTTGTTTAATACAATCGACTGTTAGTGGAATTTTTTTAACTTGGCTAGATAAGCACCATTTTGCTTCGCCAACTGATGATAGCAAACCTGCGCCAAATAATTTGGGATTCGACATCGGGCCGATCAGTCCGTATTCAGCTGTCCACCAGTTCATGCGTGACAGTAATGTGGCTTCAGATGTGTAAGTGACTTTTTTCATAGCCAGTTCAAGCTGAAGTTCACAGTTTTTAATGTCTTTTTCAGTTGATGAAGAATTCTCTTTAATATCAGAAAGATTTCTAATCGCTTCATAAATTTCTAAATCATCTTTACTGATAATTGATTTTTTAGCGACTTGGGCATAAGTCTTTAAGTATTCGGCATATTCAGTATTCACTAAAATCGGTGCATGTCCGGCAGCTTCATGAACAATATCAGGGGCTGGTGTATATAATAAATGATCAAGGCTTCGCATATCAGAGGCTATGGGTAGTAAAGACAGTGATTGCAATTCCATAAAAGCTGCTGGCGGTATAAAACCACTCACAGGAACAGCTTGCCAGCCGAAATTTTTTAATTTTTTATTCATTTCAGAAATTTTCGGAATTTCTTCAGATGAGATTCCCGTTTTCTCTAAACCTTCCAAATAACATTCATGGGCATTTTTAGATAAAAAATCTTTAAGCTGTCTTAAAATATATCGCCATGTGGCCTGATCAATTGGTGTGTAGCGATCATAGTTTTGATCAACGACATATTTTTTTAAATGGTTGGGTAGATTTTCTGTCATCATAATTTATAACCAAGGATCTTTTTGTGTCAGATAATTTTGAACATAATCTTCAATTGCTTTTTCAAGTGGCCACTGCGGATCACTTAAAGATTGTGACTTCCATTTATCCATTTTAGCTAATGTAAAATACTGATATTGGTTTTTTATATCATCAGGCATATCTAGCCATTTAATTTGTGCCGGCTTATTTAATGAGTTAAACAAGGCATGAGCCATATCTAACCAAGATCTCGTTTCACCGTAGCCCATATTGTACAAACCGCTTTGGGGCTTTTTATCCATCAGTTCGGTCATCCAGCGCACAACATCCTTGACGTAAACAAAATCTCTAACCTGTTCACCATCTTTGTACTGTGAGTTGTATGATTTAAATAAAGCTAAATTTTCAGTCAGTTGAATTTGATGGAAAGCTTTAAATGCGACACTGGCCATCGGGCCTTTTTCATATTCATTGGGACCAAAGACATTAAAAAATTTTAATCCGTACCAATTTTGTGGGGTTGCTTTTTGTTTTAAGGCCCAACGATCCATAATAACTTTTGATTCACCATAAAGATTAAGTGGTTTTAATTTTTCAGAATCAAACAAATCGTCAAAACCATTTTCACCTTGACCGTAAGTTGCAGCACTGCTGGCGTAGATCAAATTTTTTTGATACTGAGAACACCATTCAAAAAGTCTTTGAGAATATCTAAAATTATTTTCAAATAAAAAATCCCAGTTTTTTTCTGTTGTCGATGAACAAGCGCCCATATGAAAAATCCACGAAACTCTTTTCTGTGTTTCTACATCAGCTAGAAAACTCCATAATTCATGAGCTAAAAAAAAGTGTGAATAGGTTCTTTTTTGTAAAACATTCCTGTTTGATAAGTCGACAGTATCAACAGCAATGATATCTGTTATGCCCATTTGATTGAGTTGCCAAATCAAAGCGCTGCCTATAAAGCCATTAGCTCCTGTTACAATAATCATGACAGCAGTATCTTGTATGACACTTCACAAGAGCAAGATTTTTTAGCTCTACAAAGGCTGTATTTTCATTTTAATAGCTGATTTAGTTTTAAACAGAGTTGAAAAACTTACTTGGATACACAGCCAAATCAGAAATAGGGGCCAATAAAGCCTATTTTTGTGGCCTTGAAGTTGCTCTAAATTGTCATAGGGATTGTTAAAGTAAAGCTTGAAAAAGCTGGGGTAAAAAATGGGTCAGGGTCGTTTGCGTATTTGGGGAATAGGAATAGCTATCGCCATGGGGTTTGTGGTGGGGTTAGTTTTGTCTGGCATCGGGGGTGCCAAGACGGGGTTGTATGCACTGGAAAGCCAAAGCCTATCTGACACTTACCGTCTTGAGGACTATTGGCATGGCACCGATCTTATCGAATACGATCTTCGACAATTGGTTAATAACGAAGTCTGTGAAACTTCTGAAAAGTACTTTTTAGCCTGCGTGAATTCAGTCATCAATACTTTAGCTGTGACTCATGAAAGACTGACTGTGAATGGACAAATTTTTCCTTCAGAGCTTGATTTTAACAGTTTAGATAATTTTAAAGAAAAACAAAACTTACAGCCTTTTTCAAAAATTTATAAAGATCATTTATCGGATGTATTTTCGTTTGATCAGATCTGGGATCAAATCATTTTAAAAGCAAACAGTCAGCTGCCTAAAAAATATCTTTTGGCTCAGGGAATTAATGGCTTTTTATCAGTCATGAAAGATCCTCATACATATATTTTACCTTTAAAATATTTTGATAACGTCAGCTCAAGCAGTGAGCGTTCACCCTATTTTGTGGGATTATCATTCGAGAAAATCAATGGACGTATTTACATTAAAAAAGTTGTCAAAAATTCTGATGCTGACCGAGCTGGTTTACAACAAAATGATGAAATTGTCATAGCGAATGGCATCGAAGCAGCTAAATTAAGTTTAACCGACATTGGTCAGATTTTAAGAGATAAAAAAATTAGAATTTTTAGTTTTATCATTCGCCGCGATAGTTTAACAATTGCTAAAAAAGTTCAAAGATCATACAGGGTTCTTAATCAAATTAGCCATGAAGTCGTGGGCTTGGATCATAAAAGTGGCTTGATTCAAATTTCGAAGTTTTCAAACGGGACTTGTAATGAAGTTCAGAATATTTTGAATGAATTTAATCAAAAAATGATTAGTCAAATCGTGATTGATCTACGTGACAATCCAGGTGGTCGTTTATCCGAAGCAGCTTGCTTAGCTGGTCTATTTATCGGGTCCAATAAAAAAGTTTACAGTGTGAAGTACTTTGATTCGGCTTTACCCGAAGAAGTTATCCAGACAGAAAATGATCAAATGTTTTCAGGGTCTTTGGTTGTGCTGATTAATTCTAATTCAGCGAGTGCTTCAGAACTGTTAGCAGGAGCTTTACAAGAATACAAAAGAGCAACTATTGTTGGTCATAGAAGTTTTGGTAAAGGAACTTTTCAAGAAGTTGAACAGTGGAAAGAGTCTGAAACGATTGGTTACTTTAAGACTAAAGGTTTTTATTTATTACCTAGTGGGCAGACAACACAGTTTTACGGAGTTGTACCAGATGTTTTTGTTGAGCAGGCTCAGCAAGTTGTTTCAAATGAAGAAATTAACTACGTCTATCCGATAAAGCCCGAACAAAAGTACAACTTTCAGTTTCAGTTGAAAAAAAGCCAATCGAAATCGGCATTATCGGCATGTCGTTCTGAACAGGTGAGTGATCTGTTAAAAAATACAGATCACGTTTTGTTAAAAGCTTTTGACGTATTATGTGGGCATACGCAGTTGTCGCAAATTATTCACGACAACCAGTTATAGAGCTTCAAGTTTCGAAGATATTCTATATCTTTCTGGTGTGCTGCTATTATTGACTTCTTTGGTGTCATTTATTTTTTTAAGTTCATCCAGTGTATAGCTATGAACCGCTGAAGTATCTTTGACCAAATTGTTTCGTAAAAATTGTTGCAATTGATGCCACTGGCTTTTAGTTGGATCATCGGTGCACGTTTTAAGATCTTCACTGTTTTTAGATCCCCACCTTATTTCAGGACACGAATAGGGGTCATAAGAAATTTGGTCTACACGGTTCACTAATGTTTCAAGATTAATTGTTACAGCTTTTTTCTGAGAATTATAAAAAGTAATTTGACAGCTTTTAACAGATTGCTGATAAATTTTTATAAAGTCCTGTTTAAGGTTTTCACCTTTGTAATTCATCAAAGGGTCTTTATTTTTGTAGCGCTTCATCAATTCTTTTGCTGTTTCTGGAATACTTAATATTTTAAGTCTTAATCTTAAATCGCGTCCTGGGGATGAGTAAGCTTCCCATTCACCATCGGCACCAAAAAGATTTTGTGGTAACTGTTCTGGATGATCTTTTAAATGAATACTGTTATCTAATGCGGCTTGGACAGCACTAATTCGATCTTGAGTCATTGCGCAAAGCTGATCCATTTCATTTTTAAATTCTTGCACAGGATCAAGTTTATAAGTTCCATTCGATAAATTAAACTTAACCCAGTCATTGAAATCTACAGAACGGCTGTCTTGAGTTGAAATTTTAAAAGCTGCGCCTTCATTCTGTGTCTTAGAATTTCCTGTGTACTGGATGAGTGAAAAATCAGATATCATTTCATCTTTCGCTGATTGGACAACACCTTTTATAATATGGCCTTGTGAATTGTATTCTGGGTTTAAAACTTTAATAGGTCTAAAATTTTTAAAATTCCCACCTAGATTAGAATTGGCTAATTGGAAAGATTCTTTTGTGACTTTAAGCACTCCACGCGAAACTGAATTATCTGGGTGTGCATCAACAAATAAAACTTCTCCTTTAGGTGTCACATCATAAACAATGGCCACATGACCTCCGACACTGTATAAAACTGTACCGGCTTTGATCGAATTTAAACTCACTGCTGGTGAATAAAAATCAGATTCTATTTTACCACCTTGGCTATTCAACATTCTGAAATTTCCAGAAGAAATTCGGTCCATGATCCACGGACCAAAAGTAGAAAAATCGTACCGGGTGCCTTGGACAGATGGATTCGTAATTTGTTGAACTGGATAGTTCCCGTTACGTGAATATCTTAAATCCTTTTGACGTAATTCATACTGAATGACCGCTTCTGGGCCTTTTTCAAGCAACAATTTTTCTGTAGTGATTAGCATTTGCTCAAGCTGTGTTTCAGAAAATGGGACAGCTTTAATCGACGAGACCATTGCAAAGGGAAGTTTATTCTTGTAGGCAAAATAAGACCTTAAATAGTAAGGGAAATCTGCGCAATCAGAATAGTGGGTAAATAAAAGATCTTCTTCAGTTCGTAGGGGATTATCTACACCAGATAAACATTTATCAGTTGTGTTACATTTACTGTATCCGATTTTTTTTATAAATTCACCAAAGTTTATTTCGTCTTGAGTTGTCCATTCTGTTTTTTCAACAATCCAAGGCATAGGTTTTTGTTTTTCTCTGACTTGTGGACACTTCATGAAAGCTGAATCAACGACATTATATTTTGTATAATCTAGTCCATTAAATTTTTCTATTCGCTCTGACAGTTGACTGCAATCAATTACAGCTTGTGCATGACTAACGAAACTATAAAGCTGAACTGATACAAGCAAACATAGACTGTAAATTGTTTTCATAGAGCCCTCTCTGTATTAAAATCATTAAATAATAAAGTTAAATCATCTTCTATATAGTTAACAAACCAGCCGTAGTAGTTTACTTCGGGATAAATAATTGGTTTATTTTCTCTTAAATTTTTCTGATTTGCATAAAGCAACTTTCTAGCACGATCAGTTTCAAAACCTAAATTGTATAAAGTTGATGTTAGCCCAACATTTTTAGATATATCGAAACCAGCTTTTCTATATTCTTGTATTGAAAGTGAAATTTGAGCAGCAATATAATGTAATGTGGTTTTCGGATCCAACGCTGCATCATAGACCTTGGAAATATCATTTAAACTTAAAAAATCTAATCCACTTTTCTGGTGAACCACATCTGTTAAGCTTAAAATTTTAACTGGGCTTAATTGTCCGACCCCATATGTTTTACCCGCAATATTAGGATTAAAAAACTGAGCAACAAAAGTTTTATCGTCAAAATTTTCCCCACATACTGTTTTAGATTTAAATTGAGATTCGTAAGTGTGAATGTAACAATGCCAACGGTCATTTTCAGTTTGCCTGTTTGCACATGTTTTCATTTCAGGGCATTTCGTGATGTTTAAAAATGGGTGCACATTATTACTTGTAAAAAGTATTTTCCATTGAACTAGTTTTAGAGAATACTCTTGCATAGTATCCATGAGATCAAAATTAAAAACATGTTCTGCAACAATAGCAGAAAATATATGAATAGGTTCAATTTCGTATATTTTTGCGGCCCTAAGAATTTCTTCACGAATCTTAAAATCATTATTTGTATAATTTTTTAAAAGTTTATTAACAACGTATTTATAGCGATATTTGAAGTACGCAACGGGATCATTCTTAAATTCAGAACGCATTAAACCTGCAGCGTGACGTCCTAATGAAACCTCTGGTATTGGAGGTATTTCTGCTAATGTGTTACCTTTAGTAATTACCATTAGACTATTTTCAGCTGAACATTCTGACACGAATGAAGAAAAAATAACAAAAAATAAAATAAACGAACTCAAAAATCTGTTCATACATAGTAGTAAGTGCAAATAAAAAGCCTACTTTAATTGCTTTATGATGTCGTTTTTCTCAAAATGAGACACTACTATTTCAACGCACGCTCATAAATGTTAACAGGCCGAGATTCACCCACTGAATTCCACCACAGTAAAGCCACCGCCAACTGTTTTTAGATTTGTGGTTTGTCCCTGATAGAGTCTTGCAATCACAAGCTGTAATTGATCTTGGTAAACATAACAGCGCAAATCATATTTTAATTTTAAGGGTTCAGATTCTGAACCTACTGTTATTTCTTTAGCTTGAATATATTCTTGCGCGATGAATTCACTGGCAAAGGCTTCTTCAAAAACTTTACGACTTACAGAAGCGCCTTTATACGCTTGTTTACTGCCGTAAGATGCTTTTGGCTTAAAGAAAAGATTTTTTCTCTCAAGCCAGATTTGATCTTTATCTGCTTTGGCTAAGTCATAAATTTTAAGTAAACTATTTGGTTTGGGGATTTCAGTTTGTTGGCCCCAGTCGAACAATCGCTGTTTGTCAGCTAGTAAAAAATATTCGTAAGGGTTAGGACTTAAAAAAAGCTCACCATTTTTAAATCTTTCGCGAAGGTCTTTTGATTTTTCACTTGTGAGATAAAAATCGGTGTAGCGGTTATAGATTAAAGTTTTCGAAGGCAATTTAGAAATGTCTGACAAATCTACTATTGAGCAGTTAAGGCCTGACTTTTTAAAAAGTGATTGAAAAGTTAAAAATTCTAAATACATTCGCTGATCTTCGGGCTTTTCATCCATGATTGCTAAACTAAAAGTATCTTGTTTGCACAGAGCACTTTCCGTTAAAAACATATTTACTAGATCAGTTTCATTGAAGTCAGGCTTTTTAACAAAAGGCCACAGTTTGTAAAGTGTCAGACCTAAAGACAAAAAAGCGGCATTGGTATTAATTTCGATCAGTTTCAAGTTTTCCTGATCATCGGTGTGAAAATCATAGCTCATACAGACACTGTAGTTGTCTGGTTTGGGTAAATCTAATTTTTGATAGTTTGATTGAAGATATTGTTCACCCCAGCTTCTTAAAGCTGCGTAGGATTTGATCTCGTCTTTAATTTTTTGTAGATAACTTTGTGGAAGAGTGACTTTGTAGGGGCTGATCAAGTTGTCTGAGACAATAGAATTTAAATCGATTTCTTTTAATTCGCGTGAGTCGTCTTGAAGTTGTTTAATGAAACGATTTTTAATATCTTGAACCATTATTACCAATTGTGACGTTGAATAGCATAAAGCTCAATCAAATTGATTAAATCGACTGGCTAGGCTAATTGTAGATTCATGAATATTAGATTAGCTACATGGAACGTTAACGGGATCAGAGCCTGCTATGAAAAAAACTTATTAGATTTTGTACAAATACATAATCCAGATATTTTATGTTTGCAAGAAACAAAAGCTCATATTGATCAAGTTGAGCCAGAAATTAAAACACTAAATTACAAACACTCGTATTGGTCATCAGCAGAAAAAAAAGGTTATTCAGGCGTAGCTACTTTTTTAAATCAAAAGCCGATGAATGTTATTAAAGGTATCGATATTCCTAAGTACGACAATGAAGGTCGCGTCGTATGGACCCAGCACCAGTATTTTGATTTGTATAATATATATTTTCCGAACGGAGGCTCAAGCCCGGAAAGACACCAATTTAAACAAAATTTTTTAAAAGATCTTTATGATCATATTAGTTTTGAATTAAAAAAGGGCCGAGACATCATTGTTGTTGGCGATTACAACATCGCCCACATGGAAGCTGATGTTTACGCACCGAAAGCATTGGCCACTGAATCTGGTTTTTTACCAGAAGAACGAAAGTGGATGGATGAATTTTTAAATCTAGGTTTTGTGGATTGTTTCAGACATTTCTACCCTGAAGCTAAAAATGTTTATTCATGGTGGTCATATAAAGATACAGCACGGCTAAGAAATAACGGCTGGCGGATTGATTATATTTGTGTAAGTCAGAATTTGATTAAAAATCTTAAGACTTGTTCGGTCGTCGATCAGCAATTAGGTTCTGATCATTGTCCTGTCGTTGTTGATCTAGTTTTTTAGAAATTTCTTTTTCTTCAAGAATTGTTTTAAAATGCTGGCGAATCATTAATTTTGCTAGCATTGAAGATTTAACTGTCCATTTTTTAATATTTACAGTTATTGCTGCGATAGCAATTTTATTGTTTCCGTCAGTAGCGTAACCTACGAACCAATCATTTGTGCCTTTAGGATTCAAACCACTAAAATGACCAGTTTTTCCACCCATTTCAATTTCACGAAATTTTTTTTCTTTCACGATTTGTCTAAATGTTTTTCGCGATGTTCCTGATAAAACCGTTTGTTCCATCATGGACTGCACTTTTTTAGCTGATTGGGCTGTGATGGCTTGACCGATTGAATAGGTTTCAGCTGCATAAACAATTTTATCGCCTTGTTTGATTTCATCAACAATGTAAGGAGCCACGAACTGACCGTTATTGATGATTGCACCAGCGATCATTGCCCCGTGAATCGGACTCATGGTATTGAAACGGTTATAGCCTGATGCTACTTTAGTCAGTTCGTAATTTTTTTCCATTGGAATAATGGCTTGACTCATTTCAATTTCAAAATCTGAAGGGATTTCTTTATTAAACATAAAACGACGAGCATATTCCTCTAAGTCGCTAGGATCTAATTTTTCTAAAGTGATACGACCGAAAGCAGTATTAATCGATCTAGCAAAAGCGTCTTTTAAGGAAATAAAATGTGTCCATTTGTTAATTTTTTCAGACAAAACATTTTGTTTGTGTAAGGTATAGCTTCCACCATTGTAAGCAATTTTGTGTTGGGGTTCTAATCCTTTGCGATCAACAACTGTCGCTGCAGTCACGATCTTAAAAATACTGGCTGCTGGAAATGTAGCTTGTAGATTTAGATTTTCACTACCCATATCTGCACGAACGTAACTAGACATAGCTAATATGCGACCTGTTTTAGCATCCATCATCACAACGGCGCCGTAATCAGGTTTGTATTGTTTAAGCAGTTTATCAGACTCTTTTTGTAGATCATCATCAATCGTGTATTTAACTTCGTAGATGTCAGAAGTGTTCATATTGAAACCTAGACTTAAGTCAGGCGATGTGACGATCGAAGGACGGTCATTACTTTTAATATAAGGTGTTAAAGTTTCTGAGATATTTTTTCTGAGTTCAGATTGTGAAGCAATGAATCGTTTTTTGTCAGTGGTGTTATCCTCTTTAAAGAACAACAAAACAGATAAAATAAATATAGATAAGACCACAATCCATGTCGTCTTCTGACTTCTTCCTTGAAACATATAAAAAGATGCTAGCATAATACAACTATAGCTCACAAGTAAAATGAATGATTAAGGACAGTCTTTATGAAAACAAAAGATAGAATATTATTTGGCTCATTAGAGTTATTCAATCGTGATGGCGCTACAGATGTAACAACAAATGATATTTCAAAACATTTAAAGATGAGCCCTGGTAATCTTTATTTTCATTATAAAAATAAAGAACAAATTATTCGTGAAATTTTTAAAAAATTATCTGCCGACACAATCGAAGTGTGGCAACCAGAAACAAAGTTAGCGAAGAAGAAACAAAAAATGCAGTTAGCTTTATTTATTGATAAAAACTTAAATCTGTATTGGAAATATCGATTTTTTCATCGTGAAATTTATTCGCTCAGAAAAAATGATTCTGATTTAGCAAAAATGTGGAAAGTTCACACAAAAAAATTAAGTGTTATGATGGTTATGTTGTATCGTCAGTGGGTGAAATCAGGCTTTATGATCGCTATGCCATCGAAAGCTGAAATGGAATTCATTGGAGAATTATTATTTGTGTCTTCAAATGGATTCATGCAGTTTTATGATTCTCCTGAGAAGTCAGATATGATGAGCGCAAAAACACATGAAAAAACCAAAAGACATATCATGCGTCTTTTGATGCCCTATGTGACTGGCGAAACAAAAGACGAGTTTGAAAAAAGTATCAAGTCATAGCGAAAAAAGTCATTTATATAGGATATAACCCAACCTAATGACCCCAAAGTTGGAGGCAATTTTGCTTTGGTATATTATATCGGGGTGTTTATGAATAAGATTCTAATCAACTTAATAGCTATCGTTCTTTTACCTGCATTGACGTATGCAAATGATGCAGCTAAATGTGATCAATTGGTTGAGCATCTCAAACAAATGAAAAAGGCCCAGTTATCTGTTCATCAAAGTTTAATTGCAAACCACGAACTTATCGCTCAAAGCCTTGAAAGCTACGCAGAAGCCCTTAATGATTCATCAGGAAGGGCTTTCAAAGCCGTAGAACAAAACATGACGAAATCAGCACAGTCCCTTAAAGAGCGTGGTGAAAAAGGTCAGAATGTGGCTTTGAAGTTGGCCGAACAAACAGATGAACTCATAAAAATCGCTACAAACTGCTTAAAATAGCCCTCAAGAAGTTTCATTTTTAATCACTTTTGAGCAAAGACTCTATATTAATGCATATAGTCTAGACCTCTATCTAGTAAATTCACTAATAGTTTCAAATATTTAAATCATTTCACTTTTTGTAAGATTTTCGTTGCAAAAATTACAAAATTCCATTTATATGTGGGCAGTTCCAGTTTGGAACTTAAGTAAATGGCAAAGATGCCGAAAAGTTCAAGTCCTGAGAAAACACCTACGGGTAGCCCTCAGAAACAAGAACCCGAACAAGCCCTAGTGTTGAAGCAAGTGTGGAAACAAAATAGGGTTTATAGCAAGGAAGGTTATATGGCTAAAGCAAGTGCAAGCACTCTAACAACGAAAAACGCAAAACCAGTTTCTCCAAAACCACCAATCAATACAGTTCAAAAAATCACTGAACAGCTTATTGGTGAATGCCGTGAAAGATTACTTAATACGAAATCAGACTTATTAAACAGAGTTAAAGAAGCCCGTGGCAAATTAGATCAATTCGAGCGCGGTGGCGATGAAGCGGATCAAACTATGCGTATTCTTGCTGAACAAGAAGTGATGAGTTTAACAGATCGCTTAAGACAACAACTTTTAGAAATCGAAAGCGCATTAGGAAGAATCGAAAACGGATCATACGGCTTTTGTGAAGAGACTGAAGAGCCTATCGAAGTAGAAAGACTTAAAGCGATTCCTTGGACACGCTTAAGCATCGAAGGCGCTGAGATCCGCGAATCTGTTGATAGACGATACGCGAGATAATTAAAATTAAATATAGAAATAAAAAAAGGGTCAAAAAGACCCTTTTTTTATTTACAATCGTAAGTGGCTTCTTGGCCAGTCACAATATTAGCTTTACACATCACTTTATTATCTTTAGCTCTGATAAACACAAAATCAGAATTGTTATTATTCACAATCTGTTGAACCCAGTAGGGTTCAGAATCGTAGTGTAGATCTGTTCTTACTGTGATTCCGCTTTGAACATTGTTAACAGGTCTTTCTGTTCTGGGGTTTTGTGTGCTGCCCGAAATAATAACGGGTAAATTATTAAAATGAATTAAAGCTGCGATATGATCGTGCCCGATAATAAGTGCAGTTATTTTAGATCTATGTTTATTGACGATGGGAACAAGTTTTTCATGAAAAGCTTTTTTCTCGCCCCAAGTATGAGACGCAATAGTTCTGCTAGGATGGTGATACACAAGATAAATTTGTTTGGCTGTTGAAACAGCCAATTCATTTTCTAGCCAAGTCATTTGTTCAGAAATATTTTTTGTATTATCAGAATTTAATACGATGTATTGAAGCTGACCATCAGTAAACTTTTTTGAAAAATATTCGCCTGGCATATTAAAAAATGCGATTTCTTTTTGATAAGTATCATTGTGATTTCCTAGGGCTACGACTGGAAACCTAAAACCATCTTGAATCCAAGGATTCCAAGCTTTATTGTAAGTGCCTTCGTACAGATTATCGCCGGGCATAACTAAATGAAAAGTTTTATAGGATTTAAGGGAATCTTTAAGAACCTGAGTATTGTTGTTCCATCTTCCGGCATCACCGACCAAAGCAAATTGTTGATTTTGAGTAGTTACGCAAGATGTGAAGTGCAGAACCAATAAAAATGATTTTATGTATTTCATTAAATAATCCTTCCCTGGATGTAATCAGTTAAAAATTAAGCCGCACATAAATGCGCTAGTGCCAATTTTTTCTTCGAATATTTTTTGTGCCGATAAAAAATTATTTGATTCATCAAAATTCAATTTGTAGCCAACTACATTTTCTTGATCGACCGAAGCCATACCTAAGATCATGTAGTTTCCATCTTTTGACAGCAATAAAGTACGCGGCAATTTTTGACTGACTGAAACGGAAAAACTAGATCTAGAATAGTCAATCGTACCACTGCTCGTTAAAGGTAAGCCCCACACAGATTCTTTTCCCATTTCGCGGGCCGTGGCCATCACAAATCCATGTTGATGGTTCACTTTCAGATCGCCACCGATTAATGGCATATTTAACGAACCAACTTCATTATAGATTACTGTAGTGCTTACACCATTGACTGAAAAAACTTTAATCGTGCTAGATGTCGTATAAGATTCAGTGACTACAAAAACTTTATCGTAGGTTTCGTCGTAAACAACAGTTCTAGGGCTACTGACAGTTATTTCGCCATTAAAAGCTAAGACCTGATTATTAAAAGTGTAAGTATAAATTTTATTTCGACCTAAATTAGCCACATAAAGAATTTGTCTTGTTTGGTCAAAACTTGATGAATGTGTTTTTGAATTTGCTGGATAACTAACAGTCTGTGTATTTGTCAGTGTACTCAAAGAAAAATCAAGCTGATAAGAAGTTAGTTTTGAATTCGTATAAGATGACCCAAAAATATTAAGCTGGCTGCCATCATTATACAAATTAAGTTGGACTATTTGATTTGTGTAATTTCCGAAAGATTTTTTGAATTCAAGTAGGGACGTATTGGAATTATAATTATAAAGAGCCAGAGTGTTTGTATTGCCAGAATCAACTGCGTAAACAGAACCTGTTGTCGTGTCATAAGAAATCCAACCAACTTGTGAACCCGGAAAGCTGACTTGACCAAGGTAAGTGATCTCGCCGGTTTTATAATTAAGATTCAGTTGCTCGATACCGTCATCACCACCAAAATAAATTTTAGAATCTGTTAAGGCTGAATTACTGGAGCTTGCACTTGGGCTAGTGGTCAATTGAGATTGAATTTGCGGCGAACAGTTTTCAAACAAGAAGACAAATGAAAATAATAGTAAGATCAGTGTAAATGCTATTTTCATCAGATGACCACAACATGGCGCTCAACATCTAAAACTGGAGAAGTTAGTTTTATAATTTCACACTTAAAATTTTTATCTTTTTTTAAAGCTAAATCGATTTCTTCATCAATTTTTTCACGGCGGGCTTTCATTAAAAAATAACGACCCTGTTTTTTATAATAATCGCGACTGAAATGAATAATTTCATCAATCGGTTTAAAACCACGAGCAATGACTAAATCATACCCAGAGAATTGATTTGGAATTTCTGCGTGCACGTGAATATTTTTAGTTATTTTTTTACACTCATTTAAAAAACTTTGTTTCAATTTACTTTTTTCAAACAAGTGAAGTTGAATTTCAGGTAACTGTATTGCAAAAAGAACTGCCGGTAGTCCACCACCTGATCCGAAATCAGCTGCAGTTTTAATATTTTGTGGAAAGTGTTTAAGCGGCAGTAAGCAATCAATAATATGATTGTCGATTAATTCTTCAAAAGTCATTTTACGGCTGACTAAATTAAATTCGTCATTCGTTTTCCATAATAAATCGATGTAAGCTTTTAGCTGCGGTAAGGCCTTTTCGCTAAAACCTAAATCAATAAAAGTAGGAATTCTTTTTTCAAAGTGCTGCATTCGTTACAACACTCCAGTTACACAGCTTATAAAGCATGCGTGCGCCAACGTTGCCGTCCCATTCTGCAGCGTCAGCATCACCGGTAGAGACTTCGTTTAAATCAAAGCCAACAATTTGACGACCACTTTGAGCTAGCACATTAAATAAAAAGAATACTTCATCAGTCGTTAACCCACCAATAACAGGCGTACCAGTTGACGGGCAGAATTGTGGATCTAAACCGTCTATGTCGAATGAGATATAAACTTTGTGGGGTAATTCAGAAATAATATCGGCCGCAATCGAAGCCCAGCTTTCGCCTTTTAACTGGCGCTGTTTAACACTGATATCAAAAAAAGTTTTAATATCTGATCTTGATTGTATAAAATTATATTCTTCTTCGCAGAAATCACGAATACCCACTTGAACTAATTTTTGTGGACGCGACTTTTCAGATTGGTTCATCACATTATACATAATAGAAGCGTGTGATTGTTCAAATCCTTGGTAAGCTTTACGCGTGTCTGAATGAGCATCGATGTGTAATATGCCAACGTCTGATTTTTTTCCGTCAGCAGATATGTGTTTTTCACAAATGGCTTTAATAGCCCCAAGTGGTGTTGAATGGTCCCCGCCGACGAGGCCGAAAAGTTTTCCGGCTTTTAAAATTTTGTTAGTCTCGGCGTAGACCCAGTCAGTTAATTCACCAGAGGCCTTGTTGACTTGATCAGTGAGCTTTTGAATAAGTGCCTGATCATCAGACATTTCAGTTTTAAGAGCGATCACTTTTTGGGCTATTTCTTTGTATGATTTACTTTTATCAGATATTTCTTTTGAAACTTGTTTCATGAAGTAGCCAGCTTCATAGGCAGTCTTTGTTTCGAAATCGAAAAGATCAATTTGTTCAGAAGCTTCACGAATGATGCGGGGTCCGTTTGAAGCGCCTTTGCCATAAGACGTTGTGACTTCCCAAGGGACAGGAAGCATAACTAAACGGCATTCTTCTTCAGATAAAGGTATTCCAAAAATACCGAATTCAGAAGATATCGTTGTTGTGGCATCGAACTTAGGTTTACGAGAATCGGGGCTGTTGTTTTGTGAAGTTGTTGTCATCCCACTTAGTTAGGTGAAAATATCCAAAATTTCAAAGTGATTTCAGTTTTTTACGTACTTTTAGCTATGCGCAGCAATCAATTTAAAACTTGATCAAAAGTTCCACTTCATTAATCTAGGCAGGACAAAAAAATACTTTGCTTCTAAAGCAAGGAAAACAGGGAGATTTATGAAAAATCTAAGTTTAATTTTAATAACAGTTTTTGCGATGACTTCTGTTGTGTTTGCACAAAAAGCCAATGTAAATGCTCCACAGGGTGGAATACTTAATTACCGTTTAGAAGCAGAACCAGAAGGCTTACATCCGATTATGTCAGGTGACGTTTATTCAACTTATGTACTAACTTACGGTATGGATACATTGTGCTCTAAAGATTTAAACACTTGGGAGCAAATTCCCGCACTAGCAGATAAATGGGAAATCTCAAAAGATGGTTTAAGTTTTACGTTCTTCTTAAGAAAAGATGCTTTTTTTCATAATAACGAACCAATCACCGCAGAAGACGTTAAATTTTCACTAGAAGCGATAAGAAACCCAAAACATCAGGCTTTAAATTTAATTCCTTACTTCGAGGGCTTCACTAAAGTTGAAGTCATTGATACACATACAATTAAATTTACTGCTAAAGAGAAGTATTTCAAAAACTTATCTACACTTTGTGGTTTATCAGTTATTCCGAAATCTGTTTATGGTGACATTGCAAAATCAGTTAAGATGCAAAAAGAATTTGTTGGAGCTGGTCCATACAAATTAGAAAAATATGAAAAAGGGCAGTTGATTACTTTAGTTCGGTTCGATAAATGGTACGGAAAAAACAGTCCGCAATTTAAAGGCTTTGCAAATTTTGATAAAATTCAATTTCGTGCAGTCAAAGACGATAACGTTATGACAGAGCGTTTTAAAAAAGGTGATTTAGATTACGCAACTTTCACAAAGTCTGATCAGTACTTAACAGCAACTGGCAAACCATTTAATGCAAGATTCAATTCAGATAAATATTTAGGTTTTGCTGTTTCTAACAGTATGCCGAAGTCTTACGGCTATATTGGTTTTAACATGAAAGACCCTATTCTAGCTGACAAAAATGTACGTCTTGCTTTTGCTCATTTAGTTAATCGTGTTGAAATGAATAAAAAATTCTTTGAAGGTATTAATGATTTAGCAACTGGCCCTGTGCCAAATAAATCAACTCAAGCTGCAGATATGAAAGCGATTGAGTTTAGTACGTCGAAAGCTAAAGACTTATTAAACAAGGCAGGCTGGGCTGATTCAGATAAAAACGGTGTTTTAGATAAAGTGATCAACGGCCAAAAAACTGAGTTACGTTTAAGTTTTATTTACGCACGCAAAGAATCTGAAAAACAGTGGACAATAATTAAAGAAGATTGCAAAAAAGCGGGTATTGATATCGAACTTAAATTTTTAGAGTGGAATAGCTTTATCAAAAATATAGACGATCGTAAAATGCAACTATGGTCAATGGGTTGGGGCGGCGGAGACGTTGAAATGGATCCAAAGCAAATTTGGCATTCATCGTCGTCATCTAAAGGTGGATCAAATTACGGAAGCTACACTAACGCTGAAGTCGATAAATTAATTGATGAAGGTCGCCAAGAACTAGATACAGCTAAAAGAACTAAAATCTTTAAAAAAGCATATACTTTAATTGCTGAAGATGTGCCGTACGTATTTATGTATAATAATAAATATGAATTTTATTTAAGATCTAAAAAAGTTGCATCACCGGCTGAGACTTTTAAATATGACTTTGGTTTATCAACTTGGTGGAATGCCCAGAAGTAATCTATGTTCATTTACATCTTAAGACGTCTGCTACTAGCAATACCTACATTTTTAGGGATCACATTGGTGACTTTTTTAATCATCAATGCAGCCCCGGGTGGGCCTATCGAACAAAAGCTACAGCAAATTCGAATGGGCGGCGGTGACGGTGGTAAAAGTACACAGGTTTCACAAGAAATATTAGATGATTTGGCTAAACAATACGGTTTTGATAAGCCAGTGCATGTTCGTTATATGATTTGGTTAAAAAATATTACAAGACTAGATTTTGGTGAAAGCTTTTCCTACCAAGAACCAGCGATTGATGTGATTACATCAAAGTTTCCAGTTTCGTTATCGTTTGGATTAGCATCTTTAATTTTAACTTATTTAGTTTGTATTCCGTTAGGGGTCACTAAAGCGATCAAAGCAGGAAGCCTATTCGACAAAGTTTCTGGGTTTATTCTTTATATCACTTATTCAATTCCACCGTTGGTACTAGGTATCTTTTTAATTGTTTGGTTTGCGGGTGGGTCCTATTTTGATTGGTTCCCTATTGGTGGAATTAAATCAGACAACTATGATGACCTAACAACAATGGCTAAAATTGGTGATCGGGCTTACCATTTCGTTCTGCCGTTAACTTGTTACATGATCGGAAACTTCACTGAATTATCCATGTTAGTGCGAAACACAATGTTAGATGTGATTAAATCTGATTACATTCGCACAGCACGAGCAAAAGGTTTATCAAATCGTTTAGTTTATTATAAACATGCATTGCGAAATGCGATGATTCCTGTAGCCACAGGTCTTGGTGGGTTTTTGCGTGTGTTTTTGGCTGGTTCATTGATTATCGAAACGATTTTTAACTTAGATGGTATTGGGCTTCTGGGCTACAGTTCAGTTTTATCACGTGATTATAACGTGATTATGGGATTAACGTTTATATCTGCGATGATGTTATTAGTTGGAAATATTTTAAGTGATATTATTTATGTTTTAGTTGATCCACGAATTGATTTTAAATAAGGATTATAAAAAGGATTATAAAGTTGAATTTAATAGAAGGTCGCCTCATTACAAATGAACTAACTTTAAAACGGTACAAACGTTTTAAAAGAAACAAATTAGCTGTGGTTTCAGCATGGCTTGTTTTATGTTTATTATTTTTTAGTTTTACGGCGGAATTCTGGGCGAATAGCAAGCCACACTTTATGAAATACAATGGCCGCGTGTATGCGCCATTATTCTTTGACTATCATCCAACTGAATTCGGTCGTGAAGATATCTATGTGATGGATTACCGATCTATTGAACTTAAAGAAAAAGATTGGGCGGTTTGGCCAGTGATTCAATGGGATCCGTTTGAAAGTAATTCAACAGTTGAAAGTTACCCTTCAAAACCTTCCAAATACAATTTAATGGGAACAGATGACCGCGGTCGCGATGTTTTAACACGTTTATTGTATGGCCTTCGTTATTCATTTTTATTTGCGATCGGTGCGTGGTTAGCATCCTATTTAGTCGGTGTAACAATCGGATCACTGACGGGTTATTTTGGTGGTAAAGTCGACTTGATCGGTATGCGTACGGTTGAGATCATTCAAACCATGCCAACCACTTTAATTTTGATTACAATTATTTCTATCTTTAATCCAAATCTTTTAGTTTTGATTTTGTTTTTAGCGGTCTTTGATTGGACAAAAATTGCTTTATATATGCGGGGACAATTTTTACAGTTACGTAAACGCGAATACGTTGAAGCAGCACGGGCTATAGGATCATCTTCACCACGAATTATTTTTAAACATATTTTACCAAATGCGATCACACCGATTGTGACATTTTCGCCTTTTGATATTGCGGCCAATATTTCTGTTTTATCATTTCTTGATTATCTAGGATTAGGTCTACGTGCACCCACGCCAAGTTGGGGTGAATTACTACAGCAAGCCCAAAAATATTTTACGACAGCAGAATGGTTAGTCTGGTATCCGGCAGCAGCCTTGGTATTAACATTAACTTTATTAATCAATATAGGATTGGCTGTTCGTGATGCATTTGATGCCAAATCATCCGTTGGGTAGTCATCTTAGGTCACCTTATTTATTAGTTACTATGGCAGGGCGCGGGCAACGTTTTAAAGACGCAGGTTACACAGACCCCAAGCCATTTATCAAAATTGAAAATCAAACTTTGATCGCAAAGCTTCTAGAAACATTTCCACAAAATTGGCCTACCGTTTTTGTAGTTAATTCAGAAGACTACAAAACTGAACACAAAAACTATTTGCATGATATGAGACCTCAATCTGTCGTTGCTGAAATTGAACCTAATACCAACGGACCGTGGGAAACTGTGATGAAGGGTTTAGAATGTATACCTCAGGATGCACCAGTTTTTGTGACCTATTGTGATTACGGACAAATCTGGGATGCCACTGATTTTTTAAATTTTATTCAAACTGAGACAAATAGTGATATCGGATTTGTTTCTTATAAAGGGTTTCATCCTCATTATTTAGGTCCGAATATGTACTGCTATTTAAAAACAGAGGGTCACACAGTTATCGACATCAAAGAAAAAGAATGTTTCTCTAAAAACCGAGAAGATGATTTTGCATCCACTGGTGGGTATTACTTCAAAACGGCAAGCTTGTTAAAACAGTGCTTAGAGCAACAGAGAATACAAAAACTACATTGGAGCGGGGAATATTACACATCACTGGCTGTCAAGGCGATGATTCAGATTAAGCCCGTTCTAAAAATTTCTAATTATGAAATCAAAACATTTTTACAATGGGGAACACCCGAAGATTTAAAAGCCTATCAATATTGGGCTAATTATTTTGGGTCAAAAAATAAAATATGAAAAAATATATTTTTAATAAATACACTATTGGGGCTATTTTTTTAGTGTCGCTGCTTGCTTTTATCGACTGGTTGATTTTTGGCAGAATTCATATAGACGATTTACAATTGGCAACGCAGAAAATGATTCAACAAGTAGTTGAGTTACAAAATAAATCAAAATTAAATGAAAATTTAGCGGTTCCAGTCTTGGCTACAACAGATGTCAAAAATGCTAGCCAGCAAGAATCTGATTTATCAAAGTTTCAAAGTTGGCTACTGACTGAACAAAATGAGATGAATCATTTCAACGTTAATGAAACTGAAAAGCAGCAGCAGTTATTTCAAGTTGCTTCAAATTTAACTAAAGCCCAAATGAAGTACTTGTCAGACCGTTTACAGAACAGAATGACCCCGATTCGCGAAAAAATCTTAGCGGCTTATTTGCTGAGCCAGGCCTCGGCGGAAGCTTTTTCTGAAATCTTGCAAGCCATAGTAAGCCCCATAGTTTTAGAGTCTGAGCCCCGAGTCCACACAGCAGCTGAGGTTCAGCAAACACAAGAGCGATCACTAAAAATTTTACTTATAAACAAAGCTGCTGAAATCGCAAAGAGCTCACCTGCAGCTTTAGAGGATTTCAAGTCGTTTATAAATCAGATCAAGGATCTTTTCCTTAAAAAGCACGCAGAGCAAAAATTAAAAGAAATATCTGGAAATTCCTAAAAATAGGCTTGAATGATTGTTCGGTTTATTGTCATATTAAGTTGAAAATAATGTTGCTACTAAAAGCAGCTTTACTGCATGAGGGGATGTTGTATGGCAAAATTTCAGCCTAAATCTATTTTATCACTATTGGTTCTTGTTTTAGGTTTGGTGTTCTCAGTGAATACATTAGCACAAACAAAAGAAACCGATCAAAATATAATTCAAAGTATTGCTGAAGAATCAAAATGTATTTCAGCTGACGATATGAATGTGATCGCAAAAAACTTTAAACAATTTAAAAACATAGCTGGTAAAGAATACTGTTTTGATAATTCTCAAACAGCTTATTTAATTGCGGGTATTCAATATATTCGTAAATTACAATTCGATGAATCAGGTGTAAACAGCTCAGATGAATTATTTACCGGCCAGTTCGCTAAAGACTGGTATGGTTATTTTACAAGATTAATTACTAAATTTGTTATTGATAAAGAATGTGAGCCTGGTGTTGTTGCCTATGTTTTCGGAGGCGGACTTGGCGGTAAAACAATGTACGTTTGCCCGATGGCTTTAACAGATGCTTTTACACCGCTTGATTTAGCCAGTGTGTTTATGCATGAGGCCCGTCACATCCAAGGTTTTCCACACAGAACATGCACATGGGGACCAAGAAAAAATCTTCAAGGTGCTTGTGATAACAGAATATCTGAAGGCGGATCATACGCAGTGACTGTTGAAACTTATTCTCAGTTAGCTCAGTATGGCAAAAATATTCATCCAGCATTTAAAGCGATTGCTGAAGCCTCAGCACTTATTTACGGAGAAGAGGCTTTTGAAATACCTGTAAAAATTAATAAAGAAGAGTCTTTTGTTACATTATCTGAAAATAAAAAAATATTTCGTTTAGATTCAGAATTAAAACAAGAAGCACAATTACTAGGTGAAACACCCCATTTAGGTCATCTTCTTAAAAGTAAATCAGGTCTTCATATTATACCGAATGATCGCGCATTGCCAATGACACGGTTATTTCAAACGGGTGATATACAAGCTTTAGCCAGCAGTGAATATAACAAGAATATCACTGAAAGATCTAAAGTCGTTGATTATCATTTAGCCTGGTTATGGAACGCACGAATTGAAAAAAACGTGGTTAAATTTTTCTGTGATAAACGGGAATTTCCAAATGCTGTTTCTGAAGTTTCTTTAAACGATGCAGAAGCTTTGTCTTTAATTTATCCAGAAGGCTACAGCGCAGATAAAAGTTATGCTTTTATCAACACAACAAAAGGTGTCATGAAAATTTCTTGTAACGAACGTAAAGGTCAAATCGAAAATTCAGATCTTAAGATTGATACGGATATTTTACGATTACACAAAATCGGTAATACGAGCTTAGCATTAACACTAGCTGGTGATTTATTAAGTATTGATTCTACGGGAACTGTTAAAAAAATAGATACAAATTCAAATGTGATGACTGATATCAGTTCAGTGACACGTGCAACGTTCTTTGATGCGAAATAATAAAGTTAAATAATTTCTAGAAATTCTGATTAAATATCAAAAAAAAAGGCTGCAGATATGCAGCCTTTTTTTATGTCATTTATTTGAAAGAGATTATTCCATTTCTTCAAGGTATGTATAACCCGATAAGCCTTCTTCGTAATGCTTCAATAGGGCTTTAGCTTCAAGTTTTGTAATGCTACCTGAAGCGATGCTTTCTTCAGTGTACTGACGAACGCTATCAACCATTTCGGCACGACCATACTGAACGTAACTTAATACTTCAGTTACTGTATCGCCAGGAACATAGTGATCAACTGTGTAGCCTGAATTATGAATCGAAATATGAACGGCATCTGTATCACCAAAAAGATTATGTAGATCACCTAAAATTTCTTGATAAGCACCAGTTAGGAAAACAGCTAAGAAATACGGAGGATCGCCTTCTTTAAAAGGATGAACACGCAATGTTTTTTTGTATTCGCCAGTTTCAGTATCGATAAATTTTTCGATCTTACCATCAGAATCACATGTTAAATCGGCTAACGTAGCCTCGTGATGGGGTTCTTGATCTAATTTATGGATCGGCATAACCGGGAATAATTGCCCCACGGCCCAAGAATCTGGAATCGATTGAAACACAGAAAAATTACAGAAATAAGTATCACAAAGTTGCTGTCTAAGTTGCGCCAGAATATCTTCACAATCAGCAGTCACGCGAGCCACTTCAAGCATTTTAGTCGCAATTGTGAAGTGCATGCTTTCACACCAAGCCCGTTGAGTTAAATTCAACACGCCATAAGTAAATAAATTAAGGATTTCATTTTTTGACTGCATCATATCATTGAAGCACTCGTTGATATTTTCAGGATTTAATTTTTCATAAATGTACTGAAGATCTTTCATGATCGTTGGATCTTGCTTAGTCACCGGTGTTGGCGGTTGTTGACGGTAAAGATTATTCACGCCCATGACGTTGAAAACTAAAACTGAGTGATGCGCGACTAATGATCGGCCTGCTTCAGTGATTATATTTGGATGTGGAATACTGTTTTCATCGCATAATGATTGAATCGTTGAAACAACATCATTAGCGTATTCTTGTTCAGAATAATTAACCGATGAATCTGTATGACCTGTTCCATCGTAATCAACACCTAATCCGCCGCCGACATCGATGTACTTTAATTTAGCGCCCAGTTTGTGTAACTCAGTGTAAAACCGTGCAGCTTCTTTTAAAGAGGATTTAATACTTTGAATCGAAGGGACTTGCGAACCAATATGATAATGAAGAAGTTCAAGACAGTCTAACATATCAGCTTTTCGAAGAGTTTCTAAACCCTCAACGATTTCAGTTGCTGTTAAACCAAATTTTGAACGAGCCCCGGCAGAATCAATCCATTTGCCAGAGCCTTGAGTGTTGAGTTTTGCTCTGAATCCAATTTTTGGTTTGATACTTAATTTTCTAGCTGCGTCCATGATGAGTTTAAGTTCATCTTTACGGTCAACAACGATGATAATATCACGACCTAATTTTTGCGCCAATAATGCTGTTTCAATATATTCAGTGTCTTTAAAGCCATTACAAATAATAACAGCATCAGGAGTATTCATTAATGACAGAACCACTAAAAGTTCTGGTTTAGAACCACACTCTAAACCTAACTTACAATTTTTACCGAAGCGTACAAGTTCTTGAACTAAATGACGTTGTTGATTCACTTTGATTGGGTAGACGCCGCAGTATTGGCCTTTGTAATTGTGATCAGTGAAAGCTTTTTGAAAGCAATTTTGTAAAAGCTGAACACGTTCATTAATAATATCTGGAAAACGAATCATGATCGGAACACGAATACCACGATCTTGAAGTTCTTGAGTTAATTCATAAAGATCTACAGATGGACCTTTTTCACCTTTAGGAGTGATCGATACATTTCCATTTGAATTTACTCGGAAGTAACCTGCGCCCCAATTATTAATTCCATAGATAGCAGCGCTTTTTTCAGGACTCCAAGTGGCCGATTTTGAGTGAGCAAAAGTTTGTTCAGTGGATGGTGTTAAATCCATGATTTCCCCCTATGAAAATGAATAGGCTTTTTTTCACATAGATTTAAAGGGGGTGCAAGATTATTTAATCAAATCACTTAGCTGGGGTCATTTTAAGATGATATTCAAAATCTTGCCGGCTTTGTAAATCACTTTCGCAGGAGCTTGACCATTCATCGCGACAGACACTGCAGAAAGCTTTAAAGCCTCTTCTACTGCGGTTTTTTCGTCAGCATCGTTTTTTAGTTCGATTGTTCCGCGCATTTTACCATTGACCTGTACGCCCATTGTCACTGTGTCGTCCACACAAAGTGCTGGATCATACTTTGGCCATTCTGCTGTAACGATTAAATTATTAGCAGACATCGATTGCCAAAGCTCTTCAGCTAGATGAGGCGCAAAGGGCTGTAATAATTGGCAAAGTGGTTTCAATGCTTTTTTAGATTTACAGTCTGCCTTGTAAAGTTCATTCACTAAAATCATCATTTGACTAATTGATGTATTGAAACTCATGTTCTCAATATCATCAGTGACCTTTTTGATTGTTTTATGAACAAGCCTTTCGATTTCAATAGGCGGTTGAACATCTGTTGCATGACACTGACCAGTTTGTTCATCAACCACTAATCTGTAAATACGATCTAAGAATCTTTTAACACCGTCAATGCCAGTTGGTGACCAAGGTTTATCTTTATCTAGTGGTCCTAAGAAACTGACGTAGCAACGTAAAGTATCAACGCCATAATCTTTGGCGATATCATCTGCCGGAATCACATTGCCGCGTGATTTTGACATTTTTTCACCATCAGGTCCTAAGATCATTCCTTGATGCGCTAATTTTTTAAAGGGCTCAGTGACTGGTGATAATCCTACATCATAAAGAACTTTTGTCCAAAATCGTGAATATAATAAATGACCCACAGTGTGCTCAGCACCACCGACATATAAATCGACTGGTAGCCAATACTTTGCTGCTTCCATTGAAAAAGGCATTTCAGTATTTTTTGGATCGGCATAACGAAAGAAATACCATGATGAACCCGCAGCACCGGGCATAGTGTCAGTTTCTCTTTTACCGCTGAATTGATTATTTTTATAATCTACCCAAGCTTTGTTATTCGCTAATGGCGCTTCGCCAGAATCTGAGGGTTCATAGTTCGCCACTTCTGGTAAAATCACAGGAAGTTCACTGACAGGAACTGCTTTGAGGCCCTCTGAAGTATGAATAATCGGAAATGGTTCACCCCAATAACGCTGACGACTGAAAAGCCAATCCCGTAATTTATACTGAACTTGTTTATAGCCTAATTTTTTATTTTCTAGGTGCTGAATCATTTTATCGATGGCAGCTGTTTTAGTTAGACCATTTAAAAAATCAGAATGACAAAGGTTGCCTTCACCTGTGAAAGGTAAATCAGTTTCAGAATCTAGAACACGCAAGATCGGTAAATCAAATTTTTGGGCGAATTCGAAATCTCTTTCGTCGTGACCTGGGACAGCCATGATAGCGCCTGTTCCATAGTCCATCATCACATAATCAGCAATCCAAATTGGAATTTCTTTTTGAGTGATCGGATGAATGGCAAAGCCACCAGTGAACACACCGGTTTTTTCGGTATTGGCTTTGCGATCGATTTCTGATTTCTTTTTTGTGGTTTCTACATAATCACTGACTTTAATGGCTTGTAATTGTGTAGTGATTTTTTTAACTAAAGGATGTTCTGGAGCAATCACCATAAAACTGACACCAAATAAAGTATCTGGGCGGGTTGTGAAGATATCTAGTTTTTCATCTGATAAATTTTTAACACTAAATGAAACATGAGCCCCAACAGATTTTCCGATCCAATTTCTTTGGGCCTCTTTTGTTCTTTCTGGCCAATCTAATTGATCAAGATCAGTCAAAAGTCTTTCAGCATAATCAGTGATTTTAAGCATCCATTGTTTCATCGGAACGCGAACCACAGGATGGCCGCCGCGTTCTGATTTGCCGTCAATGACTTCGTCATTGGCTAAAACAGTTTTTAAAGCAGGGCACCAGTTGACGGGGACTTCTTTTTGATAAGCTAAACCTTTTTCAAAAAGTTTAAGAAAAATAAACTGTGTCCATTTATAATATTCAGGTTCACAAGTAGAAATCGCCCGAGACCAATCAAAACTAAAACCGTAACGTGTTAATGTTGAACGAAAACTTTCAATGGCCTTAACAGTTGTAATCGAAGGGTGAACACCAGTTTGAATAGCGTACTGTTCAGCGGGTAAACCAAAAGCGTCATAACCCATTGGGTGTAAAACATTAAAACCGTTAGCCCTTTTATAACGAGAAATAATATCAGTCGGAGTATATGAAGCGATGTGACCCATGTGTAAACCAGAACCAGATGGGTACGGGAACATATCGAGTGCATAGTACTTAGGTTTATTAGAGGAATTATCTGCTTGGTAAGCTTTTTTTTCTTCCCAGACTTTTTGCCATTTCGATTCGATTTCAGAGTGTTTCATAAGTGGTTATATTAGTCAGAAATCTCAAAATGAGAAAGTGTTATTTAAAGTGTCATTTAATGACTCATTTGTTTATGCCAAATGAGTCTAGTTTTAGCAAAAAAGTGATCAAAAACTGTCTAAAAGACCTCCTGTAAATCGTAAAAATTCCGATATGTTATCTATGAAAAAGGATCCAAAAAACAGACTAGTTATGGTGATTGATGAGGATGCTGATACGCTAGAGCTATTAGCTGAGCCGTTGCGCTGGGAAGGCTATGATGTGCACAGCTTCACTTCCCCTAAAGAAGCCTCTGTTGCCTTTAATAACTTACGACCACAATTAGTTATAGTTGATCCTGATTTTTCAAACGGTGGCGGTTTAGATTTCGTCAGCACTTTGTGTGAATCTTCACAAAAAACACCAGTCATTATCGTATCATCAAATCCAAACACAGAAAAAATCACTCAGTTTTTAGATTTAGGGGCCAGTGATTTTATGACATCACCTTTTGTTCCTATGGAATTTTTAGCACGCGTGCGTATGCAATTACGTTTACGTGATACTCAAGAAGAACTACTAGCTACGAATCAAAAACTACAAGAACTCATCGAGATCGATGATTTAACGGGTTTATTTAATACGCGATCTTTGTATTCAAAGTTAGAATTTGAGATTGAGCGGGCCGCACGGTTTAAACGTCCTGTGACTGTAGTGATGATGGATATGGATAAATTCAAAAATGTAAATGATGGACATGATCATTTATTTGGAAGTTTTGTCCTTTCTGAAGTTGGTAAAATTATAAAACAGAATACACGAACTGTTGATATTCCAGCCCGTTACGGGGGCGATGAGTTTTTAATTGTACTGTCGGAAATTCCTTTAGCAGGAATCGAATTTTTCTGTGAAAGATTACGCCATCGTATTGAACAAACTACTTTTCGCAGCGGACCTGATTCAATTAAACTCACTGTTTCAATTGGGTTTGCAACTTTTGATGCCAATCAAGAAGTGATTCCAGCTAAAGAGCTTGTTCGCCGTGCAGATGCAGCTTTATATGAAGCTAAAAATCAAGGTCGAAACAAAGTCATTTCTTATCACCAAAGATTTGATCGGATGCATAAGATTGAAAAATCTTCGATCATTCAACTATTTGATAAAAAACACAAGACAGTCGCTTAGTTTTATGACATAGATTTGTCATGGAATTAAATC
>JAYTPA010000233.1:0-20160 GCA_043747495.1 Bdellovibrio sp.
AGAAATTTCTTTCTTTATTTTAGGTTATACAAAAGGTGAAATCCCCGATTATCAAATGTCAGCATTACTGATGGCTATTTTTTTAAATGGCATGAGCAACAAAGAAACTCTTCATTTAACTAAAACAATGCTCAATTCTGGCATTGTCGTAAACACAGAAAAATTATCTGGCTTCAAAGTTGATAAGCATTCAACTGGTGGGGTTGGAGATAAAACCAGTTTAATTCTTGGTCCTATTGTTGCGGGCTGTGGTGTTTATGTTCCCATGATTTCTGGGCGGGGCCTGGGCCATACTGGTGGAACCCTTGATAAATTAGAATCTATTCCTGGTTTTAATACGCAACAAAGTTTAGAAAAATTTATTGATATCACAAAAAAAATTGGTACTTGTTTCATAGGTCAAACCAAAGAAATCTGCCCTGCTGATAAAAAAATCTATGCTCTTCGGGACGTGACGGCCACAGTTGAAAGTTTGCCTTTGATTTGCGCAAGCATTATGTCGAAAAAAATCGCTGAAGGTATTGATGGATTAGTGCTGGATGTAAAATATGGTTCCGGTGCTTTTATGAAGACTTCTGAAAATGCAGAGGAATTAGCTAAAAAATTAATGGCGATTGGTCATGGGTACGGGAAAAAAGTTGTGGCCCTTATTACATCGATGGATCAACCTTTGGGTCGCTTTTCAGGAAACGCTTGGGAAGTCTATGAATGTCTAGAAATTATGAAGGGTCATAAATATTTATCAGCTGATGGTTATGATCTTTACGAAGATACACGTGAGTTATCATTACAACTTTCTGCACAAATGATTCATCTGTCAGGAAAAACTAAAACTATATCTGATGCCTATACAATGGCGAAGGATTGTTTAGATTCTGGTCGCGCGTTAAAAGTATTTGATCAAATGTGCCACGAGCAAAGTGGTGATTTTTCTAAATTGAAACTCTCACAAAATCAATTTCAGTATGTTGCTGATCAAGATGGATTTTTGAATTCATTTGATGTTGAAAAAATTGGTCTTGCAGGAATTTTACTTAAAGCAGGCCGTATTAAAACAGATGATCAGTTGAATTTATTATCTGGCATAGAATTTCATAAAAAAATTGGTGATCCAGTGAAAAAGAATGAAGTTATTTTTACTTTACACTGTGATCAAAAAGATCTTTTCAAAAATGCTGCTGATTTATTAAAATTGTCATTTGTTTTATCTGCAACTCAACCACCACCACACCAATTAATTAAAAAAATAATTAACCAGGGGGATGTTTAATATGAGAACTGTCCAAAATCTGACTGAAACTGTTTCTTACATTAAAAGTAAAACTAAAATAAAACCCCGAATAGGTGTTATTCTTGGATCTGGCTTGGGCCATTTTGTTAAACAAATTAAAATTGAAACGACTTTGCCATTTGACCAGCTTCCCCATTTTATCCCACCTACTGTTGATGGACATTCAGGAAACTTAATCATGGGTCATTTGGGCGATATCCCCGTCGCAATTATGCAAGGTCGTCTTCATTATTACGAAGGCCATGACATGGACACAGTTGTTTTCCCGACAAGAACATTGGCTTCGTTGGGAATAGAAATTTTAATTGTTACAAATTCTGCTGGTGGCTATGGCGATGGAATGAATCCTGGTGATTTTATGATCATAGAAGATCATATTAACATGATGGGCACTAACCCGTTAATGGGCCCTAATATTAAAGAGTTGGGTCCGCGATTTCCTGACATGACTCAGGCCTATGATAAAGAACTGATTGAATTAGCTGAAAAAACATTTCGGGCGCAAAAAGTATTTTTTCATAAAGGGACATATATTGGTGTTACCGGTCCAACATATGAAACTCCCTCAGAAATTAAAATGTTTAAAGCTATCGGTGGTAAGGCCGTCGGAATGTCGACAGTTCCTGAAGTGATCGCTGCAAACCACATGGGACTAAGGGTTGCGGCATTAAGTTGCATTACTAATTTAGCGGCAGGAATTTCTGCCAACAAATTAAATCACGAAGAAGTGACTGAAACCGCTAAGCGTGTTGAAAAAACTTTTTGTCAATTTTTAGACGAATTTATTTCTAAGATATAGCTGTATAATTAGCTCTAAAATTAACCGATTTTTCTAGACGTTTTCAAGACTTGTTGAAATTTTAGTTTAACCGAAAAGCTCTGTATAGGGTCATTAATAGTACCACCTAATAATGACCAGAAATGAGAGCTATGAATATATTTCAGAAGTCCGTGGTATTAGTCTTAGGTCTTGTTAGTTTTTCATCTTGTAGCGACAACAAAACAGCGGAATCAGTTTTCCCAGAGCAAGCGTCACTTGAGTGCCGCAGTGCTGCCCTAGCAAATCGATATATCGTTAGCTGGGAAGACGGAACATATTCAATTGAACACGCTGAATCAGACAGTGATCTTCGCGAAAATTTTATTACTGAAAAAATTGATCAAATTAAACATATTGATCGTGATATTTTTATTCAAACCAAACAAACAAATTCAGAAGTTTCAGCGCAATCTGCGCCAACTAATTGGGGTCCAGAAAAAATTGATGCAGATCTAGTTTGGGCACAAGGCTTTAAAGGACAAAATATTATTGTCGGTGTTGTTGATGGATTCGTGGATAAATCACATGTGCAACTATCTGGAAATGTCATTTCAGCGTTACAATACAACCAAGAATTAAATAATCCACAACTGAATCAACACGGTACTCATGTGACAGGAATTATTGCAGCTGATCCAAAATTAGGTCCTATTTCGGGTGTTGCACCAGCAGCAAAAGTTGTTTCCGGACAATTTTTAGGAAACGAAGGCGGCGGTTCCTTAGGCGAAGGTATCATAGCCATGAATGCTGTTGCAGCTAAAGGCGCACGAGTGATTAATTTGTCTTGGGGTGGTGCACCCTGTGCAGACAATCTTCGATCTGCTATGCAGGATTTATCAAACAAAGGTCATTTGCTAATTACTGCTTCAGGCAATGAAGGTATTAATTCCGATTTTAATGCGACTTACCCCGCAGCCTTTAATTTACTGACACAAGTTAATGTGGCCGCAACAACGATTGATGATTTTTTAATTTATTTTTCAAATCGTGGAATCAAAACTGTTCAACTAGCCGCGCCTGGCGTTGATATCGCTTCAACTGTGCCTGGAAATAGCTATAAATTAATGGATGGCACCAGTATGGCTGCACCCATGGTGACTGGATCTGCCGCGTTAATTTGGAGTGCTTATCCAAATGCATCTGCTCAACAAGTTAGGTCAGCACTATTAAGTTCTGTCGACATACCAGCAAATCAACTGCAAGTTTCTACACGCGGACGATTGAATGTGAAAAAGTCTTTAGATGCTTTAAAAGCACTCATTGCACAGTAATTAATGTGTTTTTAACACAACAATAATTCACAGCGCGCTCTATCAAAAGAGGTGCTTGTTCTAACAAAAAAATACGTGGTAAATTAGAGCGTCAAACTAAGGATGCTCTATGCGAAAATATATCTCAGATTTGAAGAATTTTGTCGGCGAAAAAATTGAACTCAAAGGTTGGGCCTATCAACTGCGTTCATCAGGAAAAGTTAAATTTTTAGAACTTCGTGATGGAACCGGTATAGTCCCTTGTATTTTTTTTGAAAAAGATTGTGGCGCGGATGTCTTCAGTCGTTTTGATCAGCTGACACAAGAATGTTCTGTTGCCGTTACAGGAACTGTTCGTAAACATCCAAAACATGAAAATGTTTTTGAAATCGGTGTTGAAAATTTTGAAATTATCGGAAAATCAGAAAACTACCCGATCACACCTAAAGAACACGGGACTGATTTCCTAATGGAAAATCGTCATCTATGGATTAGATCAAAAAGACAACATTCTATTTTACGTGTTCGTCATGAAATTATTATGGCGATTCGTGATTTCTTTGATGGCCGTGGTTTCACATTAGCTGATGCGCCAATTTTTACGCCAGCTGCATGCGAAGGGACATCAAATCTTTTTGAAACAAAATACTTTGATGACAAAATGTTTTTATCTCAATCAGGTCAGCTTTACATGGAGGCCGCATCGAAAGCTTTTGGGAAGGTTTATTGTTTTGGCCCAACTTTTCGTGCTGAAAAATCGAAAACACGAAGACATCTGATTGAATTTTGGATGGTTGAACCTGAAGTTGCTTTTAACGACATGTATGACAATATGGATTTAGCTGAACAGTTTGTTGAATACATTGCTCAACGAGTTTTAAAAAATCGTCCTGAAGAGTTGCGCATTCTAGAAAGAGATCCGGCTAAGCTAGAATGTATTAAAGGAAAATTTCCTCGTTTACATTACAAGGAAGCTTGTGAAATTCTTCTTAAACAAAATCCGGCGTTTATAGTTGGCGATGATTTTGGTGCACCTGATGAAACAATTATTTCATCACAATTTGATAAGCCTGTTTTTGTTCATCACTATCCACAAGCTATTAAAGCTTTCTATATGAAAGAAGATCCTAAAGAGCCGGGTTATGCAATGGGTTCTGATTTGTTAGCAACAGAAGGCTACGGCGAAGTGATCGGCGGCGGCCAGCGTGAAGAAAGTGTTGAAAAATTAATTCAAAGAATTGCAGAGCATGGATTAAATCAACAAGACTTTGAATGGTATTTAGATATTCGTCGTTATGGTTGTACACCAAGCTCTGGTTTTGGTTTGGGATTAGAAAGAACAGTGACATGGCTTTGTGGTCTGCCACATGTTCGTGAAACTGGCGCTTTCCCGCGATTATATGGCCGTGCTTACCCTTAATATGTTTACTGTCATTTGAAAACTTGCAGATAAAGGAATTATTATGTCTGAAATTATGCTTCAAAAAATTAATGATCTAGAAAAAAGAAATGATGTTGCCATGTCTGGTGGTGGTGCAGATCGTATTGCCAAACACAAACAAGGCGGACGTTTAACGGCTCGCGAAAGAGTCGAAGTTCTTTTAGACCCAGGAAGTTTTGTTGAAACAGATCGTTTTGTGACCCATCGATGTACTAATTTCGGAATGGAAAAAAATAAAGTTCCTGGCGATGGTATTATTACAGGTTACGGTCGTATCAATGGAAAATTAGTTTATCTATCGTCACAAGATTTCACTGTAAATGGTGGATCAATGTCTCGCACGCAAGCGAACAAAATTTGTAAGGTCATGGATTTAGCTTTAAAAAATGGAGCCCCATTTATTTCTATCAATGATTCTGGTGGAGCGCGCATTCAAGAAGGTATTGAATCTCTTGGTGGCTACGCTGATATTTTTACACGCAACACAATGGCATCAGGTGTGATTCCGCAAATCACTGCAATCATGGGGCCCTGCGCTGGTGGAGCAGTTTATTCTCCGTCGATTACTGATTTTGTTTTTATGGTTGAAAACACCAGCTACATGTTTGTGACTGGCCCTGATGTAATTAAAACCGTCACGCATGAAGATGTCACAAAGGAAGAACTGGGCGGAGCGATGACCCATTCACAAAAATCAGGCGTGGCCCATTTTACGGCTAAAGATGATAAACACTGTTTATTGTTAATTCGTGAATTGATGAATTTTCTTCCGACTAATAATCTAGATGATACACCAACGCTAACCACTAATGATCGCCCTGATCGTATTGTTGAATCATTAAATACTTTAATTCCTGATAATCCAAAAAAGCCTTATGACATGTTACAAGTTGTTTCTGAAGTTGTTGATGAAGGTTATTTTTTAGAAGTTCATAAAAATTTCGCACAAAACATTATTGTGGGCTATGCCAGATTTAACGGTCGTCCGGTCGGTATCGTAGCTAATCAGCCGCAAATTTTAGCGGGCTGTTTAAATATCGACGCTTCAAGAAAAGCCGCAAGATTTATTCGTTTTTGTGATGCTTTTAATATTCCGATTGTTTCTTTTGTTGATGTCCCTGGATTTTTACCAGGACGTGATCAAGAATGGAACGGAATCATTACTCATGGTGCAAAATTACTTTATGCTTACGCTGAAGCCACTGTTCCAAAAATTACAGTCATCACACGCAAAGCTTACGGTGGGGCTTACATTGTAATGGGTTCAAAACTTTTACGTTCAGATGTTAACTTAGCTTATCCGTCAGCTGAAATTGCTGTGATGGGCGCTGAGGGAGCCGTAAACATTATCCATCGTGAAAAAATCACAAAAGCAAAAGATCCATCTGCTGAACGATCAAGATTAACAGCAGAATATGAACAAATGTTTAGTAATCCGTATGTATCTGCAGAGCTAGGTTACACCGATGAAGTGATCGAGCCCGCGTTAACACGAAAAAGAATTATTGATTCGCTTGAGATGTTGAAAAATAAACGTGATACAAATCCACCGAAAAAACATGGAAATATTCCACTTTAAGGACGTGTTATGGCAACTTCAAATGAAATTTCGACCCCTGCAAATGCACCTTTTAAAAAAATACTGATCGCTAACCGCGGTGAAATTGCAATTCGTGTTACTCGTGCTTGTCGTGAATTAGGAATCACTTCGGTTTCTGTATTTAGTGATGCTGATCGTGAAAGTTTACATGTCTTTTTAGCTGATGAGGCCTATCACATTGGTCCAAGCCCATCGAAAGAAAGTTATTTAAATTTCAGAAAAATTTTAGAAGTCGCTAAAAATGCTGGTGTGGATGCGATTCATCCAGGTTATGGTTTCTTATCTGAAAATCCAGTTTTTGTTCGGGCTTGCAAAGAAGCCGGTATCACTTTTATTGGGCCAACAGCAGAAAACATGGAGGCCATGGGCGATAAATTATCAGCTAAGGCTTTAATGAAAAAAGCTGGTGTTCCGTTAGTTCCCGGTAGCGAAGGTGGAGTCGAATCCGTCGAAGAGGCCATAAAAATTGCTAAGACAATTGGATTGCCAATTATTATCAAAGCCACTGCCGGCGGTGGCGGCAAAGGAATGCGTGTTGTAAGACAGGAATCAGAAATCGAAAGTGCATTCAGAGCCTGTCGGTCTGAAGGACAAAATTATTTTGCCAACCCCACTGTATATATTGAAAAATTTATTAACGATCCAAAACATATTGAAATTCAAGTTTTTGGTGATACGCACGGAAATGTCGTTCATTTATTTGAACGCGAATGCTCAGTGCAAAGACGTCATCAAAAAATTATTGAAGAATCTCCGTCGCCGTCTGTTCCCAATGATGTTAGAAATAAAATGGGTGAAACCGCCGTTCGTGCAGCTAAATCAATTAATTATATAGGCGCTGGGACGATTGAATTTATTTTTGATAATCAAACCAAAGAATTTTTCTTCATGGAAATGAACACAAGATTACAAGTTGAACATCCGATCACAGAACTTGTAACCGGTGTTGATCTTGTGAAAGAACAAATCTGGGTCGCTAAAGGTGAGCCATTAAGCTTCCAACAATCCGACATTAAGCAAACTTGTCACGCTATTGAAGCCCGCATTTGTGCCGAAGATCCAGTGACTTACAAGCCATCACCAGGAAAAATCCGGGCCTGTCGTCATCCGCAAGGACCGTTCTTGCGAATCGATTCTTATGCTTACCCTGGTTACGAAGTTCCCATTTATTATGACCCAATGATTGCTAAAGTGATCACTTGGGGAGATTCACGAGAAGAAGCCATTGATCGTATGCAGCGGGCTTTAACTGAATTTGTTTTAACGGGTATAAAAACAAATATTGTTTTGCATAAAACAATATTAAAACATCCAAAGTTTTTAGATGGATCATACACGACACAATTTATTGAAAAGAATTTTGAAGTCATCGAGCCAGAACTTTTTAAAGAAATTGAAGATCCTGTCTTTTTGATTGCTGCAGCTATTACGGCCTATGAAGATCGTAAAACAAAAGACGTTAGACGCTACAATGTGGCTTCAACATGGCGTCGTACCGGTCGAAAACTTCAATTAAGAATGTAATAAGGATTATAAAATGTATTTTGAATCAGTGATTAACAACAGAAAATATAAAGTCGATGTTCACGAGGAACGTCATGCGTGGAAAGTATCATTACAACAAGAAGGTCAGAAGTGGGTTCACTATGATATTTCTAAAACAGACTTCAAACATGCTGAAGAATACGTTAGTTTTCTTTTTGAAGGAAAATCATATTTGATCGATGTTTTAGGTCAAGATACTGAATACACTGTTTTCTTGAGAAATTCTTTTCGTACCATTAAAATATTTAATGATGAAATGCTTTTACATGAATCACTTAAAAAAGGTGGCGGCCTAGGTGCAGATACCCAATTAAAAGCCGGTATGCCTGGTAAAATCATCGAAATTTTTGTTAAAGAAGGCGACGTCGTTAAAGCTGGAAAACCATTGATGATCATCGAAGCCATGAAAATGGAAAACGAAATGCGTGCTTCAGTTGATGTAAAAATTAAAACTATTTGTGTCAAACAGGGTGACTCCGTTGAAAACGGAGCTGTTTTAATTAAGTTTGAAAAAAGTGAATAGTATTAAACAGAAAAAAATAGCATTTAATTTTTTAAAATCTAGTGTCTAACTTTTGAAGAGTGTAAAACGTTTTGACGTAACTCACTTAAAAAATCGACCGTATTGCAATTTAAAAGCTTTGAACTGACTGTGATTTTGCAAAACCCTTACATAGTAGAGGTTTAAGTGAATTACAGACTCTTTTCCATTTTAAATTGTTTTTTATTTGTCGCTAACATCTGTTTTGCAAACAATTTAAATTCTGTAGAGTCTCATTTTGATACAAACGAAATCAACTCACACGTAATTATTCAGGGCAATTCAGCTGATAACGAACCAATTCAGTATTCAATTAAACATATTAAAAATGCTAATTCTAGCGATGTAGCGCAACTTGTCTCTGAAATTGAAAATGTAAGCGATAAGAACTTAGTCGTAAGTACAAATAATTTAAACGTTCTTAAAGATATTTTTACAAAGCCTGCATTATTTAATCACTTTAAAACAAAAGTTCTACCCTACGGCGAAGCTTTAAAAAAATCCTATCAAGAAGTCGTCGTCGATAAAGTAAAGGCTGGTGCAAAGTATATTGTAGATTCAGCAAAAAACGATAAAATTGGTATCGCTATCGTAACTGTGACGACAGCTTATGATTCATTTTTATGGATTCATGCTGAATCTCTTTCTGTCGAGCAAAAAACTTTACAGGTTATACTCAATATTATTTTAGCAGGTACATTTAGTATAAATAAAGACATGTGGTCTAAAACAACACGACCCCTAGAAAATAAGATAAGTTCATTTTTAAATAAGTACGGACGATTTAATATTCAAAAAAATGTTAAATCCGCAGGTGCACTGTCTAGTAAGTTTTTAGCCAGTTTGACAATAGGTTTAGGAATCCAAACCATGAAAATGAGTATTATATCTATGGACCAAATGTACAGCTCATTAAGTAGCGTTCATTTCTGGGGAAGCACACTAAGTCTTGCCGCTTTATTGACCGCATCCAGCTTTACTTGGAGCGAACTCATTTCTGATATTGATTTGAAAAAAAATCCTTTAGCTAAATTTACAGTTCAACGAATGATAGAATTAAGATCAATATTACTAGGGACATTTGCTTCTAGTGCTGTACTGTTACAGCCTGGTGTTTACGGATATACATCTTGGGTAGTTATTGTTTCTAGTGCTGCTGTTGGTTTTATGGCTTACTTGAATACTAATCGTATTACCAACTGGATAGAGGGTTTATATATTGTTCGAAAGATTTACCCGAATTATAAAATAGCAGACCAATACTTAGATGAAAAATTATTTTCCCCATCGATAAAAAAAATGGTCTGCCATAAACTTTTTAAATAGTTCTATTTTCGAATAATGTCTCTGTGCATAGGCGCTAATTTCGCCAAAAGTTTATTTTGTGCACGAACTGGAATATTTTGTTTACTCATAGTTGTTCTTAAAACTTCAACAAGTGAATTAAATTCATTTTTGCTGATATCTAAACCGCTGTGCGATGCTGCCATGCTTTTGCCAGTGTACTTACATGGACCTTCTAAAACTTCACAAAATTGATCAACAAGTTGTTCTTTGATTCTTTTTTGATCTGAGTTCACAAAATGAGGTCTTGTTTTTTCATTCGATACTAAATCAGCCATAAACTGATCCATTAATTTTACTAATCCAGCTTTTTGGCCAAAGTCTTCAAAAGTTGAAGCCGAAACGTTAAGAGATATCATTAAGATTGCAGCCGATAAAATTTGATTTAATTTTTTCATTTTTGTATTTTCCTTTTATATGTTTAAATTAAAAACCGATTTGAACTGAACTGTAAAAACCTTTTTGTTCTTTACTTGTGACGATTGTTCCTAAGTTTGCATATGCAAGCGTTAAGGAAATATTTTTTGTTGGAGCCCATGCCACAAAGTAATCAGTAAATGCTTCTTCTTCCATAGGGGCATTCGCAGCAGTAAATGTATTTAAATTACTTGGTTTTTGTCTATATTCGTAACCCAACGCCACGTGTTGAGTAAGCAAATAGGCTACAGAAAATTCAGTCATGATTTTAGCACTATCACTTTTGTTGCCGCCAAAGCCTAAAAGACCCATTTGATTGGCCTTTGTGTTTCTTAAAGTTAAATTAAGAAGCAAACTTTGGTCTAAAATAATTTTAGTCGCCGATACGTAGATATCAGTTCCTTCGTCATCAGTAGCACCAACAGCTTCTCCTAATTTTTTATTTCCTGTAGCGTTTAATGTGTCGTCAGATAATAATTTCTTTTTTAATGCACCTATTGCAATTTGTGGAATCCAACTATCTTGTTCAAGTAATGCATCACCGTAAACTTTTACTTTAATACCGTAAATTTCTTGTCTTAATCTTGAGTTAAAAGTGGTACCCGCTAAGGATGAAATTCCTGATCCCAAGGATTGTAAGTTAAAATTTTGACGTGCATATGATAATTCAACAAGATCAAAAAGACCAACCATGACGCCAGTCACTTCTAAAGTGTAATCTTGCGTATTCACTTGAGTCTTAAAAACGTTGGCTCCGACTTCGTCTTCTGTTCCGTATGAACCAATTAATGCCCACGGAGTTAATCCGCCACCGCCAGCACCTTCAAGCTGAGTAACCCCGCCTGTTAATAATACTTTTCCTGATGTATCTACTGCAAACGATTGTGACGTTATCATCAACAACGCTGCGATTATAATTTTCTTCATTGTTTCCCCTTCATGTCGTTATGTTTTTAGTTATATCCGTTTTTTAAATTTACTATTTTTTAATCTCATTTACAATTTTAAGCTCTCCGCGCATGCCCATCATGTCACCGTGACCTGGCATCAAACAAACATACACATATATTCCAGCTTCGTCTGGTGTGAATTCAATAGTGTCAGATTCTGCGTATTTAAGCTCTTTGGTCATGGCTAATATAATACTTCGATCTATTTTTTTAAGATCATATCTAACTTTTTTTAAATTTTTAAAGAGCTCTTTTTCTTTGTTAAGCTTTACAATGGCAATATTGTGATAAACATCCTGCTGATTCATTTTGTTTGTATATTTTAATTTTATTCTTTTTCCGACAGGCGCTTCAATTAATTTTTTATCAAAAGAAAATTCTTCACCAGACGTCATCAATTCAATATTAAATAAAATAGGTTCGTTAGATTCTTTTTTGGTCGGCGACATCGAAACTAAAAAAGACATCACAATTGCATGAAAAATAAAGTGTTTATATTTTAAGTTCATGACAAGTCCTTTAGATAGCATCTAATTTGTATCTTTATTTATTCTAAGGACTTATTTTATGTTTGCAAGCATTGATTTCTTTGTCTGTGACACCAATATTTAGGCATTCTAGACTTAAAGCGAGTCATCGTGTTTTTCAAATTTAAATTATTAATATGTTTGTTCAACTTTATCTTTTTCAAAAAAACCAACTAGGACAATTGATATTTCATACATGACCCATAAAGGAATCATCAGAAGAATCATGCTTAATGCATCAGGTGGTGCGGCAATCGCTGAAACTCCCGTTATTCCGACAACTGCATATTTTCTTTTTTCTTTTAGAAATTTTTTAGACACAAGACCCATCATTCCTAGAAAAGTAATAATCACAGGCATTTCAAATGTCAGTCCGAAAACCAAAGCGGTCTGCGTGAAAAAACCCAAGTACTGATCAATCGTAATCATTGGTTTATCTATATCACCGCCGAAATGCATTAAAAATTTAAAGGCCATTGGCAAAACGATGTAATAACTGAATGCGATTCCTAATAAAAATTGCATTGTACCGAAAGCAATAAAACCAACAGCGAATCTTTTTTCTTTTTGATATAATGCAGGTGAAATAAATTTCCAAATTTGATAAAGCCAGAATGGCGCAGACAAGATCATCCCAACGATCAGTGAAATTTTCACATGGGCCATAAATTTATCGATTGGCCCTGTGTAAACTAAACCACCATTCGGCAAATACGGCGCAATGGGAGCTCGAATAATATCAAAGACGCGTTGGCTAATCGTCCAAGCAGCCACTGTTCCAAATAAAATAGCGTAAGCCGATTTTGTTAAACAAATCCGAAGATCTGTTAGATGCTCAATCAAACTCATGTGTCTTTCTTCTGCAGGATCTTGATTAGGTGTTTGAGTCATTTTTCGGATCTTCTTTTTTTTCAGTGACTTCAGCTACAACATTTTCTGTAACAATCTGTTCAGGCGGTGGCTTGGTATTTTGAGTTGTGTTTGTGTTATAAAAACTGATTGGATCTACAGAGGCATCTTTTTTAATTTCATCCCAAACACCCGATGTGTTCCGTCTTAAGTCATTTAATAGACGACCCAGATTTTTCATCAGTTCAGGTAGTTTTTCTGGCGGAACTGCAATGATTAACACAACTCCTAATATGATAATATGACTTAAGCTCATGTCTTAGTTTTAACTTAGGCTTTGGTTATTTTCAATTGTTCTTTTGGCACAACAACACCTAGTTCTTGTAATTTGTGACGAGCCATCTCTGAACCAGTTTTTAAATATTTTTCATACAGACTAAGGACGTTGTCATCGGCTTTTAACGATGATTTCTCGCTCATATAATTCAGGACGTCGACATATTCAGTGAATCGTTTAGAAAAAGTTTTATAAATTGAACTCAAATTATCTTCTTTACTCCAAACTGATAAATTTAAATAAGCTGCAGAACCCATATCCACATAGTAATCCACATCAATCATTTTTTTATGTAGAGAATCACCAAAAAATCCTGATAAATACAATGCTCGATCGGCTAGGACCTTCATCATCTCTTTGTTTTTTGGGCTATCAGAGTTCAAAGCTATTAAATACATTTCTGCTAAGGTTTCTGGTGGTTTTTCAGTTGTCTCATTCTGAAACGGAGTGAATAGATTTCTAGAATCTAAGTAATGCTTAAGCATATGAACAAGATAGGTTTCTATTTGCGGATGTGATTTTATTTTTAGTCTCAACAGGGCCTCTTTAAGTTCTTCACTAAAGTGCTGTTCTGGTGAGATAAGTAAAAATGCTCCCATAGTATCTATATTATCGGTTGTTTTCCATTTTTGCTTAAAAAATTATCTTATACTGACTATAGCCTAGCTAGCCTTGCGACCAACTATACTAACAATGTAATTTGTATCAAAGATTTTCTTTGATACACGTAACACATCTTCGGCTGTAATTTTTTGATAAGTCGCAGCAATATTCAAAGATTCTTCAATTGAATTTCCATAAAAATCATCAAATGCGATTGTGTTACAAACCGAAGACTTTCTTTGTAAGCCGATATCATGCTGGCCAATTAAGTATCGCTTTGCCCGTTCCAGTTCGTTCGTGCTAACAGCCGTACTTTTAATTTTATTAAATTCAATATGAAACATATCAATAGCCTTTGTGACCTTATCTGGAGAGCAAGCAATATATCCACCAAAATAGCCGGTCTCTAAGCTTTCCATACGAATAGGGGAAACAGAATACGCCAAAGAACTTTTATCTCTTAATTCTAAAAATAATCTTCCGCCTTGGCCGGCCATAACAGCTTGAATCACTTGTAAAACGTAGCGGTCTGGATCAGTAATGCTGATCCCTTGCCATCCCACAATAACATGAGACTGCTCTTTGTCTTTTTCTAGATAAAGAGTTTCATTTTTTTCGATTTTTTTAACGGGGTATTCTATAAGTTGCTTTTTATCTTTTGAACTATGAGTCGTATTTTTTTCAATACTTTCAATGGCTTTAATCCATGAACTTTGATTACAATCGCCAACGACAACGACTAAAGAGTTTTTGGGCTTCAGCACATTCTCTAAATACTGTGTAATATCCTGACGGGAAATCTGAACAATGCTTTCCTCAGTGCCAAGTTGTTCAAACGAAACCGGATGCTTGGGAAACATTTTTTGAACAAACTGTTTTCCGCATAAATAAGATGGCTGATCAACTTTTGATTTAATCTGTCTTAACATCGATTCTTTTTCACGCGCTATGATTTGATCATCAAACTGCGGTGTTAAAACTATTTCTTTAACCAAATTTAGAATTTTTGTTTCAAAAGGTTTCATGCATTCTATGGAAAGACCTACCGTATTTTTGCCAGCAAAGGCATTGATTCCCGCAGCTGATTCTTCGATTTCTTGTAAAATCATTTCTTCAGATTTTTTTTGTGTACTGCTAACCCATGTTCTAGAAAGTAATTCGACCAGTCCCATTTTTTCGGGATTTTCTAAGCGTGAACCGCCGCCATATAAAATTTTTGCCGTGACTGTAGGTATTTCTTTAGATCTTTTAAAAAGAATTCTAGTTCCATTTGATGTAACTACGGTTTCTAATTTTTCAGGAGTTGCTTTTTTGATAGCCTTGAATTCGATTTTAGGAATTTTAATTTTTTTATTTACTTTATTTTTCTTTTTCATTGCTTTTGATTCTAGAGCAACTGTTTTCCAAATCTGAATGGCATTTTTCAAATGCTGTTCAGCCTTTTCTTTAGAGGCCGGTGTTAAGGAAGATAAATTTAACTTTTCAGGTTTAAAATATTTTTTTGCTACATTTTGAATTTGTTTAGGTGTGATTTTTTGAATCTGTTTTAAGTATTTTTCGTGCGCATACGTATCGTTCATGTAAAACTGTGAGGACCCAATTTTATTAGCAATGCCATCAACCGTTTCAATTGAATAGAATTGTTCTGAAGAAATATTTACGATCGCTTTCTTGATTTCGGTCCAGCTGACTTCTTCATTTTTTATTTTTTCGATTTCTTGAAACAATCCTTTAAAAGCGTCGTGAACATTTTGATCCATAAGTTTAAATGTGATTGCCATAAGCCCTGCATCTTGCGGGTTGTAGCTATAAGCCGAAATTCCACTAACACGGCTTGATTTTAATCTGAGCTCAGAAAAAAGTCGGCTAGTATCGCCTTGTCCAAGAATCATGCTCATCACATCAAGTGCTGGCGTGTCTTTGTGCTTCACATTAACTGATGGAAAAGCCACGTTATATGTGCTCTCTTTTAGATCTTTAGTTTGTGTGATAAGTCTTGGTTTTGTTTGCACAGGTTCTTTTGTGCGTTTTATTTTTTTAAGCTTAAATGACTTAAAAGTTGAAAAATAGCTTTCAACTTTTTTCTTCATTTCTGCTGTTTCGAAATCTCCCGATATAACTAAGCACATATTTTCTGGGACATATCTAGATTGGTAAAAACTTTTAATTTTTTTAACTGACCATGATCTCACATTTTTTTCATATCCTATGACAGGTTTGCCATAAGCATGTTTTTTAAAAACACTGCTAAACAATAGTTGTGATGATTGTCTTGATGGCGAATCGATTCCCATTTTAATTTCTTCGCAAACAACTTCTCGTTCGCTGTGTGTTTCTGCTGGGTCAAACAAGGGATATCCCATCATTTGAGAAACAACGTCGAGTGCTACATCTTGAAAGCTTTTTGAAATTGTCACATAAAAAACGGTTTGATCGAAAGATGTATAGGCATTAAGTTCGCCACCAGAAGCTTCAACAGTGGAAGCAATTTCGCCAACTTTAAATTTATTAGTGCCTTTAAAAACAAGATGTTCAATAAAATGACTGATGCCTTCTTCATTTTTTTGCTCATCGGCGCTGCCGGTTTTCACCCACATTTGAACACTAACGACGGGTGATTTATGACTTGGTACAAGAATGACTTTTAATTTGTTTTTAAGTTGAAATTTAACTTGTTTCATCTATAACAATCCTATGCTAAAGCGGTTTGGTGTGTACATTCATATTCCTTATTGTATACAACGTTGCTCATACTGTGATTTCGCAACATATGTTCAAACTGAAATACTTCCTCCAGAAAAATATATTGAGCTTGTTAAAAGAGAAATTCGACTTCGTCGCCATTATTTGGACTTTTCACAAAGCGAAGATCTACATTTAGATACTCTGTATTTCGGCGGAGGTACCCCTAGTTTAATCTCTTCAGACCTTATTGTAGACTTGATTGCAGAACTGAACAAGCAAGGTTTAAAAACCAGCCCTCTGACTGAAATCACAATTGAAATAAATCCAGCGACAGTCAGTGAAAAAAAATTAAATCACTATTTAGAAAACGGTTTTAATCGCTTTAGTGTTGGCGCACAGACTTTTCATGATCGCTTGCTGAAAATGGTCAAGCGCGAACACTCTTCAAATCAAACAAAAGAAACTTTGGCGCTTTTAAGAAAATATAATCTCAATTTTTCATTTGATTTATTGTTTGCGCTTCCAACACAAAGCCTAGAAGAGCTCAGGCAGGATGTTCTAACCGCCGTAGATCTGGGTTCATCACATATATCTCCCTATTGTTTAACTGTTCCCGAAGGCCATCCTTTATCGCTTAACCGGCCTTTGGACGAGGAACAAATTGAAATGTTCAGTATTATTCATGATAATTTAAATGCCGCTAAGTTTAAGCGTTATGAAATATCGAACTACGGATTAAGTGGATGCGAATCTCAACACAACTTATTGTATTGGCAAGATCAAGACTTTTGGGGCTTAGGTTTAAGCGCACATTCATATTCTAAAAAGAAAGCATATTCCAAAAAGAATACATCCTGGGGTTTTAGATATTGGAACCCCAACAACATCCAAGTTTATGAAAATCAAATTCAACAGAATTTGTCGGAATTAGATTCTACACAAATTGAATTTTTGGCCCAACACCAAGCGCTGACGGACTTCTGTCACACATCGTTAAGACTAGAGGCTGGGTTAAATTTAGATTCTTTGCAGGCCAAGTTTGGCGAGCGCTTAACAAAGATTGTTAATGATCTCGCAAAACCAATGGTAGAAAGACAACTTTTATCACAAAATTCTGAGGGCTTTCAGCTTACAAATGAGGGAATTTTGATCAGCAATCAAATTTTCGAAAAATTCACCTTCCTGGAAGTTGACATTCTATGAATAGGACTCAAACTTTAAGAATCATTTATTGCTAATTTTACACTATTTTCGGAGACCTGTTTTATGTCTGATAATTCTGATCAAAAATCTAATCCAGAGGCGGATGTTGTAGAAAACGTAACACCAATAAAAAGTGACATTGAATTAGCCCAAGACGACGCTGCAAAATGGAAAAATGAATATTTGTACTTACGTGCTGAATTCGAAAATTACAAAAAAAATTCTTTGAAAGAGCGTTCAGATTTATTAAAATTTGGGGCCGAGCGTGTTTTGCGTGATTTGCTTGAAGTCGTCGATAATTTCGATCGGGCATTAGCACAGCAAGTGACTGCAGAGAACTTAGGCCAATTTAAAACTGGCGTTGAATTAACTGCAAAAGAATTTAAAGACGCTTTAACTAAAAATGGTGTTCAAGAAGTGTCAAGCTTAGGCCAGCCGTTTAATCCATTGTTTCATGAAGCCATTAGTTCAGAACCGACTAACTCTGTTGCCGAAGGCCATGTCACACAAGTTTTTAAAAAACCCTATAAATTACATGATAAAATTATTCGCTTAGGTCAGGTTGTTGTGGCTACATCCCCGAAACCAAACAATCCGGACAATAAGTGAGTAAAAAAGATTTTTATCAGATTCTGGGCGTCAGTAAAAGTTCATCACCAGATGATATCAAAAAGTCTTATCGAAAATTAGCGATGCAATTTCACCCTGATAAAAATCAAGGAAATAAAAAAGCTGAAGAAAAATTTAAAGAAATTTCTGAAGCTTATGAAGTGCTGAGTGATGAAACAAAAAAGAAAAATTATGATCTGTTTGGTCATGCTGAAGGAAATCCCTTTGGCAGCTCAAATCATCAGTATTCACAAAACCGTGGTGGCGGCCAACAATTCGGCGGCGCAGATATCAATGATTTATTCGGAGATTTGTTTGGTGACGTTTTTAATGCGCGCGCCGGCGCTGGTGCTAGGTCAGGTCAAAAGCCAGCTGGACGAGGATCAGATCTGCGTTACACGTTAAATATTTCATTTGAAGAAGCTGTTTCTGGCTGTGAAAAAATTATTAGCTTTATGAGACAAACAGGTCAAAAAGAAGAATCTGCAAAATTGTCCGTAACAGTTCCTGCCGGAGTCAAAGAAGGCCAACGTTTAAAATTATCTGAAGAAGGTGACCGTCCAACAAAGGGGCCCGCTGGCGATTTATATGTGATTATTGCTTTACAAGATCACGTTTTATTTCGTCGAGACGAACATGATGTTATTCTTGATTTACCTGTTAAATTTACTGATGCCATTTTAGGCGCAGAAGTTGAAATACCAACCTTGTTGGGTAAAGCTCAAATTAAAATTCCACCAGGCATTTATTCGGGACAAACTTTGAGGCTTAAAGGTAAAGGTTTCCCAAGAATCGGTGGCATCGGATCAGGCGACATGTTGATTCGGTTGATCATTGATACGCCAACTAAAATTAGTTCTAAGCAAAAAGAATTGATCGATGAAATTCATAAACAAATTGATGAAACGCCGCTTGTGAAAACATATAAAGAAAAGCTTGAAAGCTTATTAAGGTCACGCAAATGAAAATAATCTTACTTTTACTTATTCCTATTTTTTTAATTTCTTCTTGTGTAAGTTCTCCGCGAATTGAAACTCGTCACCGCGTTATCCCATCTAAAAAATATTCGACTGCAGCGCCCATGGGCTCTTCGCCTCAGGTCAGCGTTATTGATTCACAGACTTCATATTCATCAGGTACATTGGTTATTTCAGACAGCATTTCATCTGGAACCTTATTAGCTGAAATGCCCATTGCACCCATTGAAAAAGCAAAATCAACAATTACATACCCAACTGATGCATCAAAAATTGGCGCATTACTTCCAATGACTGGTCGTTTTGCATCATTAGGTCAACGTGTTTTAAATTCGATTCAAATTGCACTTTCTGGATCGACTTATTCTGTGATCGTTTACGATACTCAAAGTAATTCAGAACTAGCCTCTCGCGGTGTAGAAAAACTTCTTAAAGAACAAAATGTCATTGCAGTCTTAGGTGGACTAAGCGCTAAAGAAGCTATAGCTATTTCAGAGCGGGCTGAGTTTTTTGAAGTTCCTTATTTTTCATTTTCTCAAAAATCCGGTCTTACTGAAGAAACAGATTACACTTTTAGAAATGCTGTGACTCCTGCTATGCAGACCGAAAGACTCGTTGAGTATGCACTAACTAAGTTAAATGCAAAGCGTTTCGCTGTTTTGTATCCCAATGACCCTTACGGTGTCGAGTTCGCAAATACGTATTGGGATATGGTATTAGCTGGTGGTGGAGAAATCACTGCGGCCCAAGTTTACGATGCTAAAGATAATGATTTGAATCCTTACATTCAAAAAATGTTAGGGACCTTTCATGTCGAACCAAGACTACAGGAATACAAAGATCGAAAAAAAGAATTAGCAGATAAAAAAAGAAAATCAGAAGTTGATAAAAAACCAAAAAAGAAAAATTCGCGTGAAAATGAATCTACTGAAAATATTTTACCGTCGATTGTTAACTTTGATGTTTTGTTTATTCCCGATGGTGGTCGTTCTTTAGGGCAAGTAATGGCCTTTATGAAAAATAACGATGTGACTGAAATGACTTACCTTGGAACGAATCTGTGGAATACATCTGATTTAGGTCGCAGGGCAGGTCATTCTGCAAAAAATATTTTCTTTGTTGATGCGACTTTAAGCCCTGAAGATGAACAAAAATCACCATTCTATCAAAA
>JAYTPA010000234.1:0-10246 GCA_043747495.1 Bdellovibrio sp.
CTCCTCCTCCGGTTATACCTCCAGCAGCTTGTACGAATGTTTGTGAAGCTAATTCTACACGTAATGATACAACATGTGCGTGTACACCGAATTGGACTCCTGCTAATTGTGCAGTGACTTATGATGCTGAAGTTTGTCCTAGCGAAGGTGGATCAGGCGATAGTTGCCCAAGTGGTGATTGCAGCGGTGGTGTTCCAGGGGCTGTTAGTAATTAATTAGATAAAATAAAAGAGGTCAGTCATGATGCTTAAAAAGATTTTTGCAAAAGTAGCTAAACAGCTAAATACCGTGTTTGTGACATTGTCATTAGCGACTATGGTCTTTACCCCGGTCGCAATGGGTCAAGAAGCTGAAAGACTTTCAAAGAAGCAAGCTGAAAGTATTATTCAAGAATTAGGTTTAAATAAATCGATGACCTTGAATGAATTCTATAAAAAGAATAAATATATTTTTCCTGAACGTATTCAAAAGCAAATGGAAATCCTAGTTAAAAAATTCGGTAATGAAAAAATGCCAACTGTTGAAGTAGCCACAAGCCAAGGTAAAGGTGGGGAGACAATCCCGGTGCTTCGCTTAACAAGTGGTAATCAATTGATGAATATTCAGGTTACAGCGGACGAAAGACAATACGCTAAATTTGATAACGTTTCATTAATGGCTGAAGACATCGTGAATTTTGATGATATGTTTTTACGTCTTTATAATGGTGATCACAACAACCGTAAAAAAGCAGTTGGTGATTTAGAAGCCAAAGCTTCTAAAAAAATGTCTGTTAGATCAAAAATCGTAGCCAATAAAAATGTGCCGCATATTACAGATGCTGCTTGGAAAAAACTAAGTGCTAAAGATAAAGTTAAATATATCTATAAAATGCGTGCGGTTTGGGAAAGTTCAAGATCAGTTCTAGAAATCACTGAAAAAAACAAATCCTCTTCTAAAAAAGATTATTCATTTAATTTAATTGATTGGTTGTTATTTACAGAAGCTGTTGCTGCTGGGAAAAGATCAGGGTCATGTATCGTCTTAGGTTACGTATCAATATATAAAAATAATGTTTGTAGTATTGATACAGCGATTTCATCATATAAAACAAAATCAATCGTTGAAAAAGCGCAAAAATTTTGTGCGACTAAAAAAGCCTTCGCATGTAGCCCTGAGATTTTTGGTACTCCAGGTGGTGAACCTACGTGTATAGCTAAATCTGATCCAGGATTTCAGTATGCAACGACGTCAAGAGGGCTTTGTGAAACAAGTAGCCGACTAGCGAGTCCTAATGATGTTCAATTTTTAAATGATCCTAATAAAAAATTAGGCAGATATTCAGAAGGCAATGAATTAGAAGGCGTTCTAGCCAAGATCAAAAAAGAGAACAATGAAGAAGAAGAAAAAAATATTGATAAGTTTTACGCTGATCTGGCAAAATTTGCTGGCGATAATGATTTAAAAGATTTAACTGAGAAACCAAAAATATTAGATGCATTTAATGTTGAAATTGAAAAAGCAGTTAATTCATGCCGTGATGCTGCAGAAAAATCAGCATCGCATGAAAATAATTTTTGGGATGCTTGTGATCAATTACATCGTAGAAAACTATCTTTAAAAGCTGAAGCTGATCAACAATGCAAAACTGATAATGGCCAAGGTTCAAGTATTACTGACAACAACACATGTAGTTGTCCTTCTGTGCCCGCACCGAATGTGCCGCCAAAAGGAAATGCTTCGACTCCTCCTCCTGCTAAACCACCTGTTGCTGAAGCACCAGTGGGTGAAAGCTGTAAAGCGCCACCGACACCAATCACGGATAAATTAACTGAAAAAGATCCAGCTAAACCAACTGAAGAAGTTGCAACTGGCGGACAATGCGGTGGAATAGTTTGTAAATCAAATGAAGAATGTAAAATTGAATCAAGTCCGCTAACGCAAAGTCGTACAGAAAAATGTATTCCTGTAAAAGACTTGGGTTTTGGTTTTGGTAAAAATGATTCACAGGGCGATAAAAAATCTAATTTCTGGGGCGGCGTAAAAAGCTTCTTTACAGCGGCTGCACCTTGGTTATTAGGTGGACTGGTGTTATTCGGGGTCTATAAATTATGGTCTCCGAAAAAACCAAAGAAAAAAGCAGCTGCTGATTTATGCCCTAATGGCGCGCAAGCACCGTGTACTATGTCGTGCCAGGCTCCGAAAGCATTTCTATCAAATGGAGTTTGTGGTTGTGCGGCTTGCCCTCCGGGACAAACTATTTCAGATCAGTCTTCGTGCTCATGTACTACTACGACTTCAGTCAGTATTATTACCTGCGCTGATGGAATGACCCAAGTGAATGATATATCGCAATGTCCAACAGAAACAAACTATACTTGTTGGAACGGTACGGTTGTGACAAATCCAATTAATTGTCCGACTCAGCCAGTAACAAAACCGACAGGTGTGGGAACAGACAGATAATGTTAGAAAAAGTTAAAGCTTATTTTCAAATAATGCAAAAGCCAGAGACGGATCAAAATCCGTCTTTACCTATACGTCAGATTAAGTCTGAAAAGAATTATCTGAATCGTTTAGATTTTGTTGAAAATAGTCTTAATTTTTCTGGTGGATCACGAAAACGCAGCGGTGGAAAACTAATGGCCTGGACATTTGCGGCTGCAGCAATAGATCTTTGTTTCATTTTAATGACGACATTTGTTTTGTCGATCATGTTGTTAAAAGTTTTAAAAAATGGAATTTCATTACAGACAAGTTTATTTTTTATATTTCTGAACTTCTCAATCAGCTATTATTTGGCCACAAGATTGTATGTCGGATCAACATTAGGTGAATGGGCTTGCTTTTTAAGACTAGGTCAACCCACTGAGCGAGCGAACAAAAAATACATCTTCAAAGTTTTTTTAAGACTAGCACTGCATTTAGCAACTGGAATTATTGTTTTACCCATTTTATCGATGATCTTCAAAAAAGATATCGCAGGCCTCATTACTGGCTTAAAAATCTATTCTTTGAAATAGGGCAACCACTTCATAGTGGTTGGTCTGTGGAAACTGATTCACAATTTTTAATTTTTCTATTTTGTAGTTATTTTTTATAAAAACATCACTATCTGCTTTTAACGATTCTGGAAAACACGACACATAAATAATTTGATCTGGCTGATGATTACAGACATCGTGCGCGAATTGTTTTAAACCAGACCTTGCGGGATTAACTACGGCCACATCAATTTTTTCATGATGATCTGTTTTGCTGTTAATAAATAATTTATTAGACCAATCTTTAGTGTTTTCTTTTAAGCAATCGATAGCTAGCAAATCATTTTCAAAAACATGAACAGTATGATTTTTTTTAAGTAAGGGTACAGTGTACTGGCCTAGACCGCAGCCGAATTCCCAAATTATTTTTGGTGTGTTTACATCGATATAATCTAAAAGTGTTTGAGTAATCACATCAGCAGTGGCTGTAGAGGGTTGTGTAAAACTACCCACATAGCATTTTAACGGATGGCCTAAAGTTGCAAACCATTTTTTCATTGTAGGATCTTTAAGCTTAAGTTGGTTGTCAGGGCTGTTTTCAAAATCAATTGATTTTCTTTTTTGGCCAACTTCGATAAAAAACTTTTTTGAAAGCTCTAACAGTAATGTTTTTTCAACAAGCAGGTCTTTGATATCCATGTTGGCAAAATCAAGCCAAAGACCGGCTTTAGATTCATGAGGACTTACTCGAAGTCTGATTGATCCGATTCGTATGTTAAATTGCACGGCACATAGACTAGTGTAAGCCTCTTGCAATTGGGGATTTAATTGTAAGCATTTTTCTATAGGAATTATTTCTGAGTTGTGAATAAGACCATAGTTGTTGTTTTTATACACAAAATCAAAGCGCTCTCTGAGGCCATGTTCAGCAACTGATGCGTATTCGATAGCTGATTTATCTTTAAAGACGTTTTGAAAGAGCTGATGAAGATGAGTTATTTTTCGTTGAATTTGCTGATCAAAAGGCACTCCCCAAAGTTGGCAACCAGGGCATTCATTTGAGATGCGGCAAATTTGATTACTAGTTGACATGAAAAGCCCTTCTTTAAGATAAATAAAGTCTATGAAAAAAAACAAACTTTATCTAGTCGTAATTCTTCTTTTTTTAACATCTGTTATTGACCAAAAAAGCACGGTCATCACAAATAAAAAGCAAATCACATTTGAAGGTCCTAAATCCGGTGAAGGCTATTTCAGTGCAGATGGTAAAAAAATGATTTTTCAATCTGAACGTGATCCCAAAAATCCATTTTATCAAATGTTTGTGATGAACTTAGAAACCGGTGTTGTTGACCGTATTTCGACTGGGTCTGGTAAGACAACTTGTGGTTGGATTCACCCCAATGAAACCAAAGCCATGTGGTCTTCGACCCATTTAGATACTGCGACAGCCAAAAAAGTTAAAGATGAATTTGCAGAACGTGCAAAGCCTGTTAAAGGCCGCTATTCATGGAGCTTTGACAGCGAATTCGATATTTTCGAATCAGATCTTAAAGGAAAAAACATCAAACGCTTAACTAAAGAAAAAGGTTATGATGCCGAAGGGTCCTATTCGCCAGATGGAAAGCAGATCGCATTTGCATCAAACCGTCGGGCCTATCAGGAAAAGCTTTCAGAAGCTGATCAAAAAAAATTAACCCAAGACGCATCTTATTTTATGGATATCTATATCATGAATGCGGACGGATCAAATGTTCGTCGTTTAACTACGGCTAACGGTTACGATGGAGGTCCTTTTTTTAGCGCTGATGGAAAAAAAATCACTTGGAGACGTTTTTCTGAATCAGGGGCCAGTGCAGAAATCTTTACGATGAATGTTGATGGATCTGAGCAAAAACAAATTACGCGTTTAAATTCGATGTCGTGGGCTCCGTATTTTCATTCGTCAGGTGATTACATTATTTTTTCAACAACTGTTGGTGGGTATTCTAACTTTGAATTAATGATTGTTGATACCGAAGGCAAAAACGACCCTGAACGTGTGACATTTGCTGAGGGCTTTGATGGTCTAGCTAGCTTTTCACCAGACGGAAAAAAAATCACGTGGTCACATAAAAATGAAAAAGGCGAGAGCCAAATTTATTTGGCTGATTGGAATGATAACGAAGCTAGAAAATTACTGGGTCTTAAAGAAAAAACGTCTTTAGCAGCTGTAGAATTAGCCGAGCTTAAGCCAGAAATTCGCAATATTGATATTGAACAAATCGTTAAGTACTTAGCTTCAGGTAAAATGAAGGGTCGTTTTACAGGCTCGGCCGAAGAAAAAATATACACAGAAAAAATCGCTGAATTATTTAAAGCTTGGGGCATGATCCCGGCAGTAAATAATAATTTTATTCAAGAATTTGAATTTGTATCAGGAGTCACAGCAGGTGTTTCAAATTCGGCCCAGTTAGTCGGCCGGCTCGAACAAAATTTAGTTCGTGGTGTTGACTACCAACCCATATCTTATTCAAAGTCAGGGCAGTATCAATCAAAACCAGTCGTATTTGCAGGTTACGGGATTGTCGCACCTGCCACAGCGACATACGCAGGCTATGATTCCTATAAAAATTTAGATGTATCTGGTAAATGGGTTATTTTACTTGATGAGTCACCAAGACCTTCACAAAAAGAATTTGCAAAACACACCCACATTTTAACCTATTCAAGATTACAACATAAAATCACTGTGGCTAAAAACAAAGGGGCCTACGGGGTTATTATTGTTCAAGATGGAAAAATTGGGGATTTAAAATTCGGTGGAAGCTTGTCTGATTCCCAGCTGCCACTTTTAAAACTGCAATCTGGTGTGTTTGATAAAATACTTAAAGCTGGACAACTTAAATCTTACAGCGATATTCAAAAGCAATTTGAAACTTACGATAACGTACCAGGTTTTATTTTGCCTTCACAGTATTTTTCGGCTTCAGTGGATTTAATCACTCAAAAATCCATTGGCCACAATGTTGTGGGATACATCAATACAGCCCCAAAAAATAAAGCTGTTTTAATCGGTGCCCATGGGGATCACTTAGGCTTAGGTCAGCTCAGCGGGTCATCGTTAGCTTCATCAAAAGATAAAGAACAAATTCATTATGGTGCTGATGATAATGCATCTGGTGTAGCTGGTGTTTTAGAATTAGCCAATTACTACAGCCAGAATAAAAATAAATTACAGCGCCCAATTTATTTTGCTGTTTGGTCTGGTGAAGAAATCGGGGTATTAGGTTCAAGTCATTTTGTTAAGACATTTAAAGATTTCAATAAAAAATTTGAAGCTGGCCTTAATATGGACATGATTGGCAGGCTAAATGAATCACTGAACGTGCAAGGCGTGGGTTCTGCTGAAGGTTGGAAATCAGTTTCTGAACGTGTTTCGATTTTAACAGATGTCCCGTTGAATTTAACAACTGATCCCTATTTGCCAACGGATGCAATGGCGATTTACTTGGGCGAAGTGCCATCGATTTCGTTTTTCACAGGCGCCCATTCAGAATACCATACGCCGCGGGATAAGCCTGAAACATTAAATTATAAAGGCCTATTAGACACTATTAACGTTGTTAAACTTTACACAGAGGCAATCGCTGAAACAAACAAGTCAGTTGTTAAGTACGAAAAAATGCAAAGCCAATCAGGTAAACAGATGGAAGGCCGTAGTTTTAGAATATTTTTAGGAACGATTCCAGATTATTCCCAAGAAGGTGTAAAAGGAGTTCGTATTTCAGGAGTCGCAAAGAATTCACCTGCTGAAAAGGCCGGTTTAAAATCGGGTGATATTATCACTGAATTTGATCAGACCAAAATTGAAAATATTTATGATTATGTTTATGTTTTACAGTCGATAAAACCGAGCTTAAAAACGAATATTAAAATCAGTCGTAATCAAAAAACAGAGACCTTAGAAATTACTCCGGTCTTGAAAGATTAACTAAAAAGAAGGCTGGACCACGGCCCAGCATGAGTCTAGTTTTGATTTTCAAATCAAAATTAGACCTTCATGACTAAACACAGACTTTAATGAATTAAAACCCTGTCCGATAGAAGATTGTGTATTTTCTATCGAAGGGATTTTGATATGAACAAAATGATAAAAATTTTCTTTCTTATAATCTTTGGATTCGCTATGTTTTCTTGCGGATCAGAAGTTTCATCTTTTGATGAATCATCTACAACGACAGATAGCGGCAGCAGTAATGATGGCAGTGGTTCTGATACAGTCGTTACACCACCATCAAATTACGATTTAACACATTTCTTTGTTGCACTTGATACTTCAACTAGTTATCCGCATTATGTGAGTCAATTAAACTCTTACGGTTCAAAATGTTCTATAGCGCCGACATCGACAGGCAATGATTTAAGCTGCGTAGTTGAGGTTCCAGAATTGTCTTTGTTTTATGGTGGCATTAATTTCGCTGTCAATATTCCTGCTGGCATGTGCGAATACGTTAGCGAAAAACCATATTGGTATTATAACAAAGAAGTAGGTATAGGACCGACAGCTGTATCAATTGAAAAAACCACAGATTCAACAGGTGGAGTTTCATTTAGATGTAGTTCTGCTGGAGCAGCCCTTAGTAGTACATGTACAGGTGAAGAAGTTAACTTCAATCGTGAAGATGACGAAATGACGGCCGAGTGTGTTTACGTAGCACTTGATGGTACGAACTGCTGCACAGGTGAATATACACTGACAACTATTAATAAAACGATTGATGCCAGTGGTGCTGTGACAACTTCATCTTCAAGTGTACCGCGTGAATGGGGAAATAATATTAAGGCTTGTATCGGTGGCGCAGGAAAAACAAACTGGGAGATATTCAATAGCTCTGGACTTCCAAATCCAAGGTTAACTGAAATGCGTAATGGTAAATTATTGCCATACGTGGTGGCAGCTCCAATGCTTTCTACTTTAGGTGCAACCACAAATATTCCTGTTTCAAATTATTTCACAATTTTAAGTCCAGCAGCCTCAAGTCCACATTATCACACTGGTTTTGGAACAGCATCTGGATCGACATCTGTATTGCCATATTATATAGATCCAATTTCTGATCGTAGCGGTAACGGAGTAACCAAAGGTAATCCTTATTATGAGTATTCATGTTTAAATGATGCCTATGAAATTAAAAACCGCATCCGAGTTTACGTTAGAGAATGGGATGACTACGGCTCTTACGCATCTTATGTTTCTACAGGGGTCGTCAGTGGTACACCTTGGGACGTAACACCAGGATCAGTTGAAGGCGGAGCGGACTGTACAGGTTTGTCACCTGAACTGTGTAATGATATAACTGACGGGGATAATTTCGTTTATAACTTAATAGGTAATGTTTATAATACGACTGCGTCTGGAACAACTTCGCGGAATTCCTACTTCCCAAATAATTAAAGATCGATTTTTCTTTCAAAATGGCAAGTGTAACCTTGCGGGTTTTTCTGTAAATAATCTTGATGATAATCTTCAGCCTTGGTCCAAGGTCCGGCTGAAGTTATTTGTGTAACGATTGGTTTTTTCCAAACTTTCATTTGATTAATTTTTTTGATACTAGCTTCGGCTACTTTTTTCTGTTCATCTGTCATGTAAAAAATAGCGCTTCGATATTGCGTGCCTTTGTCGTTACCCTGTTGATTCATTGTTGTTGGATCATGAATTTTAAAAAAATAATTCAACATTTTCTGATAGTTAGTGATGGTTGGATCAAAAACTACTTTAATTGTTTCAGCAAAATTTGTGCGTCCTGTTTTAATCAATTCATAAGTCGGTGAGGGCTTGTCGTCACCCATGTAGCCCACTTCAACATCGATAACACCTTTTTGCGATCTGAATAATTCTTCCATTCCCCAAAAACAACCACCAGCTAAGTAGGCAATTTCTTGCTTGGGGTTTTTAGGAGGGGGGACTTTTGATGAATTAGGGGCTTTTTGGGCGAATCCTTGAAAGCCAACTGCCAGAATAAATAAGATAATCGTTTTAATTTGAAGATGTCTCATGATATCTATTTTAGTGAATACAAAGGCATTCTGCAATCGGTAGATAGGCTTAATTGTCTATTAACGTTATTTTAGGGTAAAATATGTTTGAACGGGCTTATATTGAAATTAGTAACATCTGTAATTTGCAATGTAGCTTTTGTCCTGAAGTAGTACGTGATCAAAAAATAATTTCCGTAGAAAAATTCAAAGATTACGCGATTCAAGTTAAACCATTAACTAAACAGGTCTGTCTTCATCTTATGGGGGAGCCATTAGGTCATCCACAGTTTCAAGAAATCCTAAAGATCTGCGAAGAATTACAGCTTAAAATTTTTCTGACGACCAACGGAACCTTATTAAAACGACATACAGAAGCCTTGTTAGCTTCAAACTGCATCGAGCAAATTAACTTCTCTGTGCATTCCTATTTTGCTAACCCGAAAAAGCAAACTTTAGAACAGTACTTAAGCCCAATCCTTTATTTTTGTGATCAGTCAGAAAAGTTAAGCAAAGATTATTATATTAATTTACGCCTTTGGAATCTAGATCACCCGCAGAATCAAAAAGAAAATAACTTACAAATTTTTGATATAATTGAAAAACATTATTCAATGAATTTAAATGTCAATGTAGATGTTAAAATGAACAAATCTAAGAAGATACAGCATAAACTTTATTTGCATTTTGATACTGAATTTATTTGGCCACACCCTAGTCAAGAAATCAGATCAAAACAGGGCAGTTGTTATGGGCTTCGCAAACAAGTGGCCATTCATGCCAATGGGGATGTTGTTCCCTGTTGTTTGGATAAGGAAGCGGTGTTGAAGTTAGGGTCATTGAATCAAAACAATTTACAAGAAATCTTAAAATCAGAAAAGGCCACAACTATTAAAACCGGTTTTGAAAACGGAGTCCTTACACAAGACCTTTGTCAAAAATGTCAGTATGCAGACAGATTCAAGAATCAGCCTAAAGGAAAAGTAAATGTCCAACCCAGCGCAAATTAATCAATACATTGAACAGTTTAAGAATTTTAAATCACACTTTAGTTCACATCCAAATTTTATTGAATTAGATGATTACGGTTTTGCGTTAACAACTCATAATAAAAAAATTAATCTTTTAGTGACGGGGATTACACACGGTAACGAAGTCATTGGTTTAGAAATTATTGATTTGTTATTGTCAGACATAAAACATAATAACGACTTGGGTCTTGGTACTGCTTTTGTATTAAATAATATTCCGGCCAGTCTTCAAAA
>JAYTPA010000235.1:0-2064 GCA_043747495.1 Bdellovibrio sp.
CCCCATCAACCAGCCTATGTCACAACGCTTTTAAAAGTAGATGATAGTAATAAATCCGCAGCTGTTATATTTGGTTGTAACGGTGTCGTGGATTCGAAACTATCAGATAAAAGCTGTCCTGCTGGTCAGGTTATATCAGGATTCAGTGCTGATGGTGAAGTCACATGTTACAATCCATTCGTCGGTGGTGATTGTGCTTCAGGTTCGATTGCTATAGGAGTGAATTCAAATGGGACTGTGAATTGTCGGACCCCACTACAAACTGGCGGTTCATGTGCTGCTGGTGATTATGCAACTGGGATTTCGCCTGATGGCGTGCCTATTTGTGAAACTATAGCTCTTGCGCCGGTTGATTGTTCAGGTGCTTTTGGTACCTGTAGCAAAACGTGCGGTGGTGGAACACAATCTTTTCAAATTTTCCGACCTAAATCCAGCGGTGGTGCTGACTGTTCCTATCCAGCCGGGTATTCGCAGGCTTGTAATACACAGGCGTGTGTGAAAACGGCAACTGGCACAAGTCGGATTTGTACAGATCACTTTATTGAATATCAATTTAGAAAAAATGGAAACAATCTTGAATTAACGCAGTGGGGTCGGGGTCGTGACACAGGCGCCATGGGTTGGAACTGCGGTGGTGTATGGAATGCACCAGTGGTTGTTTGGTCAGTAGCGCTAACAAATCCTGCAGCAACACCAACAGTAAGTATAAATGGAACTTCCGGTGCGGCAGGATGCTATAGTTCAAATTTTTCTTTTTCTGGCTACAGCGTCTATCGATCAAATTCAACGTGTCCAGCAAGAGGCGCTCAAGCCTTTGATTCTTCGTTCACAATCAACTACACCGATTAGCTAAAACAGAATTTTCAATTTATTTGATTCCGGTGAGTAACTGTTTTAGCGTATTCCTATGAAAACATACGTTTTAATTACTGGGGCATCGTCGGGGATTGGTGAACAAACCGCTTATCTATTGGCCAAAAAGAAACATAATCTTTTATTGATAGCTCGGCGTGTTGATCGGCTTAAAAAAGTTCAAGCCCAGTGCTTAAAACTGGGTGCTAAAAAAGTTGAAATCATGGCTTGCGATTTATCTTCGCAAAAATCTGTTTTAAATCTTTCATCAAAAATTAAAAAATCTAAAATTGATATTCAGATTTTAATCAATAACGCAGGACTGGCACAGGGAACAGAACTTGTGCAAAAAGCTAAAACCTCAGACTGGGATGCGATGATTGATACAAATATCAAGGGCTTACTATGGCTTACGCGTGAATGTTTTGATTCAATCATTAAAAATAAAGGCCATATTATCAACTTGGGCTCTGTTGCTGGAAGGCTTGTGTATGAAGGTGGAGCTGTTTATTGTGCCACTAAGTTTGCAGTTCGTGCGTTGAGCGAAGGCTTTCGTATGGATTTAAAAGGTACAGGTGTTCGTGTTACGAATATTGAACCTGGTATGGTGAACAGTGAATTTAGCCTTGTTCGCTTAGGAAATCAGCAAAAAGCTGATGCTGTTTATGCGGGTATGACGCCGCTTGGTCCAATGGATATTGCACAGAATATTTTATGGTGTGTCGAACAGTCCCCACATGTTAACATTCAAGAGCTTGTTATATACCCCACAGATCAAGCTAGCGTGGGAAATGTTTTTAGAGGTAGCAAATGACGACTCAAGATTTCCGTATTGAAAAAGACACCATGGGTGATGTGAAAGTTCCTGCGCACGCTTTATGGGGAGCTCAAACTCAGAGGTCTACTGAAAATTTTAAAATCGGAGGAGATAAATTTCCCCGTGAAATGATTAAAGCTTTAGGTGTACTCAAAAAATGTGCTGCGATGACGAACGCTGAATTAGGTCTTCTTGATAAAACTAAAGCTGAATTTATTATTAAAGCCGCTGACGAAGTGATTAACGGTGGTCTTGATGCCCATTTTCCTTTAGTCGTTTGGCAAACTGGATCAGGCACGCAAACAAATATGAATTCAAATGAAGTGATCGCTAATCGCGCGATGACAATGCAAAATTTAACCTTACCAAATAAAGCTATTCATCCCAATGATGAT
>JAYTPA010000236.1:0-2506 GCA_043747495.1 Bdellovibrio sp.
TCAAACCAATTTCAACATTGGTGTAACCCATGGATTTATAAAACGGAGTCAGTAAGCTTCCAGAAATCTGATCACCTAATTTAAAAAGAAAAACAAACAGCAAGATGAACAAAGCCTCTTTGCGCAGGAAAAATTCTTTAAACGGTTCAAAAAAAGCTCCGAATAAAGTTTTCGGAGCTGCTTCAGATTCAGGTTCTGGTATAAAAAATGTGATCGCGGCCAAGACACCCATGATCACTGCGCTGATTTGATAAAACTGATTCCAACTGATGACTCCAGTTAACCCAGTGGCACTTGCGCTGGCCACAGCGGATGTATCAGCAACTAACGACACTAAAAATCCACCGGCTACTAACATCGCTATGCGGTAGCCGTAAACATTCATTGATGATCCTAGGCCAAGTTCTTCATTAGTGAGGTATTCTCTGCGGTAAGCATCAATAGCGGTGTCTTGTGTGGCAGACATAAAGGCCACAAACACAGCCCAGCTAGCTAATAAACCTAAGCCATCAGTCAGTGGGTTTAATGACGACATCATAAATAAACCTAAAGCCAAGAAAACCTGTGTAATAAAAATCCAAGTTTTTCTGCGACCTAAATACGAAATATAATAGCGATCAATCAGCGGGGCCCAAAAAAACTTTAATGAATAGGCTGTGCCGACAAGGCTCATCAAACCAATCGTTTTAATATCCACACCATCTTGAGCTAACCATAATTTGAAAGTGGACCCCGTTAGTAATAAAGGAAAACCGCTGGCAAAACCCAGTGCTAAAACAATTAATTGTCGGACATTAAATATTTTTTTACAGAAATCGACGAAACTATTCATTAAAAGGCGTCCTTGTTAATATCCTTGCGCATTTGCCACAACAACTGACTGATGTATGGCCTGCGTGTTTCGCCAGTTGTGACCATTAATAATTTTGTGATTTTTAAATTCATTGAATCCGTTAACAATAAAATCAACATTTCACGTAGATAATTTGTATTTAAGGTCACGTAATTATCTGTACCAACACCTAATTGAACATTTTTCTTTTCCCACCATGAAAATGGATGATCTTTATAATCATCAAATTTTCCTGTTAGTTTATTATTTGATGAAGGCAGTACAACTAATGAAACACCTTTTTGGATCAGACGATTCAAAACGTCATGTTGGTATTGTTCCACTTCGCGGGCGGTATGAAATTTTGCTTTTAAAAACTGGGTGCGCTCTAGTTCTGATAAAACTTCGCCACGTAATAATTTTTCCATGACCAGTTTGTTATTACCCCAATCTAATTCATGTAATTCACGATGATCTTGCGATTGAGGCACGACGGGTTTATTTTCAATATTTTGTTTAATCACTTTTTGGTATAAACGGTGAAAATATCGATTTGGATTTATGCCCAAGCTGATTCCATGTTCAAGCGTATCAATATGCCAAATGTTCATCGCATTATCGACGGCCTGAATACCCCGACGTAACGTGTACCATGTTTCGCCGTGATGCGATCTAATTTTAAAACCTTTGTATTGTAATTTTCTAAAGCCTGATTGTAATTCAAAAAAGTGTTCTTTGCGGTACATTTCTTTTTCGTCACCGACTGTATCAACTTCTGACAGACAGTTTTTTAATTCAGGATACTTTTCTGTCATTTTAATAATTTCATCAATCTGCTGTTGAAAATGCTCTTTGCGATTTGCATATTTGCTTGAATCAAAAAAGCTAGATTCTTTTCTAAACGACGGCGATAAAATAAATTTAAAATCGGGGTGTAGTTTTTGAAAAGACGCGAAACCTTCATAAAGCCCAACAACAACATCTTCCGCAGTCACAGCATCAATGCCAGGGATTTGTTCTGAACTATCCGAAGTTGATCGACTTAAGGAAAATTTTAATCGGATTTGCCCGACGTTATAATTGACATAAAGATCTTCAGCCATACTGTAAGCGGCTTCAGCATGAGCTTCTTTAGATGTGAAAATTAATTTAGTTAAATAAAGAATTTTTAAATAGGCTGAAAAACCTTCAGTTTCTTTTAAGCGAATTAAACGATCAACATCAGCCGCTGATTTAATCGGCCAAGCTTGATCTCCGTAAACTTGTTTTATTTTTTGTTCATAAATTTTTTGATGAGGGCCATCTAGTAAGGGTTTTAATTTTGACCAAATAAAACCTGCCGTCAGTGATCCTGTTAAATGAATATGTTCTTCTTGGTACTTCAACGGAAAACGTTTAAAGAAATCCAATAAAACTAAACTGAAAGGGTGCTTTAACAAAGCATCAATCGATTTTTCATTGGTAATAAATTCATTTAATATTTTTCTAAAATCAGCCACTGTGTCGTAGGCTTCTGGATTTTTTGTTTTCAGTGACGAGGATAACAAAAGATCTAGGGTATCACCTAAAGTGATGCCATTTGTTTCAGAAACCAGCTCAGTAAATTCTTTAACTAATAATTTATGCGTGATCGATACAACCATGCATAAACGCTAGCGTGATTACAGGTGCTTG
>JAYTPA010000237.1:0-4001 GCA_043747495.1 Bdellovibrio sp.
CTTAAGTGTAGCGACTCCAAATTTTCTTAAAACTTCTTTAGCTTGAAATTCATGTATATTCATAATTAAGTAGCCTTCACCTTTAGATTGTTTTTAGATAGCTTTTAGTAACGCAACAAGTGATCTAACTGCTTCAACTGATTTATCAAATTCAGCTTTTTCATCAGCATTCATTTTGTAATCAATAATTTTTTCTAAACCGTTGCCACCGATCACACACATAACACCAACCATTAAGTTGTCTTTCACACCAAATTCACCATTTAATTCAACAGCAACTGGTAAAACGCGTTTTTGATCTTTTAAAATCGCTTCAGCCATTTCAATCGCACCTCGTGATGGAGCATAATAAGCTGAACCTGTTTTTAAATGACCACCGATTTCAGCGCCAGCTTGCTTTGTTCTTGTCACAAGAGCAGCAATTTTTTCTGCAGTCATTAAATCCATAATAGGAGTTGATCCTACAGAAGCTGTTCTTACTAAAGGCATCATTGCATCACCATGATTACCAAGAACTACGCCAGTAACATCTTTAACTGAAACATTTAATTCTTCAGCAATGAAAGCACGGAATCTGGCTGAATCTAAACAGCCACCCATTCCAAGAACTCTTTCGCGTGGGAATCCTAATTGTTGTTTAGCGTAAACAGCCATAACGTCCATTGGATTACAAACAACGATAACAACTGAATTCGGCGCGTGCTGTTTTATGCCAGCGCAAACATCTTTTACTATTTTTGCATTGATCCCAACAAGTTCATCACGGCTCATGCCCGGTTTTCTAGGCATACCCGCAGTAATAATCACAACGTCACTGTTTGCGATATCTGCGTAATTTGAAGTTCCTTTAATTTTAGTATCGAATAATTCAATCGGAGCTGACTGAAGTAAATCAAGCGATTTACCGATAGCTGCACCTTCATTCACATCTAAAAGAACAACGTCTCCTAATTCTTTCTGAGCTGCCCAGTGAGCCGTTGTAGATCCGACAAAACCAGCGCCGATAACTGCGATTTTTTTTCTTTTGTGTGCCATAGAAAGTTCCCTTCGTTGATAGTGATAAATATTTTGAAAATAATGACTTACAAGATTTATTACGAAGAGGCTGAAATCTCAAGCCTAGAAAGCAAATGCCGTGTTGCAACTGGTATTTTTGATGTTTATCATTTAGCATTTTAGAACGTATAAAATGAAAGGTTATCTATGGAAAATTTGAATCTCAGTCCCAATCCAAATCTAGAGACAGTTAAAAACTATTTTAATGCATTCAATTCTGGCAATAGTAAAGAAATGCTGACTTATCTTCACCCCGAAGTCGAACATGATATTAATCAGGGCAAAACTGAGATCGGGTTAGAGGTCTTTACAAAATTCATGGCTCACATGGATGAGTGTTACAAAGAGCAGCTTAAAGATATGGCTTTTTTCGTGTCAGAAAATGGCGAAAAGATTTCGACTGAATATGATGTGCACGGAACTTATTTAAAAACAGACGGGTCTTTGCCACCAGCAAAAAACCAAAAATATGTCATCCGTGCAGGATCTTTTTTTGAATTTAAAAACGGAAAAATTAAACGAGTCACAACCTATTATAATTTACCAAAATGGATAGAAATGGTTAAGTAATGAGCGTTAGTATTAGACAGCTTTCACATCAAGAAAAAAACGATAGGCTTTACGAAATTGCTGATCTACGGATTAAGGTTTTCAAAGACTTTCCGTATATTTATGATGGGTCAGCTCAATATGAAGTTAAATATTTGGAACGCTATATAGACGCTAAAGATGCAGCTTTTATTGGCGCTTTTGTCGAAAACGACGGCGAAAAAATGGTTGGTGTGGCGACATGTTTGCCGCTCGCCCAAGAAGACCATTTTGTAAAAAAACCCTTCATCGAATTAGGGGTTGATTTAGAAGAAATTTTTTACTTTGGTGAAAGCGTTTTATTACCTGAATTCCGCGGGCAGGGTATCGGTCACCAGTTTTTTGACCAACGCGAAAAATATGCTTTAAGCTTTAAAAATATTAAAAAAACAACATTTTGTGCCGTTCAAAGACCCGAGAATCATCCACTCAGACCAACTAACTATAGGCCGCTGGATGTATTTTGGAGCTCCCGAGGATATTTTAAAAACCCGGAATTAAGCGCTCAGTTTAGTTGGCAAGATCATGGTGAAAAAGCAGAAACACTTAAAGATATGGTTTATTGGGTTAAGCAGTGGGATTAATAAAAATAGCAACATCACAGTACCCAATTGATTTTCACAAGTCGATCGAAGACTGGAAAAAAAAGACCACTCAATGGATTCATGAAGCTGTTTTGAATAAAGCTGAAGTTCTTCTTTTTCCAGAATACGGTTCGATGGAATTAACATCGCTATTATCCGAATCCGAAAGATTAGATTTAAAAAACCAAGCTGAAAAATTAAAAAAATATTTAAATGAATTTACCGATGTTTTTAAAGCCCAGGCTGTTCAGAATAAAATATACATTATAGCCCCTAGTTTTCCTGTTTTTCATGATAAATTTAAAACGACAAATCGGACTTTTGTTTTTTCACCAATGGGCCAGATTGAATATCAGGATAAATTGCACATGACCCGTTTTGAAGATGAAGACTGGAATATTCAATCTGGTGGATCAACAATTAAAGTTTTCAAAAATAATAAATTTTCTTTTGCTGTTTCAACCTGCTTTGATGTGGAATTTGCGATTCCATCGATGATTGCATCCCATAAAGGACTTGCGCAGATTATTTTTGCCCCAAGTTGTACAGAGACAATAAAAGGGGCACATCGTGTTCATATCGGAGCCCGAGCTCGTGCTTTAGAAAATCAAATTTATGTTGTTGTTGCGCAAACAATTGGCTCTGTGGAATGGTCTCCAGCTGTGGATATTAACTATGGCTATGCCTCTATATATAGTGCGCCAGATTTAAACTTTGAAAATGACGGAATATTGATTCAAGGATCTCCTAATGTACCTTGTTGGATCTATTCTGATATTAATTTAGATTTATTAGAAACCGTCAGGGACTTTGGAGCTGTTTTGAATTACAAAACACATCAAAAAGCGCTTTTTAAAGACAATGAATTTGATCAATGGAGTTCTCAAAGAATTAAAATCATAAATATTGATTAAAAAAACTTGTCGTTCGACCAGTGTTAAGATGAAATATCACTTATTAAAGGGGTTTTTACCATGAAACAAACAATCAGTCTTTCAACTCTTCTCTTTTTAGCTTCAACGTTAAGCCTTTCAATTGCAAATGCACAGCAATCATTTTTCTCTAAAACTCAAAAATTTGATCACGAAGGCGTAGAGCTTTATGATTCAAACATAGACATGAAAGAATATAAAAAAATTGGAGTAGGCTTTTCTTCTGGGGGAATGACAGGGCTTTTAGGCTTAAATATAGAGGTTAACATCATCCCACAAGATTCAGCGGTGTTCGGTTTAGGCAAAGGCGAAGCTTATGGTACATTTCACTTCGCATGGAAAAGAAATTTTGAAGCGCAATATTTGTCACCATATACTAAAGTCGGCTTTTCAAGATGGTTTAATACAAATAATGATGCTGGCGCCGCTAATGAATCAAGTATTTTGAAAAATGTGCTGACTGAATCAGAGATCCAAAAGAATGAATTTTCAGCGAACTTTATCGCAGCAGCAGCAGGCTTAGAGTACAACCAACTTGAAGGCGAATTATCAGGTGTTAACTTTTATGGTGAACTTATTTTGATGAGTGAAATAACTAAAAGTATTTACTTACCAACTGCTGGCGTAGGCTTAACTTACTTCTACTAGATCTAGAAATTAAAATTTAAATTAAAATTGGATTCGCTGAGAAGGGCTCCTATATTGGAGCTTAAGGTGATTCTTTACTATATTCGATTTGACGAAATTTATTTTAGACATAAAAAAAGGGCCAATTTACATTAGCCCTTCGAAAGCGACTGCTTTACAAAACCAACTACTTCTTTTTCTTTTTAGTAGCTTT
>JAYTPA010000238.1:0-1275 GCA_043747495.1 Bdellovibrio sp.
TAGGCAATATTAGAAAAAGGAATTATTTATGGCACTTCAAGTTGGAATCGTTGGTCTACCAAATGTTGGCAAATCAACATTATTTAATGCTCTAACAGCAGCAAAAGCTGAAGCTGCTAATTACCCTTTTTGCACGATCGATCCCAATGTTGGTGTCGTGACTGTTCCTGATATTCGTTTAGATCAAATCACGCAATTTATTAAACCTCAAAGCGTTATCCCAACAACAATGGAATTTGTGGATATCGCTGGTATTGTCAAAGGTGCAAGCCAGGGCGAGGGCTTGGGAAATCAATTTCTTTCTCACATCCGTCAAACTGATGCCATCGTTCACGTTGTTCGTTGTTTTGATGACCCAAATATTATTCACGTAGCTGGCAGCGTAGATCCATTACGTGACATGGAAATCATTAATACAGAATTGATGTTAGCCGATTTAGATTCAGTTGAAAAAAAATTAAAACGTATCGAAAAAATTGCTAAAACTTCATCTGATGTAAAATTAAAAATGGAATTAGATGTCACCCAAAGAGCAATGCAAGCACTCAGCGACGGTAAACCCGCAAGATCTGTTGTTTGTAATGACTTAGAAATGCCCTTCATGCGTGAATTGCATTTATTAACTGCTAAACCCGTTTTATATGCGTGTAATGTTTCTGATACTGATTTTGCAGCTGGTGGTAATGACTGGGTTAAACAAGTTGAAAAAAGAGCCGCTGAAGAAAATAATAAAACAATTACAATTTGCTCTGCAATGGAAGCCGACATCGCCCAGTTACCAATTGAAGAAAGAGCTGAATTTTTACAAAGCTTAGGTGCTACTGAACCTGGTTTAAATCGTTTAATTCGCGATGCTTATAAGTTATTAGGTCTTTATACTTATTTTACGGCTGGTGAAAAAGAAGTGCGCGCTTGGACTATAAAAGCTGGCATGAAAGCTCCGCAAGCGGCTGGTGTTATCCACACTGATTTTGAAAAAGGTTTTATCAGAGCTGAAACCTATCACTGTGAAGATTTATTTACGTTGAAAACAGAACAAGCTGTAAAAGAAGCTGGCAAGTACCGTCTTGAAGGCAAAGAATACCCTGTTAAAGACGGCGATGTTTTATTTTTTAGATTTAATGTGTAAATGTAAAAGGTATTCATTTTGAGTGAATACCTTTTTAAGAGGGCTAGATTTTACCCAGCTTTTGAAAAAACATTTTTCTGATTTAAACCAATTTTTAAGTTATAAACTCCAAAGTCAGTCTGAAAAGATTGACTCAAAATTTCTGC
>JAYTPA010000239.1:0-1057 GCA_043747495.1 Bdellovibrio sp.
AATAATACGACGAAAAGAAACCTCATCATCATTTAAAGATTGCTTGATATAAGCCAACCAATCTTTGGCTTCTTTACGATCAAAAATAGATGTGCCACCGGTAATAGAATACGGAATCTGATTTCGTCTTAAAGAAGCTTCAATAAAAGCCCCTTGAGTATTTGATCGATATAAAATGGCTATGTCTTTTTCTTTAACGCCTTTTTGTTTCAACATCTGAATTTCACGACAAACAAAATCAGCTTCTTCGTCTTCATTATCTAAAACGAAAACTTCGGGCTTTGTGTGTAAACTGTTTTTTAATTTTTCAGAGCGTAAAACCTTACCATGCCTTTTTGCATTTTTTGCAATCACAGCATTTCCAAGATCAAGAATCACAGAACTTGATCTGTAATTTCTTTCTAACTTAATCACCTGACACTGTTCGAAATTTCTTGGAAATTGTAAAATATTTTGAATCTCAGCCCCGCGCCAACCATAAATCGATTGGTCATCATCACCAACCACAGATAAATTTAAATTTTTTTGTGATATCTGATCAATCAACTTCATTTGTTCAGAATTTGTATCTTGAAATTCATCCACCATAATTTGTTGAAAACGGTCCTGTACACCTTCTAAAACTTCAGGGTACTTTTTAAATAACCGTAAAGGCTCTAACAGCAAGCCTTCAAAATCAACGACACCAAATTTTAATAATTCTTTTTCATAAAGTGGCTTTAAAACTTCGGCCATTTCATGGTATTCTTCCAATTGACCGACAGGTAATGTTTTTCCAGCACGTAAAGTATTCACAAGTTCTAAAACTTTTGAAAAATCAAATTTGTCTTTTGTGGTATTTCTAATATTTTTTGCTAAATCTTTTAAAATAGCTTGCGAATCCGATTGATCTAAAATTCCGAACTGCGTGGGAAGCCCTAATAATTTATGGTTTTTTCTTAAAAGTTGTAATCCGAACGAATGAAATGTCCCGGTCCATAAACCTTTTGATTTAATACCCACTTTTTGCTGCACACGATGTTTTAATTCTTTGGCTGCTTTGTTCGTAAAAGTCAGA
>JAYTPA010000240.1:0-1398 GCA_043747495.1 Bdellovibrio sp.
ACAGGTGTTAGGTATTAGCTGCCTATTTGCACTCAGCTAATTTTTCTAAATAGTCTTTACGGTCACAGATAAATTTTATATTTTTATTAACAAGCTGCATATCGGCCTCTGAAATTTGAAAGTCCTTTTCAAACTTTTTAAAAAGCAGAAATAAACTTCGTTCATCAATCAGATCTTGCCACTTGCTAAAGTTAAACATGTAGTTGTTAGTTTTCATGAATTGATTAACTTTTTCTTTGGCTTTCGCGCTATTGCCAGATTTTTCCAACTGAGTGACTTCCGCTATTAAAGCATCTAAATCTTTTTGTATTTCTTGTCTTAATTTATTTTTTTCAGATTTATAAATACGGCCTGCTATTTTTTCAGTATTAATAGATTGTAAATGATGGATATATTCATGAATTAAGGTTCCCGGTGTGGCATTACTGCGAATCAGAATTCTTTTTTCATCAGGTAAATAAAGCCCATGCAGGCTAGAAACATTTTTAAATGTTTTGTTTGATGTGTCTGTGATGCAAGTCTGATTATTTTCCTTGACAGAAGTTTCACCATGACAAATCACATCGACAGTGATGTCTTTTTTCTTGAGTTCGGTAGTGATATCTTCAGCAGACTTAGTGAATAAATCTTTGAGCTCTTTATAAGAAACTTTTGTATGGTCACACAACGTAATAACATCATCATTTTTTTGTATTTTACATTCGATAAATTGTTTTTCATTTTTATTTAACCAAGCAAAAAATTCTTCAGCTTTCTGATCCACTGATTTTGTAGAAGCTGTAATTGAAAATAGAGAAATCAGGCTGAGTGTAGCTAAGTGCTTAAATGACTGAAAAAACTTCGTTTTCACTAAAACTCCGATTAGACCAAAAAAAAACCCTCGTTCATCACAAGGGTTGTATGTTCAAACCAATAAAAAAATGGCTCAGAAGGCAGGACTCGAACCTGCGACCAAGCGGTTAACAGCCGCTTGCTCTACCAACTGAGCTACTTCTGAACACTGAAAGACAAGCTAACTAAATTGAATGGGATCGTCAAGAAGCTCTCGACCAAATGCTGATGAATTAACTAGCAGATTGTTGTTTTCGATAAACAAAAGACATTTTGAAATTACAAACTGAGTTTTTGCATCAGTTTTTTGGATCTAAAAGGCAGATCGTCGGCTTTAAATAAGCGGTGTTCAGCGTTCCATTCAAGGATGACTTGGCCACCGCCAGAATCAACGGCTGTGGCCAACACTTCCCATGACTTAACTTTTTTAACATCAACACCAGCGATTGATTCCATATCTACGGTGCAAAATTGTTTTTTGATGTCTGCATCACTAAATTTTGAAAAATGCAGTAAATGATTTCCCCGTTTAAATGTGAACTGTCCCTGAACCTCAGAACACCACTG
>JAYTPA010000241.1:0-1709 GCA_043747495.1 Bdellovibrio sp.
GGCTCAAGATTTATTGTACTTAGCATGACTTCAAGATAGCATTATTTTTGTATGAAAAGTAAGACCTTTAATCTCGGACGCAGGAAGTTGTTATCGACAGCATGTCGTTTTGTCCCATTGTTGGCGGCACCTGCGTTATTAACACAAGTCAGTTGCTCAACTTTAGACGAATATTTGATTGAAGATGAATTTGATTTTAATCAAGAGGTCCTTATAGTTGGTGGTGGTCTATCAGGGCTTTATGCAGCTTATGAACTTAAAAAATTAAAAATTCCTTTCCGATTATTTGAAAGCAGTTCAAGAATAGGCGGAAAAATTCAATCTATTCAATCTGATGAATGGGGAGCTTATGAATTTTCTAATAATGACAAAGTTTTATTAAAATTAAAAAAAGAACTTGATCTAGAATCTGTAAATATCGATCAGAATTCGTGGCGTTTCAAAAAAGGTGCATCGGTTTTGACTGAACAAATTTTTGATGTAATCGAAGGACTTATTCCTGAAAAACAAGTTCGACGCGGGTATGAATTGAAGTCTGTTTCGCGTGTTGGCAGAAAATATCAATTGCGTTTCGATGTTCAGGGTAAATCAAAAGTTTTTTTCGCCCGAAATGTCATTCTAGCAATGCCAAAAAATCGATTTTTAAACCTTGAATCAATTGATAATGTCACTGAACTTAAAAATATGGTCACTTACTTAAAAACGGTCAATGATCGGGTCACTCTTAGAATGATTTTACCTTTGGCTGATTTTCGTCAGAAGAAAACTGATCTGTCTGGGGTCCTCAGCTCAGAATTGATGAGTAATTCATCCCTGGGCGCAACAGCCTCAACCCATTATTTTAATAAAAAATATTACATGACTGTTTCAATGAAATCAGATGATCCATTACGCCAAGTTGACACTTTACAAAAAGCCCTAAAACCCTATATGAATGACAGCTTTGTGCTGGATGAACAGAGATTAAAAGATTGGGGCAGTCTGTCTTCAGGTGGTGGTATGGACAGTCAATCAGTGCTAAATAAAATAACACCGAACCAAATCAGTGTTCTATGGCCTAGTCAAAAACTGCAAGTCGTCAATGAATCCCTTATTCGTGCTGAAACAGGAGCCATTTCAACTGTTGAAGGGCTTTTAAGACTGGTTGATGACAGATTGCAAATCTATAAGATTTAAGTTAATTCATAAGCATGAAGAAAAAAGCCGCCTCAGCTAAAAAACTATCAGTCAACAAGACATCAACTCAAAACGTACTAGCCAACGTGAGATCTTCACCAACTATTAAATCAAAATTAAGCCCACAGCAAAAAATCGAAAAAATCGAAAAACATTTTTCTGAAATTATGCAAATATTAGGTTTAGACTTAAAAGATGATAGTTTAAAGAAGACACCACATCGTATAGCTAAAATGTATGTGAATGAGATTTTCGGTGGTTTACACGAAGAAAATTTTCCAGCAATTACAGTGATCGATAATAAAATGCAGTACGATCAAATGGTTTGCGTGCAAAATATTGAAGTCATGTCTTGCTGTGAACATCATTTCCAACCGATTGATGGTTTTGCAACAGTTGCGTATATTCCTCATAAGAAAGTCATTGGCTTATCCAAAATTAATCGCATTGTTGAATACTTTAGTCGTAGACCCCAAGTTCAAGAACGTTTAACAAAGCAAATCACAGATTGTCTGCAGTACATTTTAGAAACT
>JAYTPA010000242.1:0-2492 GCA_043747495.1 Bdellovibrio sp.
CGAAGACATCTTTTTCAGCTAATCCACATTGAGCCGCATTCATGTCCAATCTGATTTGATCGGTGACTGTGCCGCCACCGCTGAGAAGCATATTTACGAACTGCAATAATTCAAGATAAGTTAATTTTTTAGCTCCTTTACCTGCGGCAGAAAACAAACTGGCTTCTAGAAAACTGTCTGGACCGTTATTGACTGTTCTAGGATCAAATAATTTTATTTCTACACCGAATTGCTTAAAGTCAGCATACCAATTAAACATACCTATTTCGTATAAATAACTTTTATTTAAATCAAAATCAGTTGAAACTTCGCCCCAACCAATTAACAGAGCTCGTGCTAATAATTTATTGTATAGAGCGTCCGTTAATGCCGACCAGTCCAAAAGAGTTTTATTCTGATCATATGCTAAAACCATTTTTCCGTCTTGGACAATAATGGATTGCTTTGAAAGAGCTTCTATTCGTAATTCTTCAAAGCCTTTGAGCACTTCAGCACGAAGAACTGGATCAATATTTTTAGTTCGTTTTAGCCAGTCTTCAGCTTTAAACTTTTTCAGGGCTCCCTGAATTTCAACAACAGAATATTTTGACTTTAAATCAAAGTGGATTGCATTAATAAAATCCATTGAAGTTCTAAAAACGTAAAATTCACGCTTGATATTCTTAACCATGATCTCTGATAGGCCTTTAAAACTTTCAGGAGACAATTTTTTGTTATCATTGAAAACTCTTAAAAATGATCGTTTGTAGAAATCTAAAAATGTGGCTTTATTAACATCTAAAGGAATGACCTTTTTATCAAGAAGTTCGCCAATTAAAGGATCTAAACTTTCAACTTTAATTAATTTCGCAAAGCGGTATTGAACTGAGCTTTCTAAAATTTGAATGGATTTTTCCATAAATTGAATCAGTTGCGCAAATTTTTTCTTCTCAGATATTTTAAATTCTAATTCCGCATAAGTAAATTCTGCATACAGTTCAGCTAAATCAACTAAACTATCAATCACCAAATGATAATCAGATTCTGTTTTTAACTTAACATCGCCTTGAACTAAATAAACAACATGGCCTAACATCAAAATATTCTGTTTACCTTCATCACTGCTTGTCATACTTAGCGCTTCAAGAAGTTTAACAAAATCATTATAGCCATACTCTGATTTATAGATTTGTGTATGACCAAGCAGAGTCTTTAAGCTTTCACGTAACTGCTTAAAACCACTTTTGATGTATTCTGGTGCAAATTTATTTTTTTCGACATCAAAAGAATAAATCTGCATAAATTCTGAATTCTTTTTTGATTCATTATGAACGACTTTTAAATAATTGCGCACTAATTCAAGTTCATTTTTAGTAATGAATTCTGGTGCTCCGCCAAATAAGGCTTTCTTTAAATTTAAAATCTCTGTTGTAGATTCAATTGTCATAGCTGTTTCAAGCTGAAAAAGATTCATTATTTTCACAAGCTCTTCTGCTGTGAATTGATTGGCGTTTTGTTTGCCCTCGACTTTTAAAATAAACAGTTCGATTGTTTTATTTAAACAGTCGAAAGTTTCATCGATTTTATTTTCAGATAATTCAGATTTAAACATTTTTGCAAAGTTGTCTTTAAGATTTTTTGAACATTCAAGGCTTTTGTTTTCAAGCGTGATCACATCTTGCTTTTTGGGTTTACCTTTAAGAAATTCAGTGCATGACATGCTGGCCAAAGTCAGACACAGCCCCATGACGATATTTAAAAAATGATTAAATCTAAAAGTCATACGAGGCTCCTAACCAAACTTGATCTAAATTTCTATAACTTGATACAGTCGATAATTCTTCGCTTGTTTCAACTAGCAAAATATCGAACTTTGCCTTCCACGGGCCGCGAAAATCAATTACATTTTTCCAAGTGATTTGTTTAAGCAACTGCGATTCAGCCTGCAGCCAATTCAAAGATGTTTGGTATTTAATGTCGTCAGTTAAACTTTCTTTAAATTTTAAATTCAATTGATAGGCATTATGATACAAAATTTTCTGCGTCAAAGAGGGTCTGTTTGCATTGTCTACATCGGGACCAATTTCTTGAATGCGTTCGCCGTTTGAATGCATATAAGTCACTTCAAACTGAAATGGGTTCAAATTAAATTCAACAAAAGGTGATGTTATAACTTGAGGCTTTAAAATGGGAGCATTGTAATTTGATTCAAAATCATGATCTTCTGGTTGATTGTAAATCGTACTTATTCCGTAGTGTAGATCTTCTCCCAAATAACCAATATCTAAGCCCATATTTTTTTCATAATATGTTTTCGGTTTTAAATCCACCCGGGCACGGTCCACAACGAGTGCTGTTGTGTAACCAAAAGCAAACCGATTTGAGGGTTGGTAGGCCGCTGATGAATTAATATAATAATTGCTGTCCGATTTATATTTAATTTGCACAGCAAAACTTCTTTGATCGATGACATCCTGTGTTTCTGGCGTTTGAATATTATAATCGATAGGTCG
>JAYTPA010000243.1:0-4997 GCA_043747495.1 Bdellovibrio sp.
GGTATCGCCAATTTAAAATCGCAGGAATTACCAGTTAAAAAAGTTCATGCTCAAGTGCAGGTCGGCGGAAGACAACAGGGTATTAAAATTTTAGAATCTTTTCTAAAAGATCGTGGAAAAAGATATTCAAGGTCGATTTCTAAACCCGAAGCTTCAGCAACTTATTGTTCAAGATTAAGCCCACATATTACTTTTGGGACTTTGTCTATTCGTGAAATTGAAAAAGCCACACAGAAGAAAATGCTGTCGCTAAAGCAAAGCACTGATATTGAAGCTGGTTTTTTTTACCGAAATTTAACAGCTTTTTTATCGCGTATTGCTTGGCACTGTCATTTCATTCAAAAATTAGAACAGCAGCCTGATATTGAATTTCGTTGTATGCATTCTGTTTTTGAGGGGATGAGAGAACCGCACTTCAGAGAAGATTTTTTTAATGCTTGGAAGTCAGGTCAAACGGGCTATCCCTTAGTAGATGCCTGTATGCGTTCGTTGCATACAACAGGATGGATTAATTTTCGCATGAGGGCCATGTTGGTTTCATTTGCCAGTTATAATTTATGGCTTGATTGGAGAATAACAGCACCTTACATGGCTCAACTTTTTACAGATTATGAACCAGGAATCCATTATTCACAGTTTCAGATGCAATCTGGCGTTACAGGCATAAACACAGTTCGTATATATAATCCGATTAAGCAATCCTATGATCAAGATCCAGAAGGTTCATTTATTCGTAAATATGTTCCAGAACTTAAAAATGTACCAAATAGTTTTATTCACGAACCGTGGAAGCTATTTGAACCACCGCAAGGCTATCCTAAGCCCATAGTTGATTATGCGCTATCGATGAAAAATGCTCGCGCAGAAATATCCAAACGCTGGAAAAGTGATGAATTCAAATCAGAAGCGCGTCAGATTAATCAAAAGCTCGGTAGTCGAAGTCGACCTAGCTCTAGATCTAGCAACAAAGCAAAAAACAAAAAAAGTACAGATCAGTTATGCTTTGAATTTGATTAGTGTGTCTGATTTATCTAAAATAAAGTTATGAAAACTTCGATTAATTTATCTGAGTGGTTTACGAATAAATTTCCTCAGGACATGCTTAAAGATCCTCAACATGAGTTTTACAGCTTATTACTACAAATTAATGCTGAAATAAATCAAGCTGATATTTTAAATCATACAGAAACAATAAAAAAATTAATAGACCACGGATTAGTGATTACAAATTTACGGTCAGAATTCCCCTTGTTTTCAAATACAGGTAGTGAAGAAAAAAGTTTAGAATTATTAAATAAATGGAATATTAAAAATCTAACTGTGATCGACACGTCTTTTTATGCTGGGCATGAGGCTTCGATAAATACCAGATTGTCTGAAACCACAATGGAAACAGGCAAAAATGCAGCTCATTGGAATTTGTTAGCTGAAAAATACAATCAACTAGGGTTAACTTGTAAAAATCTCGGCGTAGATCTTATGTTAGCTAATCACAGCGGGACTATCTTGGAAAATTTAGAAGATTTTGATCAGATCTGTGAAAACTACAACTACGGTTTTTACATAGATGTGCCCCATTTTCTTTATATCAACGAAAAAATGGATAGCCTGACGCCGAAAATTGAAAATAAAATAACGGGACTGCGTTTAGGTAGTTTTACAGCCTGTGCGTGGGTAGCCACCAGACAAAACCGTTACAGTTGGAATGAAAGTGTTCGCTTTGGAATTTTTGAACCTTACAAAACAGAACACAAAAAAATGTTAAAAAATTTCAATCAAATGATTTTGAATAGATACAAACATTTCAAAACTATTAGTTTAACTTGCGAAAGAAATAACGAGTTAAATAATCCGTTAGAAAATTTTAAATCAGCTCAAGCTGCTTTTCAGGAAATAATTCACGTACAAAATCGCCCCTAACTCGCTGTTCGAATTTAACGGATTAATACTGACAATTCAAAAAAAATAAATTATAATTCCGAATTATGGAAAATTCAATCCAACCCCTTCAAGATGAACGTCAACAAACAGATAACAGTCTACATGTTGAACGTGGCAAGACTGATGAGTCTTTTGATACCTATAAAGACAAAGCCGAAATAAAAACCGATAAAATCGTTTCTGAAAATCGAATTGAAGCTGATGAGGCCCGCACTGAACGCCGTTCAAAAGCGGATTTAGAAAATAAGGGTGAAATTAAACAAGTGATTCAAGGTGAAAGAAAATCAGAAGACAAAGCGCTAAAAACAGAACGTTTAGAAAATGATTTAGTTATAGAGCAAGAACGAAATGAAAAAGAGCAGCTGCTTAATAAATTAGTCAATGCTGAGCGCAATGCCACTGATAAAAATCTTTCTAAAGAACGTCAACATACAGACCTTGCTGTAGCAAGTTCGACAGAACTTTTTGATCTTGAATACAAAGCTCATTTAGAGACTAAGTCAGCATTAACAACCCGTGAAGAATTTATTGCCATTGTTAGTCATGATTTACGAAATCCAATCAGCGCTATTTTATCTTTTTCTGATTTAATTTTAGAAGATGATTCTATTCATGAAAAAGCTAAAAAATATATAGAGATTATTAAACGAAATGCAGAAACCTCTTTAAGATTAATTAGAGACATTCTTGATATGGAACGCATTGAAAACGGTAAGATTCAAATTCAATTAGCCCCTCATAGTTTGTCAGATATTATTACTGAATGCGTTGATCGCTTTCGCCTAGTTGCCAGCGCCAAAAATATTAATTTGAAAGCTGAAAAATTATATCTAAAAAGCCCCATTCGTTGTGACCGAGACCGAGTCGGTCAAATCATATCGAACCTTATTTGCAATGCTCTTAAATTTACCCCTGAACATGGTGCTGTGACAGTCAACGCAGAAGAAGCTGATTCTGAAATTAAAGTTTCTATTATTGATACAGGACCGGGTATTCCCGAAGATCAAAAAAATCGTATTTTTGAAAGATTCGCCCAGCTTGGCAATAAAGATCGTCGTGGGTTGGGGCTTGGTTTGTATATTTCTAAAACTTTAGTTGAATCACATAACGGAAAAATTTGGGTCACTTCTGAGCCTGGCCATGGCAGCGCTTTTTGTTTTACGCTACCAAAATGAAGTTCTTATCGAATATAAACAGTCCTCTTATGGCATTCATCTTGCTTTAAACCTAGTGTGATGCCTTATACCTTAAATATTATTAAAATACTGAGTTCCTGCTTTGTCATAACCTTTGTGGTATTAAGTCCGGCATTTGCAAATCCCGTAAATAGTTGTGGGGTTATTTTCTCAAATAAAAATCATTATTTGTTAGCTGGTCAGCAGTCAAAATGGCGAAAGCTACCAGCAGATGAACAATATCGTCGTCGTAAAGAGCTCATGTATAAACCTTCTACGTTTAAACAGATTCAGCGCCGACCTATTATTAAAACATCGGGTTTACGTCAAAGTGCTTCCTCTGATATTGATCCTGCCGACGTAAAAATAGACACGGCAGACCCATCTTTAGTCATGCCAATCACTTATCCAAATAATGTCACCAAATATCGAATCAATTTTTCAGGAATGCGTTTTATCGAAGCTGATTCTCCGGCAGAATTATTTTTACCAGGAATTCAAAATGTGAAAAGATCGCGTGGTTTTTATAAAGATGGCACAGAAATGATCGGTGCGTATCATACTGATGCATGGCCGTGGGACGTTGTTATTTATAAAAATGATAAAAATGAATGGATAGCCCTTGGCGGAGTCATGCGCCAACCTGAGCCTGGAAAACTTCCGAATGTGCAGCAGCATAATCAATCACGTTCACGGTGGTGGGGTAAAGTTTCTCATATTGAAATCACACCAGGGGTTTTTGAAGAACATATTATTTGGCAAGCACCGGTTCACGATTTTAACCTGAGTGAGCACAAAACTTGGAAATATCATGGCTACGGTGGGACTTTAGTGACGGAATTTAATTTTAAAACGAAACTTCATGAACCTGTAAAAAATGAAAATGGAAACTACACATTGACTTACGAACGTGTCACTGAAGAAAAAGACGGTCAGCCCTGGATAACAACCACTTTTATGCGAGAAATTGATCCGTCTCTAAAGCGAACTGTTGGGCCTGAAATAGAAACTACAAATTTAACTTCACCAAAAACAGGAAATCTGTTTGAAGCACTGAGACGCGGTGATGATCACACGACGGCAGGGTATTTGCGTGAAGGTGATAATGTTTTAAAAGAGTTAAAGAAAAATCAATTTATAAAAGTCGGCAGTGCTAACGATTACGTGCGTAAATATGGAATTTATATGGATTATAGAGATTCTGGTACAGGATTTGTGGGTCCATATAAAAATGTTACAGATGATCAAGGTCAACTTATCGATTTCGCAACGACGCTGAAACTGCGTGAACTTTTCAATGCAACTTGGGTTGGACGTCCACAACTTAATTATGATCCAAATGGAAAACTATGGCTTCTTTTTCATTTCGTTCCGATCGAGAGCATACCCAACGGAGCACCTGTCGAGGGTTGGCCATCAAAAGAAAACTTCACACAATACGGTCGCATCACGGCTCTGATTCCAGTCAAAATTGAACACGATAAAAAAGGACAACCACTTTTAGTCAAAGATATCGATCCCGAATTCGCCTATATGTTTGAGTAGGGCATCAGTTTTGATGTGTTTCGGATCTCAAATGCCATTAAACTCAAGTTCAGTATGATTTAGGTTATTGCATGGTTTATTCTTTAAACCAATAAATTGACTTATATTAAACTATAACTTATACTTTGATATAAGTCGTTGAAAGCAAAAAATGGCTCAAATTAAAGAAAGTAAAAAGGCTCAGAAGGATTTAGACAAAGCACCCAAAGAAATACTTCGTTCTTATGAGACTTGGGCACGATTGATAGAAAATCATGGAGCTGCAGTTTTAAGAAAATTTTCTGGCTATCATGATGAAACTTTGAAAGGTGAATGGCAGGGGTTTCGTTCCTCTAG
>JAYTPA010000244.1:0-2459 GCA_043747495.1 Bdellovibrio sp.
GATGCAGCGCTTAGCGGAGACACAACTGAAGCACTAAGTGGTACTGAAAGATTATTAGAATTTTCTAAAACGATTAAATCGGATTCAGGTAAGTCAGCAGATGCTGGGGCTGATGCCAAAAATGAATGGCGTAAGTTAGATTGTAACGAACGAATCAAGCATTCATTAGTTTTTGGATTAGATCAGTATATTGAAATCGATACCGCGGAAGCACTGACCCAATTAAAAATTCCATTAAATGTTATCGAAGGCCCTTTGATGGACGGTATGAAAGTCGTCGGAGATCTATTTGGTCAAGGTAAAATGTTTTTACCCCAGGTCGTAAAATCAGCCAGGGTTATGAAAAAAGCTGTAGCCCATTTAGAACCTTACTTGAAAGCTGAAAAAGAAGAGCGCGAAAAAAACAGAGCCGTTGGCGCAAAATTAGAAAAATCGAAGAAAACGATTTTGATCGCCACTGTTAAGGGTGATGTACATGATATTGGTAAAAATATTGTAGGTGTAGTTTTAGCCTGTAATGGTTATGAAGTGATTGATTTAGGTATAATGACCCCGCTTCATAAAATTATTGAAGGCATTAAAACACATCAGCCTGATGTGATAGGCTTTAGCGGTTTGATTACGCCGTCTCTTGATGAAATGATTTTTAATTTATCGGAAATGAAAGCCCAAGGCATACATTTACCAGTATTAATTGGCGGGGCGACAACTTCGCGTGTGCATACAGCGGTTAAAATGGATCCTGCTTATGATGGATTAGTTATACACATTGCGGATGCATCAAGAACAACAGAAGCCCTAAATCAAATATTATCACCTAAAACGGCTGATGAAAATTTCAAGCAGTATAAAATTGAAGCAAAAAAAGCTAGAGAAAATTTTCTTTTAGGTGAAACCGAAAAAGAAGTGATCACAATTGAAATGGCTAGATCTAAAAAGTATAAATTAGACTGGGACAAAGCTGATCTTCCACAGCCTAAGTGGACGGGGATCAAAGAATTTAATGTAAGTCTTAAAGAGGTCTCGGAATATATTGATTGGTCTCCATTTTTCTGGACATGGGATTTAAAAGGAACCTACCCAAATATTCTGAGTTCTGAAAAATACGGTGTTGAAGCAAAAAAATTATTTGATGACGTACAAAGTATGTTAGCCCATTGGATTAAAACTAATGCAATTCAGCCTAAAATCGTGACTGGCCTTTATGAGGCCTTAGCCACTGATGAAACAGTTTTTGTTTACGAAGCCGACGATAAAAACACATTAGCTAAAAAACCAATTGAAAGCTTTCATTTTGAACGCCAACAAAAAGCCAAAACAATTAACAGCGACGTTCATTATAGCTTGGCTGATTTTATTTTAGATAAAAAGTTAGCTGAAAAAATTCCACACAAAGACTACATGGGATTTTTTGCTGTTACAGCTACAAACGATGTCGAAAAAATCGCTAATAAATTTGAAAAAGAAAATAATGATGATTACAATTCAATTTTAGCTAAAGCCCTTGGGGATCGTATTGCTGAGGCCTGTGCAGAATGGGCACATCAGCAAATCAGAAATAACTTTGGTTTTGGATTAAATGAAAATTTAACCCGTGAAGAAATTATTAAAGAAAAGTACCGCAGTATCAGGCCAGCCCCGGGGTATCCTTCTTGTCCGAATCATACCCAAAAAGAAAAGTTTTGGAAAATGATGGACATTGAAAAACGTACGGGCATTCAATTAACGGAAACATTCGCCATGAATCCAGGATCTAGTGTTTGTGGATATTACTTTATGAATGAAAAAGCCAAGTACTTTGCAATTTAGTTAGATGGCTATTTTCTTTTTACTTTTGTGTTTGATTTGATTTTTATCAGTGTAGCTTTGTAATACATCACGTATCAAAATTTGATATCGTCCTTCATAATCTTCATTCAACGCCAATCGTTTCAAATCCTTCACAAGATTTAAAGGTAGTCTGATTGATATGTGTGCCGTGATGTTGTTATCATCAAAGTTTTCAGTTGGTACATTTATATGACCTGTTTTAACTTTTTTAATTTCTTTAGCCATGTAATTCCTCCCATCTTTCAAGTAAGAGCATTCTGTTTTCACGAACAACTTTGATTATTCAGTTAAGTGTAGCGTTTGAAAAGTCAGTTTCATTATCCATGACAACAAGTGTAAGGATATTAATTCTAACAGATGCGCCCATACCTTCGACATGAACATGAGGTGGACTATGATCGTTTTCATTTATTTTATAGACTAAATGTTTCGAAGATAAGGCCTTAATTCGTGTCATCCTAGAGCTAGCATACTGTATATACAGTAAATACGCAAGATTTATGTTTAGGCGATTTTTCTAGGCGTTCACAAATTTAACTATTTCTTAAATGAGTATAAAACAATGGTTTAGCTGTCACTATTAAGCTACCAGCAGACCAAAGAATAAAATCGATCAAGTGCATTTGCGG
>JAYTPA010000245.1:0-3543 GCA_043747495.1 Bdellovibrio sp.
ATAAAAACTTTGTAAACTATCGCTTGAAAACCTTAAATGCTTGTTTTTATTAGACTTGCGCTATGTGATAAACAGTGAAGTGAGAAGAACCGAAGAACCAGAAGAACCGAACCAGAAGAACCAAATATTTTGGAGGTGACGGAGGGACTTGAACCCCCGTAACAGCTTTTGCAGAGCCGTGCCTAACCCCTCGGCCACGTCACCCCATAGATAAGCCTCAAGTTAAAAGACACCCCATTTTTTGTCAACAAATGCCTTTTTCAAGCTCTAAAAACCCTTGAATTGTCCATTTTTCGCTCTTTTTTAAATCCTCTATTTGTATATTTTCATGTCCTGCTTCAACTGCGTAGACCAAAGCTATCTGCACTAAGGCCTCTTGCTTGCGTCCGGACAATTCGCCATAAAACTTTTCAAAATAAACATCTGCTTTAAGTCTTTTAAATTCCTGAACTTCATCAAGTTTAGTTTTGCTTTTTTGAACATGAAACTGATTTATTCTTTTTAAAATCTGATCTGCATTTATATTTCTTACGCCTGCTTTTGTCGTAAAAAAATGGATTAATCCAAAGCGATCTACCAAGGGCCCGGATAATTTATTTAAATATCCTTTACATTTTTGAACTGAAAATCGGCAAGTCAGCATTTTCAAGTTTTGTGGAATCCACTTTCCACAGGGGCAAAAGTTAGTCGTCGCAATGACTTGAAAGCTAGGTTGGATTTCTTTAACAGCCCCTGCCCTTGCAATTCGTAAAACTTGCCCCGTCATTGGCTCACGTAAAGATTCTAAAATTTTTTGATCAAATTCTAAAAGTTCATCTAAAATTAAAATTCCGCCTTCCACTTTTTCGATTTCACCAGTGTACATTGAAGCCCCACCACCTAAAAAGGCTGCTGGAGTTAACGAGTGATGGGGCGTGAGCACAGGGATTTCTTGATATGATATTGGTTGATTCAAAAATGAAACTAATCTTTGCGCTAGAAAGGATTTACCAGCCCCTGCCTGCCCTGCTAGCAGTGCATGTTTTTTTGATACAGACATCAGAAATAGCAATTCTGCTTCGTCGATATTGTAAGTTGATTTTAAACCAATTTCAGGTCGTTGGTAATTTTGTTTTTTAGTTTTAATTTCAAAGTAAAGATCATCGTTTAATTTTTCCCATCTGATGATTTCAAAGCTGTTATGGTTTGATTCTTTTTTTGAAAAACCTGTAACGACAGTTTCACCATCAATTTTAGGTTTATACATTTTTAAATTATCCGGCTCGATGACTCCACCGTCTAATTGCAGTTCGCCATAAATAATTGATTTTTTAAAATCATCAGCAAATTGCTTTTGCCCTGTTAAATGCAGTATTCCTAAGGCCACAGCTAATTCTAAACCACTGGATGATTTCTTAAGCGAAGTCGGCCTTATGTTCACAATCACTTGCGAACTAACTGTAAATTTAAACCCCGTCGATTTAAGTGCTGATTTAATTCTAAAAAAGCTTTCCTTGATGACCCGATCTGGTAGACCCAAAAAATGAATTTGTGGTACACCAGGAATCATTTCAATTTCGACTTCGGCTTTAACTAATTGGTTTTGATGTTCGATGAGTGTTTTTAATATCATATCAGACGGACTTACAAATATAAATCCATGCTGGTTTGTTGATTATAGCTTAGTTAAATCCGAAGATCGGTTTAGGCCAATTATTAAGTTGCGATATCTTTCATTTTTGAAAGGGGATGGTGATCATCGATTGCTTTGGTTGCCGTGTTTGTTGTAACCGCAGTGTAAACTTGAGTTGTTTGAATACTAGCATGGCCTAATAAAATTTGGATTGATCGTAGATCTGCTCCACCTTCTAATAAAGCTGTAGCACATCCATGTCTAAATCGATGAGGATGAACTGGCTCATCAAAGCCTGCTTTGATCGACCAAGCTGCTAACCAGCGCCAGATATCAATACGTGATGGTCTGTGCCCTCGATCATTTAACAATAATGAATTTTCAGTTGATTGATCATGAATCAGTAAGTGTCTTGAATGCAGTAAATATTTATCTAAAGCAGCGTGAAGGGCTTCCGTCAGAGGAATTAATCTTTCTTTTTGACCTTTACCTAAAACTTTCACCCAACGCTCAGTGGCCGAAAAGTCAGATAAATTTAAATTAATCAATTCGCTAACCCGACATCCTAATCCGTACAAAAACAACAGCGTCAGCATATTGCGAATTTTTTTAGGTTCATCTTGAACTTCAGATGCTAAAACTAACTTTTCGAATTCAGCAAAACTAATTGCTTTAGGTAATGTTGATTTCACTTTTGGCGGGCGCAGATCACGAAGCTCTTCAGATTTAAGTCCGCGTGTTTCACAAAATTTATAATAAGTTCTTAAGCTACTGATGACTCGTGCTTGAGACCGAGTCGACAAACCTTCTTTTTTCATGAAGTCATAAAATTCAATCAGACGCTCATTTTTTTCTTTAAACTTTTGATACAATTCAATATCACGACGATAAGCCATAATCGTATTTAGTGATCTGCCACGAACATGTTGTAAATCGTCGAAGAACTCAATCCAAAGTGGTAGTAAACTCATAAATTTATTTCAAGCTTGTTTGATAAAATTAGCAAGAAAATTATCTATTTACGCAGGTTTAAAAAATATCTAACGTGTTATGTTATAGGCAAAATAAAAAGCGACCCCACGATGGCTCGTCGCAGGATCACTTTAATTTTTAATATTTAATTTATTTTGAATTCTTAACTAGTCAACTAGCACTGATGACTGACAAGGATAACCATTCACTGATTCGACGTAAAGATCACCAAACAAGCGTCCTGATTGTTGAACTTCGTTCCAAGTATAACCCTGTTGGTAAATCGTCTTTGCCGACACTTGAGCAGACGTAAATCTCATAGTCATATTAGCTGCACCACTTGCTTGCATCACTAATTGTGAAACAATTGAACTGCTCCATTGGCCAGCGCTTAATGTATAAACTGAATAAGTTCCAGCAGGAATTGCACAGTATCCAAGACTAACAGGGAATTGAACATTCATTTGCCCACTAACACCAACTGGTCCGTAGTAAGAAATCACAGGGGAACTTGTGTTGTAATAATAATTTTGTTGCTGAACATTGCTACCATAAAAACTTAAATTCAAACTCAGTGAGCGCGTGTAGTCTTGCGAAACTGATCTGAAAAATTCGTAGCCTTGGTTAATTGTGTTACAGTTTGCACAGTTTTGAAAAACCGGCCCAACCAATGTAGCATTACCGTTACTTCCGCTTTTCGGGCAAGCTGTTAAGGCTAATGCTGTTAATGTTAATGCTGCTAAAGTGATGAATTTTTTAAATGTTTTCATACTTTCTCCGTCCGTTTATTCGTTAAGATATTAGTTAATGTTAAAAGCTTGGTTAATATTAATGTTATCAAATGTTCCTAGTTTTTCGTAACCCGCTTCAGCACCAGGATTTACGCCACATTTAGTTTGGATAACATTTGATCTACAATCGTAAGGGCCAATGTAAGTAAACCAACAAGATCTGTATGG
>JAYTPA010000246.1:0-1918 GCA_043747495.1 Bdellovibrio sp.
GAGTGGTTAATTTTTACCAATCCCAAACTGATGGCATAGCCGGTGGGTCTTTTAATTTCATAACAGGGCTCATGACCCCGTCACGGAAAATGTCATCGCCATATTCTTTAACTAGCCCGTCTATTTTTTCAACGGCCAGTCTTCGATTTTCTAGAAAGTTTTTAATTTGGGTTTCCTTAAGATCATTCTTTAAAAGGTCAATCCATTGCTGATCTGTTGTATTTTTTAATTTTTCGTAAGTTATTCTAGATGGCAAAATGGCTTTAAATTCTGAGATGGCTAATTTTTTTTCGGCTTCAGTTTCAACAAAGCGTAATTTATGTGTAACATCCCCCACACTTCGTGCAAACGGAGTATTCTTGGTTTCTTTATGAAAGGCCAATTCGTGATCAATGGCGACAGGTCTACGTTCAAAAGATAGAACGTTTGCATCGTTTATACGGTCACGATTTCCAATGATGGAATCAAAAAAAGCATAATTTTGCGGTTGTGGAGCATAATCAACTTCGTCAGTATTGTTAATCAAGACCTGAACCATTCCCACTTTGCCATTGAATTCTCTTTCGACTGTCATTGGGACTTGGTCAATTTCTAAATAATGATCGATCTTGTAAGCTGCTGTTTCTTTTCCGGATAAATTTTTAGAACTTTCGTTCGTGAATTTCCAAACTCCTTTAGTGCCGTCTTCAAATTCAATAAATTTTGCTCCATTTACGCCTTCACCAATGTTCTTGGTGACTTTAAACGACAATGTCTGCATTTTATCCATATAGGTTTTTCTAAGCTCTTCGGCATCTTCTAATTCACCAGCTTCTTTTAATTTCCAAATGGCAATTTGCGGATTTGATTTAATTTCTTTATCAGTTAATGTATATTTTTGAACAGGTTTGACTTTATTTGGATTCACTAAACTTTGCTTCACCCCAAGACTTGTTAAACCAGTCACTAATAACCCCGAAGCCACAGCATAAAGACATTCGTTTTGATCAAGTTCAGCTTGAATGGATTTTTCAGAAATTTCGCAGGATTTTGCATCTGTGGGTGTGATTTTTCTTTGGCACTGTTGGTTGGCTGTGTACGCAGCTAATGAAATTTCAGTGGCTGCTTCTGCTGCAACCAGTGAACGCCCAATTAAAACAGGCTTTGATAAATTCATCGCTGCTAATTCAGAAACAAGCCTTCCAGAAAAGTAACTACTGCCACCTAAGGCCATTGTGCCGATGTTGATTAAATCATTTCTGATTTTTACACCTTCGCCGTAGCGGGATTCCATTCGGCAAATAAGTCCGTTCGGCAACAAATTTGATTCACTTTTATGAATCTGTGCTCGTAGATCAAAACCACTGCCTGAAATCCACAGCTGTGTTTTTAAATTTGATGATAATTTTTGGCTTCTATTGCTTTCTTTAAGATCTTTTAAAGAAGATTTTATTTTTTTAAAATTTTCTTTAAGAATATTTTTAGTGTTTTTTTGTAAATACTGACAGCTTTGATCAGCTGATTTCTCTAATGTTAATATTCCATCACCTGTCAGTTGACTTGATATTTCCTCAAACAGCGTTGGGGATTTTAATAAAATTTGTGTGTCTTTGATATTTTGTGCGTCAATAGCGTAAAGCGACTTTATCTTTTCTAGTTTTTGAATTTCTTTTTCTATTTTAAGTCTTTCACTTTTTGGGACAATTCTAATCGTTGCATCTATTGTTTTTTTAAGTCCTTTTATTTTTTGATTGAGTTTATTGATTTCATTCAGACTTATTTTTAATTGTGGCAATCTTTCGCACGTCGCCGAAATCATTTTATTTAAATAGCTTCTGTTAGCTAAAATCCATTTTTGCTGAGCTTTCACACATTCCGCTTTGCTGATTTCATCACTTAATAATTTGGAAAACACTGTTTGTTCTGTTATTTCATCTAA
>JAYTPA010000247.1:0-2866 GCA_043747495.1 Bdellovibrio sp.
TTTAGCAGAATTGCCGTTTTAAATTTTATTTTATTAACAGTAATTTTTCCATTTCAAAATTGCTCGAATGGCAAATATCAATCTGTGATCGAATCACCCATTGAAAATTCAAGTTCATCTGTTGCTGGCGAATTACCGTCTACAGAAGTCCCAGCTGTGGTTGCGCCGCCAGCAGTCGTTTCATCACCTGTCGTCGTGCAACCACCGGCAGTTGTGGTGCCGCCTCCTCAGTTATCAGGAAATTTAAAAACTGTAGTGTTAGCCGCCGGGCAAAACGAACGAACAATGATGTCGTGTGATGATGGAATAACATGGTTTAATGACAGGTCTGCAGATGACACTGCTTCTGGTAGTATTATCGGTGGGCATTCGCCAAGATCATTTTATGGTATGGATGCAGCTGATGGATATATGTATGTTAATTATGGCTGGGGTTACAATGGTAGTCTTAAAAGATCTCGTGATGGTATTAACTGGGATGTTGTCCGAAGTGGTTCATGGGGTGGTGGTATAGCAGCATTTAACCAGCAAATTTTTCATGCTGGACCTGACTGGTCAACATCAACTACTAACGGTAGTACATGGAACAAAATTTTAAATATTGATTCAGTTTCCAATGGCATTTCCTACGGGGCTATTAACCGCGTGAATGATAAAGCGTTTATTGTCGGTCGGGGCGCGAATATGGGTGTCAGTTATGACAAAGGCTCTACTTGGAAATTGTTAACGAATGTTTTACCAACACAGTCACAGCTAATGTCCTTTGCTGAAGGCAACGGCGTTATCGTCATCGTCGGCAAAACTTATATTCACGGTATGTTGAGCGCTGGTTATATAACCAGATCGGTTGATAATGGTCAGACTTGGGCTTCGAAACAAATTGGAAATGACTGGTCAAGCATCGTATTTAACGGCACGCACTTTGTTGCATGGACCAATGCAAGTGACAACGCTAAAACTTACAAAAGCACAGATGGTTTAAATTGGACAATCGTAAATACAAAAATTAACGGCGCAAATTCAGGTTGGTATTTTGCACCAAATGCGAAATACAATAAATATTCTGGAAATTATTTGGCTATGAAAAGTGGCGGTGATATAGGAACCCAGCAGGTTTACCGCAGTAAAGATGGTATTGATTGGTTAAAAATTGATTCATCAGGTATTAAAGCTGGAAATTATATCGATACACTACATATCACAGAACTTGATGCAGCTTATTGTAAGTAAATTGGGTTAAGGTATTCCAATTTTTTTACAAAATTCAATAAACGGAAGAACTTCTATATTTTTTTCTGGCTGATAATGTTTTTCACCCATATGCACTTGATAAAAATAAGGTATGTTCGTACGTTCTTTAAAGTAATGAATATTTTTTGAGACCAATCTTTCTCCAACTTTACATTCAACTGCAAAAATAGGTTTCTTGTTTTTTAAGACGATAAAGTCAATTTCTCGATCATCAGTATCACGCAAATAGGCCAGATCCATTTTGTCACCCTCAGTATCTTCAATGAAGTGACAATACTTTAACAAATGGCTAGCTACAAAATTTTCAAACCTGGCTCCGGGGTCAGGTACAAAGCTCCAATCCCAAAAATAAATTCTATGTGCTTTTTTAACTAACCTTAATTTGCCTGAAATAAATGGTTTTATTCTGAAGGTCAGATAAAGATGATCGAATATTTCAATCCATTTTTGTATTGATTTAATATTAACTTCGATATCTTGTGCGATATTTTGGTAAGACAACAAAGACCCAACTGTTGGTGGAATTCTTTCTAAAAGATCTTCCATCAGACTAATTTCACGCACGTTTTCTAAATCACGAATATCTTCGTAGATAATTTTTTTATTTCTTTCGTTCTGCCATCTTTTTTTAAAAACAAGTTCGCCCCTATGGAAGGGCTCTGGAAAGCCACCGAAATTTATTAAATGCTCGATATCACTTTTACTTTTAGCCGCAATTTCGTTTAAACTGTAGGGATGCAATCTGTAGTAATGGTAACGGCCCAAAAGCGAATCGCCACCTTTTCTGTAATAATCAAGTCTTGCAGATCCTGTCACGATGAACTGATGCAAGTCTTTTTGTTTATCATAAAGACCTTTAATCATATTGCGCCAATTTTTATATTTATGAATTTCATCAAAAACAATTAATTTATTATGAGGTAGTTGCCCGGCCTTTATGATTTGCTTTGATTCATTATCATCCCAATTTAGGTAAGCAGGATTGGTCGTTTCGGAAGGATTTAGCAAAGACAAAGAATAGGTTGTTTTACCAACTTGTCTGGGGCCGCCTAAAAACACCATTTTGTGCTTCAGATCATCTTTGATATACGAATTTAGATATCTGTTTATATTAGACATATCTACAGTTTACACATGAATAAACTGTAGTCAACTCCAATTTATTCATGTTGAGGTTTTTTAGCTTTAATGGGTATATTCTGAACTCGGAATAGACCTATAAGTCCTCACATAAAATACAAATTGATAGCAAAAACAATCCCTTTATCTTAAAAGCTAAAACAGCTGTGGCCATGTTATTGCATTACTAGGCTTTAATAAGTTTGAAAATAATAGTTTCGGACAAACAAACAGCCCCAAACAAAAAAACAAATTTAAAACCAACAATTAAATACAGTTCTTCAATGAACAAAGGAAAACCCATATGAAAACAATACTCATAGCTCTTGTCACGACTTTATCATTAACCACATTCGCAAACTCTGCAAAAGGAACAAATCTATTTCCTGGTTACGGTGCAGTTTCTTCAAGTAAAGTCTGCTTAACAGATGATGCAGTCCGATTTACTGTCCCCATGCGAACAATAAAAACCTGTGTTCAGTACAATTCACCACTA
>JAYTPA010000248.1:0-4040 GCA_043747495.1 Bdellovibrio sp.
GGGGAAGTCGATGCTTTTCGCCGAGTTTATTATAATAATGAGGTCAGAACTGAATCGATCAGAGAGCTTAAATTAATTACGAAGCCCATTTTGCTTCGTCGGACGAAATCACAGATTCAATTAAACTTGCCAGAAAAAACGATTCAGAAAGTTGTTTTACCTTTTGGTGAAAGACAAAAAGAAATTTATAGAAACACAGCCATGACTTTTTCAAGACAAGTTGAAAACTTGATTCAAGAACAAGGTGAAAACCGAGCACAGTTAGCCATGTTTTCGGCTTTGATGCGACTTCGACAAATTTGTTCTGATCCGGCTGCCGTGCCTGGTGTAATTTTTACAGAGATGCCTGTTAAGATCGATCATTTTTTAAAGTCACTGGAAGATCATTTATTAGGTAGTGAAAGCGTAATTGTGTTTACTCAGTTTCTGACAACTTTAAACCGTATCGAATCGGAACTGAAAAAAAACAAAACACCACATTACGTTTTGCAAGGTAAGATGACCTCTAAAGATCGGGTTAAAACAATTGCTGAATTTCAAAACAGCGAAGCCCCAGCAGTCATGCTGATGACATTAAAAACCGGCGGCGTGGGTTTAAATTTGACTAAGGCCTCAGTGGTCTATCATTTAGAACCTTGGTGGAACCCAGCTGTTGAAAATCAAGCGACTGATCGGGCTCATCGCATGGGTCAAAAAAAGGATGTCAAAGTCTATAATTTACTCATTGAAGGTTCGTTAGAAGAAAAAATTGCAAATCTTAAAATCAAAAAACAAACAGCTTTTGATAGACTTTTTGATGCCGATGAAGAATCAGCTGAAGCTGTTTCAAGGGAAAATAATTATTCACTATCTAAAGATGACTTCATTTACTTGCTAAAGTCAGAATAGCTTTAACACACTTTTTAAAAACTGGTTGATTTATAACCAAATTTTTCCTATGTATGGCCCTAACAAGAGGATCCTATGAAAAATTTAATTCAATCAATCGCGCTTTTCACTTTATTATCAACTTTCTCAGTTGCTGCATTTTCAACGACAGTTGAATCAACAACAGAACAAAACATTATGGATGAATTAAATCCACTTGATCCCAACATTGACCAAATTTTAGAGCAAATGGACGAAGATTATACCAGCCAAACTGGAAAATCGGCTTTTGTAATGCCTTCTTTCTTAGAAGCTAGCGGATGTCAAAAAAGGGATTGTCCAATTTACGTTGAAGTTCGCAAAAGTGAACAAAAAATGTATGTCTATATTAACGGAAGTTTAGAGCACACATGGCTAGTGTCGACTGGCAAGTGGACTTCAAGAACTCCTGATTTTGAAGGTAAACCAAACGGAAGAATTTACGATCAATACACGTCTACAAAAAATCCAGGCGGTGACTACAAGGGCTTAGGAAATATGCCTTACGCTGTTTTCTTACACAAAGGTTACGCGATTCACGGTACGACGCCAGGCAATTTTTCAAAATTAGGAACAGCAGCATCGCATGGTTGTGTAAGACTTCATCCTGATAATGGCTTTATTTTTAATCGCTTAGTCCGTGCACAAGGTATCCAGAATACTTGGGTTTCGATTTACTAACTAGTTTCTAAATTATTAGACTAACAGAGACCAAGATTTCTTAATCCATTTCTGACCGTTAATTTGTAGTTCAATAAAATGTAAGCCCGGGTAAAAAATCCGGGTTGTGATTTTTTTCAAGCTGTGGCTTTTTTCAAAAGTCAGATTCTCGTTACCATGAAGAACGATCTTTTTAAATTTAAAAACTTTTTCAGATGTTTGACCGTTACTTTTTTTAAAATGTAGGCTGTAATCTATCACTAGTTTTTGAGTTTTTTGTGATAGAGATTTCAGTTTAAATTTAAATCGAAGAGTGTCACCCATTTTAAATGTTGATTGATTTAATATAAGACTTTGAATTTTAACTTTCGGTTGATTGCCATAGCCAATAGATTTTAATGCGGGTTTATATCCGCGTTTGATTAAAGTTCTTAAGGCTTGATGTTGAATCCATAAAATTGATTTTTGATGTTGTGTTGGTGCTGTTTTAAGCCAGTGATTCAAAGTCGTGATCACTAAATCGGGATGCGATTTAGTGAGATCATTTAAGTGATTAGCTACACTTTTTCGAACATATATTTCTTGATCATATTTTAATTTTTCTAAGATAAGCAAACCTTGTTCAGGATTCTTCACAGCATTTTTTAGTTTTAATCCCCAAGGTAACAAAGGTCTACTGCCTTCACTGGCCCAGCGTCTAAGATGAACATTTTTACTTGAAGTTAGTTTTTGTAGATAAGTATAAGTTTCTTTTTCATATTTAACAAAAAACGGCCTGACAGCAAATTCAGCAGTAAAAAGTAAAGTTAATTTTGAGAGCGCATCCATGGATATTTTAAAATGATCAATTCCGTAAGTGTGAATAAATTCGGTGTAGGGCCAAAGCTCAAAACCCGCGAGATGATTTTTATGAGATGTTGCTCCAATTATTTTTAAAGCTTCAGGATAACTTTTAGGTAAACATTTCGCTAGAGATTCACTTATTAAACGCACGCGCGCTTTTAATTCCAAAGTATGGATATTTTTATTTAACTGAATAAATTTTGAGGACTCGAAAGTTTTTTCTTGTTGAAATATAGCCTTGGCCATTTTTTTAACAACATCCAGATTTAATTGATGTTTAAAAGCATTTGGATTTTCTTTTATCGTCATATCCTATTTTTTACAGATAGAAAGGTTTTGGCTCCAGCTTAAAATCGATTTGTACGATGTTTTATCACCAGCACGTAAGACAGACCAGTATCTTGCACCGCCGCGCCACTGACCGTTGATCTTGCCACCAATGCGCCCATCACGATCAAGCCAGCGGTCTAATATCCTCACGCCGCAGCTTAGATTTTTAAGTGGGTCATGAAGATCCTGTGACGATTTAAACTGGCAACCATAGGCATTTCCGCTTTCAATAGAAAGTTGCAGAAGACCACGGCTGATCACGGGCTTACCTTGGCTGTCATCAAAACCTTCAGTGTAAGACATTTTTGGATCAAAATTACTTTCAAAACGAACCATCGAAGAAATTAAAAAGACCCAATAAGCTTTACGTTGTTGTTCACTTAAATTCGAATAATTAGGACAAAATGAATTTTGATCTGCGGGAATCACGTCCAATAAATTTTTACCATTGATGTCTAATTCACGCTGAACATGTTCTGTCCAAACTTTACCTTGGCTTGAATGGTTTTCCCAAAGGGGAACAACATTTTTTAAATTATTTGTATAATCAGTGCCGCTTGATGGAGGTCTGACGGGCTGAGAGGGCTTCACTGGAACAGGTTCAGCAGGAGGTCGTTTATTCCCCATGGCTAGTGATTCAACGGAGAAACAAAGCATTAAAGTAAAAATGATAAATAGAAAAGATTTTTGCGACGCTTTTTTTAAATAACTATTTTTTTTCATAGGAAGCTGATCGGCTTCCTATGACTAGACTTTAAATCTACGAATAGTGTTTAAATATCAGACAAATTAATATTGATTTCTCTTAGCGCACAGCTTGCAAAGCCGCACTATAGTTGGGTTCTAAAGCTATTTCAGAAACCAACTCAGTGTATAAAACTTTATTATCTGGAGAAATCACAAACACAGCGCGCGTTAGTAAACCAGCCAGTGGTGATTCATTTAGGACAAGACCCCATTTTTGCCCGAAATCGCTTCTGAAAGACGAAAGAGATTCACAATTCTTAATGCCCTCGGCCCCGCAAAACCGAGACTGTGCAAAGGGAAGATCAACTGAAATATTTAAGACGACAGTATTTTTTAATCCTGCGGCTTCTTCATTAAATTTACGAACAGAATTAGCGCAAACACCAGTATCAATACTAGGAAAAATATTTAAAACTTTATATTTGTCGGCATAACTTGAAAGATTCACTTCCGACAAATCATTTTTAACCATGTGGCTAAATGAAACAGTTTCACCAATTTTTGGTAATTCACCATTTGTTTTTACCGGTTGTCCTTTAAAAGTAACTTGAGCC
>JAYTPA010000249.1:0-1298 GCA_043747495.1 Bdellovibrio sp.
AGGCACTATATCTGGCAAAATTGCAAAATCAGTTTTTAAAGACATGTGGACAAATTTAAAATCTCCATCTGAAATTGTTTCGTCCCAAGGCTTAGTTCAGGTTTCTGACGTGGATGAAATTGAAAAAATTATTTCTCAGATTATATCTAGCAATCCATCGCAAGTTGCTGAATACAAATCTGGAAAAACAAAAGTTATTGCTTTCTTTATTGGTGCGATCATGAAAGAATCTAAAGGCAAAGCCAATCCAAATATTGTGAACGAAATTCTAACTAGAAAGCTTTTAGAATGAAAGTTGCAGCCCTTGATTTAGGTTCAAATACTTTTTTGTGTCTTATCTGTGAAATTGAAAACGGGAAGATTTTAAAAATATATTCTGACCAAGTTGAAGTTGTCAGACTAGGGCAAGATCTTCAAAAAACTAAAAAAATTCATCCTGACGCTTTACTGCGAGCTAAAAAGTGCTTAACAAAATTTTCTGAAATTATTCAGCAGCAAAAACCAGATCGCGTTTTAGCTATGGCTACTTCGGCAGCCCGTGATGCAGAAAACCAACAAGAGCTTTTTATAATTTGTCAGGATTTAAATATCCCTCTAGAAATTATTCCTGGCGAAAAAGAAGCTCAGATCACCTACGAAGGCTCAATTTCTGCAGCTCCTTCTGATAAAAACAGGCTTGTTATTGATATAGGTGGGGGATCAACTGAATTTATTTTTGGAACGGGTTCAAAATTACTTCAGGGACAAAGTTTAAATATTGGCTGTGTTCGATTAACTGAAAAATTTATTTCACAGCAGCCAACACCAGAAAACGAAATAATAGAGCTGCAAAAATTTATAACCGCAGAAATTTCTAAGATAAATTCTAAAGGTCTAATAGTAGATGAAGTTCTGGCCGTAGCTGGAACGCCCACAACTTTGGCAGCAGTTGAAATTGGTAAATTTCAAGTCGATGTCATCGATGGATATGTTTTTACATTAAATCGACTTGAAAAATGGCTGACAGAGTTAATCCCACTATCGGTCACGGAAAAAATACAAAAAGGTTTTCCGGAAGGACGAGCTGACGTTATTCTGGTCGGCCTAATTATTCTGATGGAAACATTAAAGTTATTTAAAAAAGATCAATTGATCGTTTCTACACGAGGGGTTCGTTATGGTGTTGCGCTTGAATTGGCTCGTCGCTAGTTTATTTTTTTTCCAAATTCAGTCTGTTTCAGCTTCTCAGGTTTTAAAAAACCCCGGTCCACAGTTTAAAAAAGAATATATTCAGCTAGATTCTAAACTAGGCTCTAAAA
>JAYTPA010000250.1:0-4208 GCA_043747495.1 Bdellovibrio sp.
GCCAAAAACAATCACAGGATCAATCTAGTTATGACAAGAAAAAAGATTCAAAATTCGAAAAAGGGTTCTCTAAAAATCGGAAAGACTCTGAAAAACGCAAGTCGTCTGAAAACGATTCTGGCAGTGTTCGCAAAGCACGGCCTCAGAAATCTGGTCGAAAAACTAAATCTCGATAACTTTCTTCAATCGACGTTAAGTTCTGGCCAAACCGAGAAAGAACACCTTTCTGTTCCACAAAGATTACGTCTTAGTTTTGAAGAGCTAGGTCCTACATTTATTAAATTTGGGCAGCTGTTAGCTTCGCGCCCAGATTTAATCCCTGATGATTACGTAGAAGAAATGTCTTTTTTGCACGATCAAGTTCAGCCCTTAGAATATAAAACTATTGAAATGGTTCTACTTGAAGAATTAGGTCAAAACTGGACAGATCAAATTATCTCTATTGAAAAATCACCTTTAGGATCTGCCAGTATTGCACAAGTCCATCGAGCCCTGTTAAAAAATGGCCAATCGGTTGTCTTAAAAGTTCAACGGCCGGGTATTGTTCAAACAATCAATGACGATCTCAATGTTTTGTATTTTATTGCAGAACTTCTTGAAAAATATATTCCTGAGATTCGACCATTTAATCCAGTCGGCATGATTGATGAATATTTTAAAACACTAGAACTTGAAACAAATTTTGTTGTTGAAGCCAACAACATGAGAAAAATGAAAGATCTTTTTAAAAAAGATCTTGATGTGATTATCCCCACTGTTAATTTTGATCTCACAACTGAAAAAGTTTTAGTGATGCAAGAACTCGAAGGTCAACCTTTAAGTAAAATTGAATCCCTGCAAAGTTTAAATATTGATGCCGACGAAATTATTAAAAAAGGTTTAAAAACCTATCTTAAAATGGTTTTTGTTGACGGATTTTTCCATGGCGATCTGCATGCAGGAAACTTTTTTGTGATGCCAGAACACAAAATCGGCCTTATTGATTTTGGTGTTGTTGGTCGTTTAAACACTAAAACGCAATCAGCTATTGTGAACATGCTGTTAGCTTTATCCAAAGAAGATTATCTTCGTTTAGCTTACGAATATGTGGATCTGACTCCTTATTCTGAAGAGGTCAACGTTGATTTGTTCGCTAAAGATTTACAGGCCGTGATTGCGCCTTACTATGGTTTGACTCTAAAAAATGTCAACGTCGGGCGAATTCTAATGTCTTCATCAAGTGTTGCAGCAGAGCACGGCCTGACTGTACCCACTGAATTAATGTTATTTTTTAAATCGATCGTTTCTATTGAAGGCTTAGGACAAAGGATTTCAAAAGATTTTGATTTCCTGACTTATATTTTATCACAAGTTGGAGATGTTGCCCAAAGTCTATTTCAACCGATAAAAATGGCTAATGAAGCTGGGTTGTTATTCCGTGAATCCAGAACTTTTATAAATGCTTTACCTCGGCAACTAAATCTAATTTTTCGAAAACTGAATTCACCAGATCACCACTCTAAAGTTCAAATTACTGGATTAGATGACCTGACTAAATCGATCAGTAATTCATTTAATTTATTATTTTTGGGTGTGATCATGGCCTCACTTATTTTGTCGAGTTCGATCATCTATACAACTTCACATACAACAGAAGTCAGCTTGATTGCAGGAATTCCAAATTTAAGCTTAATTGGATTTTTATCTGCAGGTATTCTAGGAATAGTGGCTTTTTTCAATTACATAAATAAAACATAGGACAAATAATGATCACTCATCGCCAAATTGAAGTCCCCAAAGAAATTCACAAACTAGCTGACCAAGTTGGTCAGTTTATTCAATATTGGGGCTTTAAAAAAATCCACGGACAGGTTTGGACGCATGTGTGGCTAGCTAAAACACCTATTGATGCAACAACGCTTGTAAAAAGATTAAACGTATCCAAAGCTTTAATCTCTTTAGCCATTAAAGATCTTCTTCAATATGATGTTATTAAAGTCGCTAGCGAAGGTGATCGTAGAAAAATACTTTTAATCCCAAATCATGATCTGCACACTGTTATTACAACTGTACTAAAAAATCGTGAATCGATAATGATCACTGAAGTTGTCAAATCCCAAGCCGCTGTTGATGATTTAGAACAAAGCACTAAAGATTCAATAAATCTGGATCAATCTCAGTTGGAACAAATGAAGATGATCACTTCAATGGCTGAAATGGCCTTGCAAACACTGATCAGCAATAATTTAAAAATGTAATTTACTTTAGGCTATATCTTTTTATTTACGCCAATAATGACATGTATAACCCTGCGGATTTTTCTGTAAATAATCCTGATGATACTGTTCAGCACTGTAAAATGTTTTAGCTTCGATAATTGCTGTCACAACGGGTTTTTTCCATTGTCCTGAAAGACTCGCTTCAATTTTAACTTGTTCAGCAACTTGTTTTTGAGACTCATTCAAATAAAAAATCACTGAACGATATTGGGTTCCAATGTCGTTACCTTGTTGATTTAAAGTTGTTGGGTCATGTAGTTTAAAAAATAGTTTGAGAACTTCAGCGTAACTAATTTGATCGGCATCAAAAATGACTTGAATAGCTTCGGCGTGGCCTGTTTCACCGGTTTTAACTTGGTTGTAATTCGGGTTTTCAGTGTGCCCACCCGTGTAACCCACTTCAGTTTCTAAAACGCCCGGGATGACTCGAATTAATTCTTCGACTCCCCAAAAACAACCAGCAGCGAATAATGCAGTTTCTTTTTTCATTTTTTAGATACACTCATTAAGCACATTAATTCAAACATGGTATCAACTGCAGCAAGTCCAGTGATTTGTGAACTGTCATAAGCTGGGCAAACTTCAACCACATCAGCACCCACAAGTTGATCTATTTTCAAGTGACGTAAAATTTGCTGAGCCTCGTAAGTTGTTAACCCACCAGGGACAGGCGTCCCTGTTCCTGGGGCATAGGCAGGATCTAAACAGTCAATATCAAAACTGATGTACGTTGGTCCTTTTAAAGCCGGCAATTTTTTAATCGATGCAGATAAATCTTTTTTGATATCATCAACAGTTATTATTTTTACTTTATGTTTTTTGACGAAATCAAGATCATCTGATCCAGCCAGTGGCCCACGAATTCCGATTTGAACCATACCGTTGGTATTTATCAATCCCTCTTCAACAGCATGTCTAGCAAAAGAGCCATGGTGATATTCACAACCCCAAGCTGCAGGATATGTATCTAAATGCGCATCAAAATGAACAAAATTAATTTTTCCATATTTTTTGGCAATTGCACGCAGCAATGGCAACGTTGTTGAGTGGTCACCACCAATAGAAATAAATTTTTTATTTTTTTTAATTAAAGCGTCTGCAAATTTTTCTATTTTTTCATAAGTTTGCTTTTGATCAATCGGAACCACTGGGCAGTCACCGATATCAGCAAAACTTGTTTTTTGAAAAAGCTCTAAAGCACGGGTCATATGAAAACCACGGCCAAGACTTGAACATTCTCTGACTAATGTCGGCGCAAACCTTGCCCCTGGGCGGTAACTGACTCCTCCATCATAAGGTGTTCCAAATAAGGCCACATCAAAGGGTTCTGTGATTTCAGCCAGCGGCAGCCTGAAAAATGTTTTTATCCCTGAAAATCGGGGAAATTCGCGACCGCTAATTGGTGTGTATTTTGAATTCTTTTTTGCCATGACCTATTATCATTAAAAAAGCATTTGGTTACAATACGATATTCAATTATATTCTGCTCCATGTCTTATGTAAAAGATCGTGATCAGCTTGTAACATGGTACAGACAAAATAAAAGAATCCTTCCCTGGAGATCTTCCCGGGATCCCTACCGGATCTGGATTTCAGAAGTCATGCTTCAGCAAACAACTGTGACTGCTGTGATCCCTTTTTACGAAAAGTTTTTAAGTCGTTTTCACACAGTTCATGTCCTAGCCGCGGCCCAATTAGAAGATGTCTATGAATACTGGGCAGGACTTGGTTATTATTCCCGAGCAAGAAATTTACATCTATCGGCCAAAAACTTTTCTGCACAGGGTTTTCCACATTCTGCCGATGAGTTAATTAAAAATCCCGGATTAGGTCCGTACACTTCACGGGCTATCGCTAGTCTTGCATTTAACCAACCTGTTGGTGTGCTGGATGGCAATGTAATTCGGGTTTTATCACGCCGTTATGGTCTGAAACTAAAATGGTGGGAAA
>JAYTPA010000251.1:0-24429 GCA_043747495.1 Bdellovibrio sp.
GAGCCCATCATTTATACCGCTTAGATGTGGAATACATGATCAAAGACGGTGAAATAGTTATCGTCGATGAATTCACAGGGCGATTAATGCCAGGACGCCGTTGGAGCGATGGACTTCATCAAGCGATTGAAGCGAAAGAAAAAGTTGATGTTAAAAATGAAAATCAAACATTAGCGACAATTACGTTTCAAAATTATTTCAGAATGTATGATAAACTTTCAGGAATGACAGGAACAGCTGACACCGAAGCTGTAGAATTCCAAAAAATTTATAATTTAGCTGTGAATGTGATACCTACAAATCGTCCGATCAGAAGGATGGATATTGAAGATATCGTTTTTAAAACTGAAAATGCGAAATACAAAGCGATCGTAACAGATGTTCGTGAACGTCATGCCAAAGGCCAACCCGTTTTAGTGGGAACTGCGTCTATTGAAAAGTCAGAAGCCATTTCTAGATTTTTAAAAAACGAAGGTGTTAAGCACGATGTCCTGAATGCTAAACATCACGAACGTGAAGCTGAAATTATTGCCTTAGCAGGCCGTAAAGGTGCGATCACAATAGCAACAAATATGGCGGGTCGCGGAACAGATATCATGTTGGGTGGTAATGCAGAAATTTTAGCTAAGAAAACTGTGGGTGATGAAGAAACTCCAGAATACGTAGACGCTTTAGCCCGTTTTAAAAAACAATGTGAAGCTGAAAAGCAAGAAGTCATTGCTGCTGGTGGGTTATACATCGTGGGTACTGAACGACATGAATCACGTCGTATTGATAACCAGTTGCGCGGTCGTGCGGGTCGTCAAGGTGATCCAGGTGAATCTATGTTTTATCTTTCGTTGGAAGATAATTTAATGCGTATTTTTAATGGTGAGCGTATTCAAAAAATTATGACAATGTTGAATATTCCTGAAGACGAACCAATCACTCATAAAATGGTGACCAATGCTATTGAGGGAGCACAAAGAAAAGTTGAAGGACATAACTTTGATATTCGTAAGCATTTACTTGATTACGACGATGTGATGAATCAACAAAGAAATGCAATTTACAAATTACGCCGGCAAATACTCGAAGGAAAAGATCTTGAGAGATCAATTCTAGATATGTTGGGTGACGTGGTGTCTTCGATTCTAGATCGTTTTGTGCCTGCGGGCTCAAAACCAGCGGATTGGAATGTAGATGGTCTGAATAATGCACTGATGCAGCAGTTTGGTTTTAAAATAGAAGTGAGCTCTTTCCAAAAATCAGAAAAAGTAGAAGAAGAGATTATAACACGAGTAAAAAAGATCTACGAAATGCAAAAAAAATCGATGGGGCAGTTTTTTGAACAGATTTCAAAAATGATTATGCTAACAGCGATCGATCAAAGATGGAAAGAACATTTATACACAATAGATAAAGTCAAAGAAGGCATTAACTTGCGGGCTTACGGTCAAAAAGACCCGTTGATAGAATATAAAAAAGAAGCCTTTAAAGCGTTTGAAGAATTAAACTTAGTGATTAGGACTGAAACTATCGAAAAAATGATGCGTGTTCAGCTCGTTGCTGAAGGTATGGAACAAGCTTTAGATAAAATGCGTCCTGAACAAGTTGAAATGGACGAACTTGATTATTCTACGCCTGAAATTTCTTTGCCATTGCAAAGCGGATCGTTAAATCAGGTTTCAGAGACTCCGCAGAAGCGTCGAATCGTTGCAGGTCCGCCTAGACAAGATGATCGTCCAATGAATCGCTCTGACCGCAGAAAATCAAAAAAATAATGGAGTAGTCATGTATGCAATGTCCAAGCTGTCATAGAGATGCTCCTTTAAGCGAAAAACAGTTTGGAGCTTTGTATACATGTCAGAAATGCCAAAGCGTTTATTTCGTCAATTTTGACGGCATCCCCGAATACGGTGAAATTGCACCAATTGAATTTGTTAGTGAAAACCAAGTAACTGAAAATAGCGAACAGCCTTTTCAGCCTTTTGAATCTACATTTGAAGCAACGACGGAACCAATTCCAGAAGAAATTCCAGAAGAAACTGAAGCAGAAATTCCAGCAGAAGTCATTTCCGGAAAAAATCCTTTTGATTCTATTGCTTTTGAAATTGAAACTTTTGGAAACCAAGAAACTGAAATCTCTGGATTAACTTATGATTTAAAAATCACAGGGCTTGATAGTAAAGAATCTATTTTTGTCCTCAAAGAAGCTTTGCTTGATGTGAAATTCGGTTGGAATTCTGAAGAAATATTTAATCAAATAAACTACGGAAGTCTTGAATTAAAGCAAATGACTCCGGTTCAAGCGTTCGTCTTAGCAAAAAGAATTCAATTTATCGATGCTGAAATGGATTGGAGTCAGAATGTACTTGCGTAATGTGTGTTGCCAAATTTTAGTCACTGTTCTAATTTCGAGTTCTGGTTTTGCTCAAAGTGATAAAGAAAAAACTTCAGAAAAGACTTCAGAAAAAACGCCTGAACAATTAGCCAGTGAGCAAAAATATTCAGGCTCTCAAAATGAAGACTGGTCGCAAGCTCTGAATGATTTAAGTACAGCTAAACAAAAATTAATTAATGAAGAAGTTAAATTGGTTAATTTACAAAACGTAGTTCAAAATAAAGAAAAAATGACGACAGCTGAAGCCTTAGAAATCAATGCTGTTGAAAAAAACGTTAAAAAATATCAAAAAGAATATGACCAAAAAAACAGTGCCTACTTGTCACAGTATCCTGAAAGAGGTTTGCAGCAAAAACGAACTTATGTACGACCTGCAATTGATGAAGTCAGTAGCGATGCAAAAAAAAGCCAAACAAATGACATTCGTGTAGATGAAAAGCCACAGACTGTAGAGAGTCAGCTAGGTCGTTTGAAATCAAAAATTAATAAGCAGTATAAAAAAACCACTGAGCTGAAAGGCGCAAGCCGAACAGATATGAGATCTGTAAAAATACAGTCTGTGTCTAAGACTGTCGAAGTACATGATTTAAGCAGTAAAGACCAGTTGCTACAGTCTCCAAAATTAGAAAAATAGTTCAAAATCTAATGCCTAATTGGCATGCAACACGGGTTTGTGCATGTTCGATTAGCTCTCATCTTTAAAATTGCTCAACACACTGAATTAAGCTATTAATATTAGATTACTCAATGTGATATTTCATTCATTAAGGAGATCTCAAATGTCCGAGCAATCGTCTAACCAAAAAGATTTTCATAACAAAGGTGGATTGTTAGCCCTTCTAGGATCAATTGGATTTGTTTTTGTATTTTTCTTTTATATTGTTTACATCAACAGTGGTGTTGATTTGGCCGAAAATGTTACTGACCCTGCTGTTCCTGGTGAAATCCAATTTGATTTAGCATCCGTTGAAAAAGCGTGGATCAGTTCCGACGATATCGTTAAAGCTGGTGCTAAACTTTACAAACAAAACTGCGCTCTTTGTCATGGTGCAAACGGTGATTTAGTTGGTGGGATCGCTAACGCACGCAATTTAGTTGTCGGTCAATGGAAAATGGGTGGCTCAATCGGTCACTATAAAGTTTTACAGGATGGTATAGCTGGAACACAGATGGTTTCTTTTAAAGCGCAGTTAAACGCCAAAGAACGATGGGCTTTAGTTCATTTTATTGAATCAATTACTAAAAACAAATCGCAAGATAAACCTGAAGATGTAGAGGCGTTTGCATTAACTGCAGATTAATTTTAAATGTTAAAATATTTTTTTCTTTTCTTTATTTGTGTTGTTCAGTTGGAAGCCCAGGTTTTAAAACCTCAAGGGCTACCTACATACACTGGTGTTGAAAAGGAAACAAACTCGAGCGCTACACCTGATCAGCTCAGAGGCGTCGCCATCAAAGAAAAATTAGGTCAACAAATTGATTTAAATCTAACTGTACGAAATGAAGCTGGACAGCCAGTGACTTTGGGTTCTTTTTTTAAATCGAGTAAACCTGTTTTACTAAGCCCTGTTTATTTTAATTGTCCTGGATTATGTAATTTTCATTTTAACGGTGTGACAGAGGCTCTCAAAAAAATAGATTGGAATCCCTCAGACAAATTTGATGTCATCGCATTTAGTTTTGATTCAAAAGAAAATTCTGATTTGGCCCAAAAGAAAAAAGCCAATTACATGAAAATGTATGCTCGTCCTGGAACGGAAAATGGATTTCATTTTTTAACGGCGGACGAAAACACAATTAAGAAACTAACAGAAAGTTTAGGTTTTGAATTTCGTTGGAATGAGGCTGCCCAGGAATGGTCGCATGCCTCTGCAGCTATTATTATTACTCCTGATGGACAGATTTCTAGATATTTGCATGGAATCGAATTTGACCCTAAAGATGTGAAGTTAGCTTTAAATGAAGCGGCTAGAGGCAGTGTTGGTAATATCATCGATTCTGTGATTCTTTATTGTTTTAAGTACGATGAACATCAATCGAAGTATGGATTACAGGTTTTTCGAGTTGTTCAACTCGGTGGGCTTTTAACTGTTTTGTTATTAGCGTTTTGGTTATTACCTGTGTTGTATAAAGCAGGAAGGGAGAAAGTGTAATTATGTGGTTCTTAGCACTCATCAGTCAGGCGAACGCAAAAACGTTTATGCCAACTCAAGCCACTGAAATAGCGACAAGCATAGATAATCTTTATGGTTTTCTAATTGCTGCCAGTTTTATTTCGTGTGCCATTTTAATTGGAGGCATGGTTTACTTTGCCATTAAATACAAACGTCAGTCGGCCAATGATAAAACGGCTTACATTACTCATGATACACGATTAGAGATTTTGTGGTCAGTTGTTCCGCTTATTATTTTTCTAGTTGTTTTTGCTTGGGGCTGGGTCATTTACCATGACATGCGCCAAATGCCAAAAAACGCGCTTGAAATACATGTGACGGGCAAGCAATGGGCGTGGATGGTTGAATACAAGAATGGTGTTAAATCACCTAATATTGTTGTTCCAGTTAATCGTGATGTAAAAATTATTTTAACAGCGGATGATGTGATCCACTCTCTCTATATTCCAAGCTTTCGTGTCAAACAAGATGCTATTCCTGGAAGATACACAGCTTTATGGTTTAATTCACAAAAACTAGGTGAGTTTCATGTGTTTTGCACAGAATTTTGTGGAACTCAGCACTCTGGAATGATGACAAAGCTACGTGTTGTGACTCAGGAAGAATTTGATAAATGGTTAGTTGAAGAATCGGAAGTCTCTTTGCTTCCGATGGCACAGCGTGGGGAAAAAATTTTCCAAACAAGAGCCTGTGCTTCTTGCCATAATGTCAATAATGATGTCGTAAAAGTCGGACCTAGTTTATACAAAGCTTTTGGAGAAGCTTCACACGAACTTGATAGCGGAGAAGTTGTTCAGTTTGATGAAAACTATTTACGAGAATCAATTTTAAATTCAAATGCTAAATTAGCTAAAGGTTTTGGGCCAAGATCTGCTATGCCAGCTTTTCAAGGTCAACTTTCGGAAACAGAATTAACAGCTTTAATTGAATATATTAAATCACTTAAATAAGTGGGGTAAAAAATGGGTCAATCAGCACACGGTACTTCTTATATAAATTCTGAAAAAGGTCTGATGTCTTGGTTTACATCATTAGATCATAAAAGAATAGGTATTCTTTATTTTGTTACTGTTTTGTTCTTCTTTTTAGTGGGCGGCATCGCTGCTTTACTATTAAGAGCAGAGCTTTTTGCAGCCAATGTGACTGCTGAAGGAGTTGCAACTGCAGGGCAAATTTTCAAAAATGGTGACACTTATAATCAAGCACTCACATACCACGGAGCGATCATGGTTTTCATGGTTATTGTTCCAGGCATTCCATCTATATTTGGAAATTTCTTTTTGCCACTTCAAATTGGCGCAAAAGATGTCGCTTTTCCAAAATTAAATTTAGCCAGCTGGTATTTATTTATGATCGGTGCTGCGATGGCTGTAACAACACTATTTATGAATAAACTTGATACGGGATGGACATTTTATACTCCGTACTCAATTCGAACAGGCGCAGCTGTTTCGTTAATGGTTGGAGCCGTTTTCGTCATGGGTATGGCGTCGGTGTTAACTGGGTTAAACTTTATTGTGACAATTCACAAATTAAGAGCTCCCGGAATGACCTTTCACCGTATGCCGTTATTTACTTGGGCTATCTATTCAACTTCGATTATTCAAGTTTTAGCGACTCCGGTATTAGCAATAACACTTTTGTTACTTATTGCAGAACGTGCTTTCGGTGTTGGTATTTTTGATCCTAAATTGGGAGGCGATCCAGTCTTATTCCAACATTTTTTCTGGTTCTATTCGCATCCTGCTGTTTACATCATGATTTTACCAGCGATGGGAATTATTTCAGAATTATTGACAACGTTTTCTAAGAAAACAATTTTCGGCTATACAGCTATTGCGTATTCATCATTAGGTATTGCTGCAGTTTCATTTTTTGTTTGGGGACATCATTTGTATGTTTCTGGTCAATCTGAATTAGCTGGTGTTATCTTTTCGTTTTTAACAATGTTAGTTGGGGTTCCAACAGCGATTAAAATGTTTAACTGGCTTGCGACATTATACAAAGGCTCTATTGAATTTAGGTCACCGATGCTTTACGCGTTGGGATTCTTATTTTTATTCGTTATCGGCGGAGTCACTGGAATTATGTTAGCCGTGTTGCCTATCGATGTTCATTTTCATGATACATATTTTGTTGTGGCGCATTTTCACTATGTGATGGTCGGTGGAACATTGATGGCATTAATGGGTGCTATATACTACTGGTTCCCGAAAATGTTTGGTAAAATGTACAGTGAATCTTTAGCAAGATGGTCTTGGATTTTTATCTTTGTTGGTTTCAACGTTACATTTTTTCCTCAATTTATTTTAGGGGCTATGGGAATGCCACGTCGGTATTTTGATTATTTGCCAGCTTACGAAAATTTAAATCGTATTTCAACTGTGGGCTCTTGGATGATTGCACTTGGTTTTGTGATTGCGTTGGTTTCAATTATTAAAGCTTTAGTCAGCGGTGAAAAAGCACCAGCCAATCCTTGGGGTTCTAAAACATTAGAGTGGATGACAGAGTCTCCGCCGATTACTCACAATTTTTCTCACGAACCTGTCGTGACAGAGGGGCCATATGAGTACAAGTAAAATGATCGATGGTGTTCCTGTACAGGAGCACTTTAAAGACGCTTTTCATCAGTTTGATTCCGCTAAAATGGGAATTTGGCTTTTCATGGTTACTGAGATCTTGATGTTCGGCGGATTATTTGTTGGGTATGCAATTTTTCATATGAAATATCCAGAAATGTTTGCAGAAGGCGCACGATTTCTTGATTGGAAATTAGGCTTCGTTAATACATTGGTTCTGATTTTTTCATCATTAACGATGGCGCTAGGTATTTATTATTGCCAAATTAATCAAATTAAAAAAGCGGTCTGGGCATTGGCGATCACAATTCTTTGTGGAGCTGCTTTCATGGTCATCAAGTATTTTGAATACACGCATAAATTTCATTTAGGGATATATCCAGGAAACCTACTAGATATCGCAAAACTAAATGTGAACCTAACAGCTGAAGGTTTACCTGTAGTAACGAGTCCTAATTTAGGTATGTATTTCGGCTTTTATTTTTGCATGTCTGGCCTTCATGGTATCCACGTTATAGCGGGTATGGGTCTAATTACTTGGTGTTTGATTCGCGCTGTACGTGGCGATTTTAACCCGAATTATTACACTGCCGTCGAAGGTGTCGGAATTTTCTGGCACATTGTCGATCTTGTTTGGATTTTCTTATTCCCACTTTTATATTTAGTGGGTTAGTGAAAGGAATTATATGGCTAACGATCATCAACATCATATTACTCCGTTATCAACATACCTTAAAGTCGCAGGCGCTTTATTCGCTTTAACTTTTTTAACTATTGCAGCCCATTCAATTCGTGAATTTTTAGGACCAGTGGCGCCATTAATTGCGTTTGCTATCGCTGCAGTGAAAGCTTTTTTAGTTATGGCTTGGTTCATGCATTTAAAATATGAAGGTGTAGAAAACAGAGTTATCTTTGGCTTAGGCTTTTTCTTTTTATTACTTTTGTTTGGAATATCAATTACAGATATTTTATCAAGACAAGTCATAACACCTGTGTTGTAGATAGTGTTTCAAGTCTATAGCCAGTTAACAAAATTCGGAATAGTCATTTTTGTACTTTTAGCCGGTTTAGCAGGATATGCGACCGGCTATTTTGTTGAAGTTCCATTTTCTTGGATGCATTTATTAACATTTGTTGGTGGTCTTTATTTTTTAAGTTCAGGCAGTTTAGCTTTGAATCAAGTTCAAGAACTAAAAATTGATCGTCTTATGCCAAGAACACAAAAGCGTCCATTGATCACTGGAAAACTACAGCCAATGGCTGGGTTAATTATTTCGATCACATTAATAGTAGTTGGTTGTGCAATGCTTTTTGATTTATCAATCACTGCTGGTTGGTTATCGATTGCTTCAGTATTTTTATACAATGGTCTTTACACTTTGTTCTGGAAACCAAAATGGGCTTTTGCTGCGGTTCCTGGGGCCATTCCTGGGGCTTTGCCAATTACAATTGGTTATGCTGTTAATAGTCCGAATATTTTAAACTCAGATTCTGTATACTTATTTTTAATTATGTTTTTATGGCAAATGCCTCATTTTTGGTTGTTAGCTATTAAATACACCGAAGATTACCGATTGGGAAATATTCCGACCTTACCTGTTGTCTTAGGCACTAAAAAAACATTATTCCATATTGGTCTTTATACTTTTTGCTATGCCGGTGTTGCCATTGCTTCACCATTTTTCTTACATACGAGTTGGCTTTATGTTTTATTAGTTTTTCCATTTGCATTTATTTTATTAAAAGAATTTTTTAGATTGTACAAATCAGATGGACAGCAAAGATGGTTTGCTTTTTTCATGTGGACAAATATATCAATGCTTGTTTTTGTATTTGTGCCTGTGTTTGATAAGTGGAGTTTTCTTTTTATCGGTCGCGTTTAATTTTTTATTCTTAATTCTTCTGGTGTATCGATTTGCCTAAATGGGTGGGCTGTCTTAAAAGCTTCGATAGTCATACAATGATTATATATTTTATAAAGCTCAGAATATTTTTTAATATCGACTTGGAATCTTTCAGCGCTAACGAGTTGTGGAACAAGACATAAATCAGCTGCCGTCAAAGTGTTTGAAAAACAAAACTGACCCTTATGCGAACTGATCATTTTTTCACAGGCTGCTAAGCCCAAATCAATCCAATGTTGAATCCATTTAGTTTTTTTATCCTGGTCAATATGGAATTCTTTTTCTAAATACTGCAAAGTCTTAAGATTACTATAGGGATGAGTATCTGCGTTTATGTTTTCACAAAATTGTTTAACCAGTGATTTTTGATAGCTATCTTTTGGAAAAAGGGGATTTAAAGCAGGAAATATTTCATCGATATATTCAATGATTGCTAAGGACTGACCAATAATTTTTTCCTGTCCTTGATGTCGATGAACTAAAGTCGGAACTCCGCCTGCGGGGTTTAAAGATCTGTATTCAGTACCATTCTGTTCGCCACCGTTATTCAGTAAATGCACTGGCTTGTAATCGTATTTAATCTGCTTGAGCTCAAGCGCTATTCGGACTCGGTAAGAAGTAGAGCTTCTAAAGTAGTTATACAAAGTAAATTCGACCATGAATTCACCATATTGCGTCTCAAGGTGACTGGCACCTTTAAACGACATGCGTCTAAAGGTGCCAGCTACCTTTTAAAAAAGGTATATTTATCAAATAATTAAAGGTGGTTGGGGTGATGTTGCGAGCAGTTTCTTTGGTGGTCATGTTGTTGATATCTTCTCATGCGTTTGCTCAAATTTCTTATTCAATGCCCGCAATTGAATTCGGAATAAAAAGCAATTCTGTTGATCATGAATTAGCGGTTTCGAACAGGCAAGCCAATGGCTATCAAGGTGGATTATCGGTAGTGATTAATCTCAGTAACGAAGCTGATGCAGACTTTGGAACTCGCACAGGTTTGTTTTATTCGGAAAGACCTTTTAAGAATGAATTATCTAACAGCCAAACATTTGAAGGTAAAATTACTTACGTTGAATTTCCATTTCAGTTGATGTTTAAATTTGAAGAATATGCTGGCGTTTATGTAGGCCCTTCTTATTCATCAAAGTTAGGTGATGATTGTGAAGGTTTAGGTTGCGGTATGGGTTTAACGGAGATCAAATCAACTTTGATCCCAATTACATTTGGTGCAGAGTTTAAAATTTTTCCATATGTTGGGGTTAACTTATTTTTCGAAAACGTATCTGGGGGAATTGCTCAATCCTTAAAAAATTCTCGAGCGATTGGTTTAAATCTAATGATTATTGCTGATTAATATTTTTAATTAATTCTGAAATGGCATAAAAAGAGGTCTTCATGAAGCTAGCAACAAAAAAAAATAATATTTCTAAAGATGGTGAACTGGTTTTAGTCAGTAAAGACAATCAGTCTTATTGTTCTGCCAGTGATATCATCCCAAACTTAATTATGGCTCTTGAAAAATGGGCAGATGTTGAACCTCAACTCCAAAAAAGATATCAAGAATTAAATCAAAAAACATTCTCAGCCATTCATATACTGAACAATATTAAAGACTTTTCATCGGTATTGCCAAGAACATGGTTATTTGCTGATGGATCTGCATTTATTCACCATATTAAATTAGTTCGTATGGCCCGAAAATCTCCGCTTCCAGAAACATTGCAATCTGTCCCTTTGATGTATCAAGGTGAATGTGGCCGATTCTTAGATCCTTACGAAGATATCCCACAAGTTGATTTTGCTCATGGAACTGATTTCGAAGCTGAAGTCGGAGTCATTTTAGATCACGTTCCAATCGGAACAACCGCTGAGAACGCTTTAAAACATATTAAGTTAATTGTACTAATTAATGATGTATCTTTACGCGGACTAATTCCTGAAGAGCTAGCCCAAGGCTTTGGTTTCTTCCAGAGTAAGCCAAACAGTGCGCTGTCACCATTCGCTTTAACTATTGATGAATTAGATGAAGCATGGCAGCAGGGACGTGTTCATTTGCCTCTGCATGTGACTTATAATAACGAATTTTTTGGAAAAGCGAACGCTAAAGAAATGCATTTTCACTTTGGCCAGTTGATAGCCCATGCCGCTAGAACCAGAGAATTAGCCGCTGGCACAGTGATCGGTAGTGGAACTGTAGCGAATGAAGACACATCGATGGGTTCAAGTTGTTTAGCAGAAAAACGTATGCTTGAACAAATTAATGATGGTGCAATTAAAACACCGTTTATGAAACACGGCGATACAATTAAAATAGAAATGATGAATGCCAAAGGTGAAAATCTTTTTGGAACTATCGAACAAAAAGTTAGAAAGTTGTAATGAAGAATTTTCAGGTTCATAAAAATTTTTTTAGCGAGGCCAAAAAGTTAAGATCTGAGTTTGATCAGCAATTTCAAGATGCCAGATCAACAGATAACAAAAAATTTGTTTGGGATTATTGGTTTTTTGAAAACCAATATCATCATTTGCGAACACCTGCTGTTTATTATTTCACAAAAAAAATATATCAAGATTTTCACAGCCAACTGGTTCAATGGGGACGTGAAAATTTAGGTTGTCATGATATTTCACCGCCATGGTTAAGTTACTACGTTGATGGGTGTTATCAAAATATGCACTCTGATGTGCCACATGGCCCGTGGGCCTATGTTTATTCTTTAACCATTGATCCAAAAAAATTTTCTGGCGGTGAAACATTTATTTTAAAACCTGATGTTTTAAATTATTGGCCGAATTTTCAAGATTCAAACAACCGTGAATACAAAAGCTTTTTTGATATCATCCCTGCAAATTTTAACCAGCTCACTGTTTTTGATCCCAGATATCCACACGGGGTCACTGAACTTAAAGGTAGTCGTGATCCTCAAAAAGGTCGTTTAGTGATGCATGGATGGTTTGTTGAGCCTAGGCCCTATGTGACTGGTGGTTTAAGTACTTCTCAAGTACAGAAACAATTAACCCCAGCTTTGATGAAATTCGCTGAAATACTTAAACAGTTTAATCCTATTCACGGCGTTACAAGTTTAAAACTCAATGTGAGTTCATCGGGTGAAATTAAAAAAATTCAAGAGATGACAAGCACTTTAATTTCATTAAATCATGAAGACAAAGACGTCATTCAATTAAGAAAATATATAAAAATAATTTTTGGTGATTTAAGATTTCCTAAATCTAATAAACCATCAATTATCGTCGTACCACTGTTATTTAAATAAAGGACCTAAAATGACATTAACGCAGTTATCATATATTGTTGCCGTCGATAAATATAAAAATTTTGGTCAAGCTGCTGAAAGTTGTTCAGTTACCCAGCCTACACTATCTATGCAAGTGCAAAAAATTGAAGATGAACTTGGTGTTTTAATTTTTGACCGCAGCCATCAGCCAGTCAAGACGACTAAAATTGGTCAAGCCTTAGTAGCGCAAGCGCGTATCGTTTTAAATGAATCACATCATTTCAGCGATCTAGTCAAACAAAGCTCTGGTGAAGTTACAGGCCAAGTCAGTTTAGGTGTTATTCCAACGCTAGCGCCGTACTTGCTACCACTATTTATTAAAAGAATGAGTACGCAGTATCCTGATTTGAATATTCTAATTGAAGAACTACAAACCGAACAAATTGTTGAACGAATGCACAATAGCACTTTGGATTTAGGTTTACTGGTGACTCCTGTGGATGATGAAAAAATTGTTGTTAATCAATTATTTTATGAACCGTTTATGGTTTATACCTCAGAAGAAAATTCCCTTTATCAAAAAACTAAAGTGACTCAGCAAGATTTAAACTCGAATGATTTGTGGCTTTTGACCGAAGGCCATTGTTTCAGAGATCAAAGTTTACTGATCTGCAAAAACCGCAAAAAAACATCTGATATTAAAAAGAACATTAAATTTGAATCAGGAAGCCTTGAAACTTTACGTCGTATGATGGATCAAGAAAATGGCTTTACGTTATTACCGTATTTAGCGACTTTAGACTTGCAGAATAAAAAACAATTAAAAGAATTTACGACACCAGTGCCTACACGTGAAGTTAGCCTTGTGCACTCGACACACTTTAAAAGATCAGCTGTCATAGATGCTTTTACTGAAGTTATAAAAAAATCATTGCCAAAAAATATTTCTTTAACTCCGAATAAAAATACTCAAGTCATTGATTTACCTTTAGGCAATGCTAAATAGAAATATTTAGCCAAAAAACTAGCTAAATAAATTGAATTTCTAATTCGGCAGCGACTTCAGGATGCAAAGATTTTTTAACGGGACAGTTTTCGGCAATTTGCGGAATTTTTGCTTTAAAATCTTCAGGAATACTTTTAGAAAATTTAACAATCGTTTTTAGCGAAGCAATTCGTCGCGGTGGCGGAGTCATTATTTTTTCCGTTGTGGCTTCTGCAAAATCAATCACTATATTTTCTTTTTCAGCAAAGATCGCTACTGTCGTCATCACACAAGTTCCTAAAGCTGTTGCCACTAGATCTGTGGGTGAAAAAGTTTGTCCGAGGCCTAAGTTATCTTTAGGAGCGTCAGTTTCTAGGCTTGATCCTGATGGCTCATGTAGGGCTTTACAGTGCTTTTTACCAGTGTATTGAGACATGATTTTAACCATAAATAAACTCCTTTGATCTGAATTAATTTCTAAGATAAGTTAGCAATATGAAATTCATGGATCAACTAAATAGACAGAAATTATTATTAATATTGTTGTCATTTTCATTTTTGATGGGATGTACTCAATCAAAAGAGTTAGGATCAAAAGATAACCCGTTTAAATTTTTTTTAGTTCCAGCTCAAGATACGATTGCGCTTGCCGACAGCGGTAAGACATTGCAGAAGTATCTTGAAAAAGAAACAGGGATTTCAGTTACAGTTCAATTACCGGTTAATTATATTTCTGTTGTTGAAGCTTTTGGTTCGAATCGGGCAGATGCAGCGATTATAAATACTTTTGGATATATTATTGCACATCAAAAATATGGTGTTCAGCCACGTCTTAGGTTGGTTAATCGTGGACGTGATGAATATTACGGTCAAATTATTGCTCATGTGAATGGGATAAAAAATATTAAAGATATTAATGGTAAAAAATTTGGATTTGTTGATCCTGCTTCGTCATCGGGATATTTATTAGCCTTAAGATTGTTTAAGCAAGAAGGTATTAAATTTAAAGAACAGGCTTTTCTTGGTAGGCACGATACTGTTGTGCAAGCTGTTTATCAAAAAAAGATCGATGCAGGGGCGACGTTTTATACTCCGCCAGATGATGACGGCACGCCTAAAGATGCAAGATGGCTTCTGCGCACGCAGTACCCTGATGTTTATGATAAAGTTAAAATATTAAAACTAACTGGGCCAATACCTAATGATCCAATCGTGTTTCGAAAAGATGTACCTGAGAATTTAAAAAAGAAAATGACAGATGCTATTATTAAATACATAACAACTGCAGAAGGTAAAAAAACCTTCATGGATATGTACCATATTACAGGATTCAAAGATTCAACAGATGCAGATTACGAAGTTGTTCGTCAGTATCTAAAAGATATTGATCGTTCTGCAGATGATTTCTTAAAATAATATTAACAACCCGCTGATTTGATAATTCGAAGTATATATAACTGAAAAACTAATTTAGTATTTTCGAAAAAGGGCTTTGACTAAGCCTTTAACATCAACACTTTGAGGCGCATACCACATTGATTTCAGTCGTGGATTAGCAGGTCTTAATTCAACCATTTTTTCTGAAGCTGCGATTTCTGGATTCTTCTTCATAAAAAATCTTTTAACTGTGGATTCGTTATCAACGCTAGCAACAACAAGATCACCATCTGAAACATGCTTTTGAGAAAGAACGACTAAATAGTCACCATCAAAAATGCCTTCTTCAATCATTGAGTCACCCTGAACAAGTAAAGCAAAGTAGTCGCCAGCTGTTTTAATAAAGTGAGATGGTACATCGATGAATTCATCATAATTTAAGCGTTCAATAGGAACACCAGCGGCCACGCGACCTAAAAATGGAATAGGAAGAACCTTCGAGTTAGCTTCATGATCTTGGGAAGAACGACCAGCAAAGGAATGGCTCGAAGGCTCTTTAAATGGATTAAGTCTATTAGCGAGATCTTTTTGAAAATCATTTGCAGAGTGCAATATCTGAATTGCTCGCTTTTGATTTTGAGGAATACTGACGTAACCTTTATTTGTTAACTGCTTCAAATAATTTTGAACCGAATTGTAAGAGGCAAAGCCGAAATGATCGCAGATTTCTTGATAAGAAGGCGAGAGACCTTTTTCAGTCATTTCTTGCTCTATAAATAGCAAGACGGCTTTTTCTTTGGTTGATAACGCTGGGAGGGGCGATTGGTTAGTCTTTTTCATACATATAAATTACAGTGTAATTTATATGTAAGTCAATAGCTTTATTTCATGTTTTTTACGCCAAGACTTTCAGCCTGACGAAAACTCGAAGCTACTTCTTTTTTATGCGAGCTACTGTTTATTTCACCCTGAGGATGGGGAACTACCGAGCAGTTTTGATAAAACAGCAATACGAACGGATTCGCGATAAATAATACGGCAAGTAGGAAACTGCTTTTATTCGCCATTAGTGGGCCCTCCATAGGCTTTGGTCTAGTTAACGTCTTTATCTATTCGGACAACTTCAAAAAAACATGAGGACTTTTTTGCGTTGTTATGTTGATATTTTGTGAATGAAATTTCAGAGTCTCATTTTGATCAGTCTATTTAGTTTTTTAGTCAGTCATTTGGTCTGTGCAGCAGATTCGGCTGACCAAAACTTATCCAATGACAGCAGCGATCTTTCAAAAATTTGTGAACAAAATTTAAATTCATACAAAAGCTATCTGACTGTTTCAAAATTATCCGAAGTTTGTAAGCAAGTAAAACAGACTAAAAAATGCCAATCAGTAACAGGATCACCGATTTATCACTACGATAAAAAAGGCCAAAACGATAAATCAAAAAATATTTTAGTCATTAGCCTTATCCACGGCGATGAAACCCATGCAGGTGCTGTCGGCAGATACTGGATGGAACGCATTCATGATATCGAAGTTCGCAACAACTGGAGAATTATTCCTGTAGCAAACCCTGACGGAGTTAATAAAAAAACCAGATCAAATGCAAACGGCGTTGATTTAAATAGAAATTTTCCGACACGGGATTGGGATAAAGAAGCCACTAAATATTGGAAAGAAAAATCCCAAGGGTCACTTAGAAAATTCCCAGGGGAAAAATCAGCAAGCGAACCTGAAGTAAATTGTTTAATGGAACACATTAAAGACTACAAACCTGAATTTGTGATTTCTGTGCATACTCCGTTAAATGTTTTAGATTTTGACGGTCCCCATGTTAAATCACCGAAGTACGATTATTTACCATGGAAAAGATTAGGTAATTTCCCTGGAAGTCTTGGCCGTTATTTGTGGGTTGAACAGAATACTCCGGTGCTCACTGTCGAATTAAAAAATATTCTTCCTGCGCAAAAAGCCCTGTTCGATCAGTTGCAAGATGTGATCGGGGAACTTGTGCAGAAGGAAATTAAGTAGATTGCGATCCAAAGTTTGTATCTGAAACTGTAATTGATATAAAGATTAAGCATTCTTCAAATAACTCTGGTTTAATTACTGCATGTTATTGCTGAAGCAACTGCGAAGTTGCATCTCCAGTTACATCTCCAACCAGTGAACGCATACTTGCCACTAACATTACCACAGCAAGGGTTCGCGGGCAAACCCTTGCTCCAAGAGCTAGCCAGTTGAAAGCCGTTTTCACGACACCATTGATGCCAAGTAGTCCAACCGTTTCCACCAAAAGTGGCAACTCCCAAACCATTTTTTTTAGGGTTTGTAAAAGTCTGGCTTGCAGCAACTGGTGGTGGAGGGGCGGCACCGCATGTTTTATTTGTGGCATCGTAAGTCTGACCAGTCACTTGGCAGATATATTTACTCGTGTCACATTTGTTAGTCGTTGTATCAAAACTTCCACTGATTGAAGCACAGTAATCTGACAAGGTTGAATCGTAGGTTATGATAGTAGTTGATGAGTCTCCAGAAGGAGATTCTACAAGTTCAACAACGCCTGGACATCCTTTGATCACAGTATCTGTGCCGACAGTTGCAGTTTCTATGTTAACGTAAACTATGGAGGGTTGTATTTGGCGTATTCCGTTTTTGAAAGTGACGTGAAGTTCACCGATGTAATTTCCAGAACTTCCGTTGATATTTTTTAAGTAAATAGAGTCAACCTTAAGTTTGTTTGATAAAGGAGAAGCTATGCTGTCGGAACTGATGAAAACTTGGTTATTAGAGTCATCAGTGTACAGGTTTTGGAGCACAATGTTGGCTGTGGGTGGGAAGCTAGATGTTGGATAAGTGTAGGTCGATGAATTATTAGCAAACGTAGTTTTACAGATATCTTTAGAAGAATTTAAATTGATTAGAGATTTTTGCAAATCCTCACTCAATGTACTTGTGAATTATTCCCAGAATCTTTGATAGCTTTCAATCGATTTTTTGAAGGCCATTTCTGAGCTCTAGAACTTCGGATATCGAATAAGTCAGCTTTAAATAGTTCTCATCGTCTCAATTATACATTAAATTAATTGATTATTTTTAATATATAGCGTATGATATATTAAATAAATTAAATATTTTTAATGTAATTTGGAGATATATTAAATGTCAGCCCTAAAAAACAAGTCTTTCGTTCTTGCGAATTTACCACCTAGACTTAGTTGTGGTGACTTTAAAACAGATGAAATGATTGCGTTGTTAATTAAAACGCATGCAGCTTTAGCAGAACTTAAGGGTACATGCCGCGCGATAAATAATCCGACAATTTTATTAAATATTCCGTTATTGCAAGAGTCTGTTGCTAGTTCTGAAATTGAAGGCATACACACAACAATTGAAACTGCACTGGAAGAACAAATTAAAAATTTTGCTGATCAAGACCTGGCAGCGAAAGAAGCATTAAATTATAAATCTGCGATCGATACTGGTTTTGCATCACTTGATAAATACTCATTATCAACACGAACTATTTTAACCATTCATCAAAAACTTATGCCGTTGGCTGGTGGTCAATTTCGAATGCAACAAAATCAAATAGCAAGCGGTGCAAAAATTATTTATACTCCGCCATCAGCCCAACTCGTTCCGCAACTTATTGGTAATTGGGAACAGTATGTTCATGATGCTGAGGATTTGACAGATGTATTAATCAAGGTTGCAATTTGTCACTATCAATTTGAAGCTATACATCCGTTCTCGGATGGTAATGGACGAACTGGGCGCATATTAATTGTATTACAACTTGTGTTGAATCAATTATTAGAATTACCGATTTTGTATATTAGTGGGTATTTAAATAAAAATAAAAATCAATATTATAAACTACTTCTGGCTGTCACTGAATCGCAAAAGTGGCTTGAGTTTATTAAATTTATTATTACTGCAATGTATGAACAGGCACAAATAACACAAAAAGTTGTTTTAAAAATAATGGCTGAAAGGTCTGTATTGGAAATTGAATTACGCTTAGAATTTAGCTCGATTTACAGTTTGGATTTAATCGATCATATTTTTACTTATCCAGTTACTTATGCAACACATATGAGCCACAAATTAGGAATTACATATCAAACAGCCAGCAAATACTTAGCTGCTCTTGAAAGGGGCGGCATTTTATCAAAGAAAAAAGCAGGCCGGCATATTTATTATTATAATACGCGTCTGCTAAATTGTTTAAAAACCTAACCTTAACTCAATGCACTTGCGAATTATTCCCAGCGTCTTTAATGGCTTTCAAACGGTCTTTCGAATTCTCAACTTTATTTTGAATTTCAGACAAGCGACTAATCATTGATTCTTTCGCTAATCGGATCGCATCAAAAATATTGGGGCTGTAGGCCTCAGCTTCGATGGATGCTTCATCTTCTTTTAAAACAATCGCTATGCGAAAATTATCAGCTGAAACTTCTATTTCTTCTTGGGCTAAGGGATCACGAGCTAACACCAACACTAGGGTTTCTGGTGTCACGTAGGGTGCAAATTCACTGATCTGTTGGTAGATGAAAGATTTGACCTCGGGGTCTGTCTCAATAAGATTCAATGTGCTTTCTAAAGGTTTACCGTTGTTTCGTTTCTTAGACATAAAGCCTCCTTTAGGTGTTTTAATTAGCTGTTAATAATATTTTAACATCGTCTTCGATCTACAAAAAGGCCAATACCGAAAAAACCGTTATTTTCTTTTAGCTGCAGTAAATTAATGCTCGTGTCTCGACCTAAGTCATTGTATCAATTAAAGACATGTCGGACATAAAATTAAGTGATAGTTGGCTAAAACCTCTAAGAAAAGAATTTGAACTTTCTTATATGAAAGATTTGAATTCATTTTTAAAAAAAGAATACGATCAGAAAAAAATAATTTATCCAGATAAGAAAAATTATTTTAAAGCCTTAGATCTTGTCGACTTAAAAAATGTAAAAGTTGTGATTTTAGGACAAGACCCTTACCACGGGCCTGGTCAAGCGCACGGTTTGTGCTTTTCCGTCCAGGACGGAATCAGATTTCCCCCATCGTTGCAAAATATTTTTAAAGAACTACAAAGTGATTTAGGAATAACTATTCCTAAAACTGGAAACCTTGAACGCTGGGGCGAACAAGGCGTGTTATTACTAAATAGCGTATTAACAGTTGAAGACGGCAAAGCAGCTGCCCATCAGAAAAAAGGATGGGAACAATTCACAGATAAAATTATCGAAGTTGTAAATGAAAATTGTGATCATGTCGTGTTTATATTATGGGGTGCCTATGCCCAGAAAAAAGCGGCATTTGTTGATCGTAAAAAGCATCTGGTTTTAGAAAGTGTGCATCCATCACCATTATCATCACACCGTGGTTTTTTTGGATCAAAGCCCTTTTCGAAGACGAATGATTGGTTGAAATCTAAAGGGCTTAAGCCTATTCAGTGGTAGATTTAATATTTGAGTTCTACAAAAAATTTCCATATAATTTTGTCATGTCTGCCAAACCTAAAAGCAAAACAACAGCAGTTCGCACACATCCAAGAAAAGTTAAAACCTCAATTAAAAATCCGCAGGGTGTAACTATTGTTGATAGGCATTTAAGAAGATTGCCAGGAACGTATCTTGATGAAAAAGAAACCTATAAAATTGTTAATGGCTATAGTCTAAAAAAATTAAAATATCCTTCTCAGAACAAACTAGGATACAAAAATGAAAATGATTACGATCAGCTTATTGCAATTTGGGCAGATTACTTTACGAAGTTATTTAATTTAGATCAATTAATAGATCTAAATATGATTAAAGCTCTTATCGCAAGTGAATCTGATTTTATACCGTCTGCTGATAATGGAATAGCTTACGGCATTGCTCAGATTACCAAACAGACGCTAAAAATAATTCAAGATCCAAACGGAGAAGTTAAAGATTTTATTTTTACTGACATAAGACAGAAAGACCTAAAAAAATCCAGATATTGCTATTCCTATGGCAGTTAGATGGCTAGCACACAAACAAAAAATGGCAGAACGAAAGTTTAAAAGAAGTGTTACCTCTGAGGAAGTGATTATGGAGTACAAAGGACTTACAAAAAGTAAAACAGACTATGCTGCGACAGCATTAAAAAACTATAGGAAATATTATGCCATACTTAATAAAAAATAAGACAGTACTTATATTAATTTTCATTTTACAAAGCTGTGCTTATGCTAAAATCTCTAAAACAGAGTCCTATTATAAAGTTCTGAAAATAGATAATACTCGAACGAGAAGTGAAATAGAGGTAACACCTGACAGAATTATTACAATCTGTGAAAAAATCACTGATGAAATTCCAGATTTGCGTGGATTTTATTTTTTAGTATTAGATGATAAAAATACGGTTATTTCCATAATCAGGGGGAATACTATCGATAAAACAGTTTGTGAAAGAGAGATTGCTAAAATTAATAAAATTATAAAAAACGGAAATAGAATTTATTTTGGTGGGATGCATGATGCTTTAGATCCGGATGTAGAAGAAGGATCTGAGTATTATTTTAAAAATCACGGTAAATTTAAAAGCAATGGACGAGTGCTTCAGTGGGCATATATAGCAAATGAAAAGGGTCAGTGTTTCGCTGCACATACTGTTGAAAAAAAACCATGTCCTCCGGACAACTTTCCAATTGGGAAAGATGAATAATTAAGTCTTAACCGAATAATACCGACCCTTTGTTTGATCATGTGCTTTTAATTTACGACAGGATTTTAAATCAAGCTCGGCAACACGTTGACTAATTGTATAGCCCTGTGATTGAAGTTCTTGCATATAATCACGCGATCTAATTCTTTTTTTGTCTTTTAAAAGCTGATCTAAAATCTCAGTGCGAATATTTTTTCTAGCCGATGTATGGTTTTTTATTGAAAAAGATTTATTAATTGGCAAATCAATTTCAGCAAAGCCCCATTTCGCAAAAGTGCTGTTTGATTTTATAACAAGTCTTAGTAAGTGCTTTGGCTTCATGGGGTGTAAATTAATATAAAACACTTGCAAGGGTGATTTTTTGATTTGTACGGAAAGCATTTTTTTAAAAGTTTTGAATGAGCTTGTTTTATTAATTAATCCAGCCAAATCAGCTATCAATCCTAGAATACTACTCTGTTTCGAATTTTGAAATAATATATTTAGCTTCATCGGATTAAGATTTATAAAGTCTTCTGAAAATTTTAGAATTGCAGCTTCAAAAAAGCGTGGGTCTAATCTGAAAAATGAACTTAAATCAAACCAATCTTGTTCTGTTAAGTTAGTAGAATTTAGTTTTAAATAAGCTATCTCAAGATTCTTCATCAGAAAGTTCCTCAAGAATTTGATCTAAAAAATCAAAAGCCTCAGATGATCCTGGAATTTTTTTCTGTTTCAATAACTCGATTTGTTTTTCAACTATCTTAATATTCGATTTTTTTTGTAGTAAGAATTTTGTGTGACCAATGTCTTTTGCTCTGTGGGCAAAACACTTCATTAGAATCATGTCCTCTTTGCCTAAGGCATAAACACTTAAAAACTTTTCATTGAAAACTTGAATCAAGCGTGTTTCGAAATCGTCGGGTAACACAAACATGAAGCTCGAAAAATGAGGGTTCAGCCAATCAGCTGGCAAATTAAGTTCAGCACCGACTTGCTTAATTTCATTTTCAATTTCTAGTAGTGAAGAATTCTTAGAAACAGCATCAACATCACTTGTAGATAACGGAAACTGATGAGCCATAATCATAGCTGTACCGCCACCAAGAATAAGTTTTACAGGTTTTTTCAGTAAACTATTAAGTCTGTTGAATGCTTGAATTGCTAATTTTGAATCGATGATTTTTACACTCATATGTTGATTATACCGTAATTAGTATAATTACGCAATAGTGTTAAAAAACTATAGATATTAAGTATTTAGCTAATTCTTTAATCTGGCCAATTCATTACCCAAAACTTCAATCTTTTCCATTTTTTCTAAAATAGCTTCTTCTTGATGAAGAACATTTTTATTTATCGCAGCAGCTTCTTTAGAAAGTTCCTGGGCCTTGAGACCTTGAATCACAAGTAATTCAGAATTAATCACATCTAAGCGTTTGTTTTGTGAATGAATGATTTCTTCAGCCTTTAAAATTTGTCGTTCTAATTCTTTGATATCTGAATTTAATCGTTTAGTTTCTTCTTTGTAATTAAATTTCTTAGAATCAGTTTGTGTTTTAATAGGGGCTACTGTTTCAACAACATCTACGCGCTGACTGAGGACTCCTTTTTCAAGGCTCCATAAATATTCGTCATACGAACCTTTGTAGACTTCGATTTGGCCGTTACGAACTTCGAAAATCTGATTCGTCACTTGACGTAAAAATTGTCTATCATGGCTAACAACGATGACTGTTCCCACAAATTCACCAAGGGCGTGCGCTAGAGCATTCACTGTATCGAAATCAAGATGATTGGTGGGTTCATCCAATAGAAGTAAGGGATTTTTTTGTAACAGAGCTTGGCCCAAGGCTACGCGGGTTTTTTCTCCGCCGGATAAAACTTTAATTTTCTTTTTGATGCTGTCACCTGAAAACAGTAAAGATCCCGCCATATTTAAAATATCTTGGGCCATATTATCTTTGTGGGCTTTACGTTGAAGTGCATCTAGAACAGTATCATCATTTTGCAATTCGTCTGTTAAATGCTGCGCAAAATAAGAAAAACTAACATTGTAACCTAATTTTTTTTTACCGCTGATTAATTCAATTTTATCAGCTATGGATTTAAGAAGAGTTGATTTACCAGCCCCATTATAGCCGACGATTCCAACTTTTTGCCCACGTTCGACAATCAGATTAACATTTTTTAAAATAATTTTATCGCGGTTGTAACCTAAATTAGCATTTTGAATGGAAAGAATTTCTTTACCTGTGGCAATCACTTCTGGAAGTTTAATATTCGCACGTGGAGGTAATTTTTTGATTTCAATTTTTTCCATTCGGTCTAAACTTTTTAAACGGCTTTGCGCTTGGCGGGCTTTAGTGGCTTTTGATCTAAAGCGATCCACAAAGTCTTGAATTTGTTTTCTTTTACTTTCAAGTTGGTTCGCTTTGGCTTCCATCAGTCTTTGCAGTTCAGCTTTTTGTTCAAAATAATCATCAATGTGGCCGGGGAATTTAACAATGTCGCCGCCTTCGACCTCTAGTGTGTATTCAGTGGTTCGTTTTAAAAATTCACGGTCATGTGAAATCAATAAAAAAGCTTGCTTATGATTTTGTAAGAAATCTTCTAGTGTTAGAATGCTTTCAAGATCTAGAAAGTTTGTGGGCTCATCTAATAGCATTAATTCAGGTTCAAGCCCAATCAAGTACAACAATTTCATGCGCATTCTGTAGCCCCCAGAAAGTGCGCTGAGTTGCGACTGAAAGTGGGCTTCAGTTAATCCTAGCTTCAGTCCTAATTGCTTCAGTTCCCAGATCGGTTTGACACAATTATTCTGCAAGTAGTCTTCGGCTTGAATATTCACAGCCCAATCAGATTCTTGTTCTAGATAACCAATGCGTAAGTGATTAGCTTTAGTGATTTCACCGGTATCAAGTGATTCAAGGCCTACAATGGCTTTGAATAGAGTAGTTTTTCCTGCTCCATTGGGGCCAATCACGCCAACGTGTTCGCCTTCGTTTATTGAAAACCCAGCGTTATCAAATAAAACTTTTGATCCGTATTGTTTAGATGCGTTGTACAGTTGAAGCAGTGTCATTCCTGTGCCATGCTACTTGATATTAGTTTTA
>JAYTPA010000252.1:0-1891 GCA_043747495.1 Bdellovibrio sp.
GAGGCTACACGAAAGAAATGATGAAAAAAACTTCGCCTGCATGTTCTAATTAAGCAATGTATGTGGTCACCCTGAATGGAAATCTGTTCTATCTTTACAAAAAACCGATCCGCATATTTTTGAATGATTTCACGGGAAAGTTTAAAATTTTGGTGAGTCCTGAAGCTTTGTGTTTTTAGAACAATTCTATTTATTTTAAAGACAACATGCAGAGATTCTTTACATGATAGCTGGCGTCGGCCCCTGCCATGACGTTTTTTTCGATGTACACCACCGTGCTCTAAAGCTCGAGAGCTAGATGCCAGTTGAAACTGTGTTTGTATACTTTTAAGACCTGGCGTTTGTGATTTTTTTCTTATGAATTTTTTCATGCGACCGATACCCCATATAAGATATCGAAGATGCAAATAAAAGACGATGGTGAGAATAAATTAGATGGCCTTAAGCAGTTACGTGATCCGAAAATCGGAATTCAATTATGAAACCGGAATGGGAAGCTCTAGTGCTATGTGTGACCGATACCCGAAGCGTGAAAGATACAAAAGTGTGACCGATACCCGAAGTGTGAAAGATACAAAAGTGTGACCGATACCCGAAGTGTGACCGATACCCCAGGGATAACTAAGAACGCTCAAAGAAAGATGGGATAATAACTATTTCTGGCTGGCTTTAAGATCTTTAATTGTCTGATTCATATTTTTTAAACGAACTGAAAATGATTTCAGCATAGATGAAGCCCACAAAGGTAATTCGTTCAGCATGACATCATAACCTTGCTCAGACACTTTCATAACATGAACATCTGTATCGGCTTGTGCGGAAGCCGTACGTGCTCCTTTGTCGATCAATGCGAATTCGCCGAAAGTATCACCAGGTTTAAGTTTAGCTAGCTCTACTTTTTGGCCTGATTTGTTTTTTGTGAAAATTTTAACTTCACCTGATTCAATGATGTAAAAGTGAGCTTCGATATCACCTTCGAAAAAAATAAAATCGCCTGCTTTGAATTTTTCTTTTGATATTGAACTCATAATATCCCCTTAATTAAGACATCTCTAATAACAGATTTTATCCTAAAGAGTATTCCTGATTTAGGCTACCAATGGCGGCACTAAACCTAGACCATGGTCGGTGGAATAATTCTGATCAGAAATTTGGGCACTTCGCCGTGCTCCATCATTTCACAAAATGAAATCGTTTTATTCTTCGCCTAAATCAAAAAAAGAGTTAGCATTATGCAGATTATGTCTAAATTTAAAATACCTAGAATACCATTAATAATTAGAACTTTTTTTGTACCCAAGGTATTCATCATGATTTGTTCTTTATCTGTGATATCGCTATCAACTTTTGGATCCACTTCAAAGCAAGATAAATCTTTACAGGAAACCAGTGTTACTTTTAAACAGGCTTACCAAACTTTTTTAAAACAAAACAGTGCATTAGTTGAAGCTTTTGAAGAAAATGCAAAGAAAAATGTTAAAACTGAAGAACTCATCGAAAAAATAGAAAAATGGCAACCTACAGATTCATACTTCATTAATTATAAAAAATACTTCAAAGCAAAATGGTCAAATGATCAAGAGAAAATGCACGATTTATATTTATCCCTAAAAAAAGAAAAAAACCTTGTTCGCATGCGATATGAAATTATCACTTTCTTTTTAAATTTAAAAACAGAACAACTTAAATTTAACGACCCCGTGTCCTTTTTGAAAACTGAATCTAGATCTTTGATGCGACAGCTGAAGGGCTCAAACGAAGGTGACAATTTAGAAACAAATTATTTAAAGTGGTTAGCAGCCAATAAGTTATATGCTGATATATGTAGTTCTGAAAAAAAACGTTGGAGCTTTAGCGTTGATATCGAATTCGTTGAATTAACTACAGCCAC
>JAYTPA010000253.1:0-1520 GCA_043747495.1 Bdellovibrio sp.
TTCTTTTCCCAGCCAGCAATAATTTGTGGTTCTTTAATAGGTAGATCACCCTTCATCGGAAAAGCAGTTTGCGGCAGGCGGATTGTGTTTTTATAATCAGGTGTATTTTGCATCCTAAAAGGTTAACAGAGGCTTTGTCTTGAGACTAGCTTTGTCACTGGGTATTACTGAGATAACTTCTTGAATTGGCGTAGGCCTAAGGCCACAAGAGCTCTTAAAGCCTCTTGTTCAGAGCTTAAATTCAGTGTTTCACGAACTAAGTTTAAAGCTTTAAGTGTTTCCGTATCGAAATTTAAATCTGTAGCAGGGATTGCTTTCTGAACTTGCTGCTGAGTTTGTTGAATAGGCTGCGGCGCAGACTGAGTCATTGATGGCATCGGTTGAAATTCGCCAATCATATTTGCTAAAGATTTAAGTTCTTGTTTGAAATTTTGAATACTAGGGGCTTCTAAAGAAGCTTCGCCGTTACGTTGCGCTTTAAGATACAAGCTGACTAAAATATTTTGATCTTGAGCAATGCCTTTGACGGATTCGTTTTGTGTTAATAGCCACGCATAAGCTCTTTGAAGAGTTTCTTTAGTGTAAGCTTGTGGTGGTAATGGATTCACTGGCATCAGGAGGTCAACGCTAGTTAATCCAGTGGTTTCAGTCAACTGCAGAACTGTTTTTTGCAGACTGTAAACTGAGAAATATAATCGATCAAATATTGATCATTTTATTGTTCAGTTTTACTTTCTGCATACTCTTTCGCCACGATTCCGTATTTCTCGATTTTACGCAGTAACGTTTTCTTTGGAATATTTGCATGTAAAGCCGTTTGATTAATTTTGCCTTTAAAAGTTTTTAAAGCCTTGATTATAAACTGCTTTTCAAACTCTTCTTTTTGCACATTGAAATCTAATGGGCCTGCAGAACCAGAAACCGTACCTAATAATTCATCACTTAAATCTTCATCGCCGTCATCACCAAGTGTTGAGTCAATAGATAAATCATCATCGTCATCACTTAAATCTGCGCTTAATGAACTAGCAGAAATTTTTAGACTTTCAGTTTGACTTTGAATTTTGTCCATATCGTCAATCAAACTGATTCCAGCCGCTAGAAGAACCGCTTCTGGTAAGCTTCCTAAGGAAATACTATTTGATGATTCAAGAACGAATGAATGTTCAATCACATTTTCAAGTTCACGAATATTTCCGGGCCAGTTATACCTTTTTAAAGCAGCTAAAGCTTCTTTTGTTACACCTGTGATTTTTTTGCCGTGAACTTGATTAAACTTTTTAACAAAAATATTGATCAGAACATCTAAGTCATCTTTTCTATCGTTCAGCTGGGGTAAAAATATAGGAACCACATTTAAACGGTAAAATAAATCTTCTCTGAACTGTCCTGTTTTCATCATCTCTTCAAGTGGGCGGTTGGTAGCCGCGATAATACGAACATTTGTTGGAATTTCGCGATTAGAACCCACCGGAGTAAATAATTTTTCCTGAAGCACACGTAAAATCTTAACTTGCATA
>JAYTPA010000254.1:0-1423 GCA_043747495.1 Bdellovibrio sp.
AGGGGTTTATATGTTTAAAAGTTTAAATACAGCAGCAACGGGAATGGTCGCACAACAAAGTAATATGGATGTCGTCGCCAATAATATTGCCAATGTGAATACAGTTGGCTTTAAAAAGTCTCGGGCTGAATTTGAAGATCTTATATATAGTAATCTAAAAGAACCTGGACAAGCCTCAGGATTGCAATCTGTTAGTCCAACTGGAGTACAAACCGGCCTTGGTGTCAGAACGGCTGCAACACAAAAAGATTTTACAGATGGCCAAGCACAGGTCACTAATAATCCGTTAGATATGCAAATTGAAGGCGCTGGTTTTTTTCAAATCCGTACTCAAGATGGTGAAATATCTTATACTCGTGACGGTGCATTTAAAAAAGATCCAAGCGGAAAAATTGCTGACAAAAACGGAAATATTTTGATTCCTGAAATCACTATTCCAGAAACAGCAATGATCGTTGAAATTCTTCCTAATGGTGAAGTCAGATGTATTCATAATAAAGACGCTGCACCTGAAGTTTTAGGTCAGTTAGAAATAGTCAATTTTATTAACCCTGCCGGTTTAAAAAGTGTAGGTAAAAATTTATATGTTCCTTCACCAGCCAGCGGACAGGCCACTGCAGCACGCCCAGGCACACTAGGCACTGGGTATATTTCTCAAGGACAACTTGAAACGAGCAATGTGAATATCGTAGATGAAATGATCAATATGATTAGTGCGCAGAGGGCTTATGAAACAAACTCTAAAGTTATTCAAACTTCAGATCAAATGCTGCAAACAGCAGTAAATGTGAAATAATATGAAAATATTTATTAATTCTTTTATATTTTTAGCAGCTTTGATGATGACTGTAGTCAGTTTTGCACAAACTGAATACAAACCAGAAATTATTCTTTCATCGGCTATTGAAGTTTCACCTCGAAATAAAATCACAGCCTACGATTTAGTCGAAAGCCGTCATTTATCTGAAGAAACAATGCAAGAATTAAAAAATATTCAATTGGGTAATCAAAATACTAAATATATTTCAAAAACCGATTTAATTAAAAATTTAAGAAATATTGATTCTCAGTATAGATTGCCAACTGAAATTAAGCTTTTACGTTCGCAATCAAATATGTCACGCATGGAAGTTGAAAGAAAAATTAAAAACCATCTGATGATGAAATGTTACACTTGTGAATATACTTTATTAATTAACTCTGTGCCGCAGGCCATGACAGCCGATTGGGAACTAGATCTAAATATAGATTTCAATAAATCCAGTGTTATGGTTCCAGTTTTTTCAACAAGTCAGTCAGATAAAAAAGGTTGGGTCGTTGTCGAAGTAAAAAAATATGCAATGGCGCCAACATTGAACCGATCACTTAAAGTGGGTGATGTCATTTCAGCATCTATGCTGACACTTGAAAAAAGACTGATAAA
>JAYTPA010000255.1:0-1915 GCA_043747495.1 Bdellovibrio sp.
AAAAATCATCCAGATTGTCCTATTATGTTCGCTGGAGATTTCAACGGACAAGCTAGTTTTAAAAATACCGAAAGCGAATTTAGCGTGATTTACGAGAAAACTGACCTTAAAGATGTGCTTGAATGCGCTGGCATAAGTCATCAAAATCGTTCAACATTTTATCAGGTAAGATCTGGTGGCCGGTCAGATGGTCGACAAATTGATTACTGCTTTCTTTCAGCTGAATTACAAAAAACTTTAGACTTAAAGTCAGTTAGCGTTCAACCCTTCAAAGATGAATTTGGTAGCCCTTTAAAGACCCCTGAAACTTTAGAACAAAAACATGCGCTGCCATCTGATCACTACCCCGTTGTTTTCTCATGTCAGATAAAAACTTGAATATCTAAAATTCACATGCACAATATAAATAGTGAGTTTAAAAAAACAGACCCAACATCAATATCAGATCAGTGCGATTAGTGTCTTTGTGGCGCAGGAATCAAATGCTGAAAAAAGACATTTTTTATTTGCTTACAAAATTTCAATAAAAAATATGGGATCACAGACGGCACAATTAATGTCTAGACAGTGGGAAGTCACTGATGGCCTTGGTCATATTGAAGAAGTTCGGGGCCCGGGAGTCGTTGGTCTACAACCTAAGATAAAACCAAATCAAGTCTTTGAATACGAAAGCGCTTGCCCATTAACAACAAGCACAGGCAGCATGAAAGGCTTTTTTCATTTTATTGGCGACGATGGTGAACCTTTTGCAATTGAAATTCCAGAATTCTATTTAGTTGCACCACAGTCAGTGCATTAAGACTTTAAGGATATCTTAAGAAAGTCTTCCATTGATAATCGTTAACTGAAATAACTGTCATTTTTTTATCGTCTACCCGCTGGTAAACATAACGTTCATGTAAACGTCCGGTTTTACCAAACCAAAATTCGATTTCTTGCGGAACGATTCTAAACCCGCCCCAATTCGGTGGACGTGGAACTTTTTGATTTGTAAATTGTTTTTCAAATTCGTGAACACGACTATGAAATTCATCAAAGTTTTTTAATGGTTTTGATTGTGTTGATGCCCAAGCACCGATCTGACTTAAACGGGCTCGTGAATTAAAATACTGATCTGATTCTTCACTTGAAAGTTGATCAACTTGACCTTCAATACGAATTTGAATGTCTAAATTTGACCAAAAAAATGTTGCAGCAACAGATGAGTTTTTTGAGAGTTCTTGGCCCTTGCGGCCATCGTAGTTGGTAAAAAAAGAAAACCCTCCGCGGTGATGTCCTTTGAGAAGAACAATTCGGCTAGAGGGTTTAAACTTCTGAGTATTTTCATCAAAAGCTACAGTCGAAAGATTCATGGCATTGTGATCAGGAATACCTTTAACTGCAGCACTTTTGAAAAGAGTTTGAAAATTAAAAAATGGATCTTTTTTAAAATCAAACTCTGACATTAAATTACTTCTTAGCTTTAGGTGCAGCTGCTGGCTTAGCAGCAGGTTGATTTTTTACGATCTCTAACAATTCAACTTCAAAAATCAAAGCCGAGTTAGCAGGAATACCTGGACGACCTGAAGCACCGTAAGCTAATTCAGCTGGGATAAATAATTTGTATTTAGATCCAACTTTCATCATTTGTAATGCTTCTGTCCAACCTGGGATAACTCCGCCAACTGGAAATTCAGCTGGTTGACCACGGTCATATGAAGAATCGAATTGTTCGCCAGTTGTTAATGTTCCTTTGTAGTGACATTTAACTGTATCAGTTTTTGCAGGAGTCGCGCCGTTACCTTCTTGAACAACGATGTATTGTAAACCAGAAGCTGTTACTTTTACGCCTTCAGCAGTTTTATTTTTTTCAAGATATTCAGCTGATTTATTTTTATTTTTTTCGCCTTCTTCTTGTTGTTTTTTCATCGCCATT
>JAYTPA010000256.1:0-6942 GCA_043747495.1 Bdellovibrio sp.
CCACCTTTTGCATGAACCGCTTCCGTAATTTTTTTCCAACCTAAGATGTGCTCTTCAGACCAAATGCCCGGAGTATTGTCATAGCCTACACCCATTGGCGATATAGCTGTGGCTTCAGTTAAAATTAGGCCTGCTGTTGAACGCTGTTCGTAATAAGTTTTCATTAAGTCATTTGGAGTTCGTCCATCCGCACCTGATGCGCGACATCTGGTCAGTGGCGCCATGATAATTCTATTTTTTATTTCCAGTGATCCGATTTTTAATGGTTGTAAAAGAGCTCGCATTTTAAAAGTATCCTTTGTTAAGATTTCAAAGTACCTTTTGATGAAGTGATCGACAAAAAAATAATCAAGTTATTGAAAAAATCGATCCTCGAATAGAAATAGTTCTTGAATTTTAAACTAACACCCAGATAATACTCAGATGAAATCTGATTCAAGCACTGGCTTTTTAAGTATATTTTTAAATATTATAATTCCTGTTTATATTTTAAACAATGGAATAAAATATGGTTTAACTCCACAATTAGCCCTCATCGTCGCTTTAGCTTTTCCGCTATTTGGTGGGCTTTATTCCATTATTAAAGATAAAAAAGTAAATTTTATTTCATTATTAGGTTTATTAAACATTTTGATTTCTGGAACTTTATCAATTCTCACTTTAGGAGGAATTTGGTTCGCTGTTAAAGAAGCTTTGTTTCCTTTACTGATCGGATTATTTGTTTACTTTTCTAGCTGGGGTAAAAATCCATTTTTTCAAACATTGTTTTTAAATCCCGCTGCTTTTGATACAAAAGCGATTCAAAATAAATTATCTGAAAATAATCAAGATGTTGGTTTTAAAAAATTAATGAAAGCTGCAACCCAGTGGTTATCTGTTTCTTTTTTAATGAGTGCTGTCCTCAATTTCTTTTTAGCGCTTTATATCTTTAAACCACTCGCAGATGTTTTATCAACTGAAGATAAACAAAATTTAATTAATCAACAGCTTAGCCAAATGACTCTTTATTCACTGATCGTGATTATGATTCCATCTGTGATTTTTTTAGGAGCAATATTGTATTTCTCAATTCAAAAAATAAAAATTATGACAGGCCTTAAAACTGAAGAACTTTTTATTAAGTCCTAGTTGCTCAAATTAAAAGTCCCATCCACCATCTGGTGGCGGTGGTGGTGGAATCGGACTATCACCAAATCCTGGATCAAAAAGTCCATCATCGCCTTGGGCTGCTGGCGTAAAATCTTCAAAAGTATCCCCTGGTATTGGATTAAAATCATTAGGCTGAGGCACACCTATTCCAGGATTGAAATCATTCCCAACTTCTCCTGAACCGCCACCAAAAGTTCCTGGCGTTGGTGGAGTGTAAATTTGACTGTTGGCGCTGCCAAACCCTTTGCCTGATTTAGCCCATTTGTTACGAGCGCGCTTGCGAATTTCAAAACGCGGTCTTGTTTCAGCCAGTTGCATTTCATCTTCATCAGTGATCACTTGTTTTTGTTGATAGTCACTGTAAGCTTTGTTTTTAAGCACGATATATTTTTTTCTAAATAATTCCATTTCATCTTCAGCTTGTTTTTTTTGCTTCAAATCAGCTCTGTATTCCGGAGATGTTTCATCAGGCGTTGTGTTTTTGTCACGCTTGTATTCCCGGGCTGCACGCTGCTGATAAAGGTCCCATTTTTCTTGTTCTTCAAGAAATAAACCCAATCCTTTTTCACGTTCACGATCGATCTTTTTTTTGTCTCCAATGAATTCTCTAAAACCATTTTTTCGTAAAGTGTCATGATCTAAATCTTGGCGCACTGATCTGACTAAATCAGCTTCCGTGCTGGCTTGTGTATTGGCTTGATTAGCCCAAGTTGTTTGAGAAAAGTTCAATAATAGTATTGATGTGAGTAAAAAAACTCCTCTGAATGACATAATTATTTATCTCACATTTGAGCCGCAAGTTCATTTTAAGTTCGCTTTAAGATCATTTTTTTTAACTAAGCTCGACTTTTGTCTTTATCTTGAAATCAATTTGAAGTAGCTTACATCCATGGAAATACTACAGAATTTACTTTTATTTTTTGGCCAAGCACTGATCATTGTTCTTTCTATCATTGCAGTCATAGTAGCCATAGCGGCCTCCGCCTCAAAATCAAATAAATCAAAAGGTCTTGAAGTCGAAGTAATCAACGATAAATTTGATGATCAAAAATCAATTTTGCAGGCTGTTGTTTTAAACGATATAGAATTAAAAAAGGTTAAAAAAATAAATAAAACTGAACTTAAAAATAAATCAAAAAAAGACAGAAATACAGCTTACTTAATTGAATTTCTTAAAGGCGACATCGAAGCCTCTGCCGTTGATAACATCAAAGAAGAAATCAGCGCTGTTCTTGCGGTCGCCGAAAAAAATGAAGAAGTGATCTTAAAAGTTGAAAGCCCTGGTGGCGTAGTCCACGGTTACGGTCTTGCAGCTGCTCAGATTTTGCGTCTTCGAGAAGCCGGTCTAAATGTCACAATTTGCGTTGATAAAGTCGCAGCTAGCGGTGGCTATTTGATGTCTTGTGTGGCTCATCAAATTATAGCCTCCCCGTTTGCCATTATCGGATCAATCGGTGTTGTTGCCCAAGTTCCCAATATTAACCGCTTATTAAAAAAACATGATGTTGATTTTAAAGAATACACAGCCGGCGATTACAAACGCACTGTTAGTGTGTTAGGTGAAATCACTGAAAAAGGTGAATCTAAATTTAAAGAACAACTTGAAGCTACGCATGTTTTGTTTAAAGATTTCGTAAGCTTATATCGTCCACAATTGGACTTAACTAAAGTGGCTACAGGTGAATATTGGTACGGGACTCAGGCTTTAAAATTAAACCTTATTGACCGAATTCAAACAAGCGATGACTATATTTTAAACAAAATCAAAACTCATAAGCTGATAAAGGTTAGTTTCGTTAAAAAAACTGGATTTGCCGAAAAAATATCAGAAATGATATCTCAAACAATTCTACAATCAGTCTCAAAAACTTTGACTCGCAGCAGTTTACTGAATAAATAACCTCAGGTGTTTTTATAGGTCGAATTTAAGGAGCAAAATCAAGTTGAATCCAGTCGTCAAAGTCGAAAATTTAGAAACAACTTTTTTCCTTAAAACGGGACCGTTTAAGGCTGTTAATCGTATTTCCTATTCAATCAATCAAGGTGAAACATTAGGAATCGTCGGTGAATCAGGCTGTGGGAAATCAGTCACCTCTTTTTCATTGATGCGTCTTATTTCAGCACCAGGTAAAATCACACATGGTTCGGCACATTTAAACGGTGTCGATCTCTTAAAACTTTCACCTCATGAAATGGAAAATGTTCGTGGTGGCCAAATGGCTATGATTTTTCAAGAGCCCATGACTGCACTTAATCCAGTTTTGACTATTGGCTATCAAATGGATGAGCAAATCCAAAAACACCTTAAATTAAATCTTAAAGATTCAAAAGACCGCGCCATCGAAATGCTTAATCTTGTGGGCATTCCTTCTGCCGCTGAACGCTATACATCTTACCCTCACCAACTATCAGGCGGAATGCGACAACGGGCCATGATTGCCATGGCTTTATCTTGTAATCCACAATTTTTAATTGCTGACGAACCAACGACGGCTTTAGATGTGACTATTCAAGCTCAAATTTTAGAATTATTTCAAAGCCTTCAAGAAAAATTAAAAATGTCCGTTCAATTTATCACTCATGATTTGGGTGTTATTTCAGAAGTTTCTGATAAAGTTCTTGTCATGTACGGCGGGCAAATGTGCGAAACTGGACCAACTCAAGATGTGTTGACGTCTCCAGTTCACCCTTACACAGCTGCACTGATTGAATCACGACCTAAAATTGGTCAAAAAATTCACCGCTTAAAAACAATTGAAGGCTCAGTTCCGGCTCCGCATGAATTACCAACAGGCTGCCCGTTTGCAACACGCTGTCAGCGCGTAAAAACAGAATGCTGGGCTGAAAAACCTCAATTTAAATCTTATTCTGGTCATGCTAACAGACAAGTCGCTTGTTTTAATCCTTTAGATTACGGCACACGTCCCCAATCTAAATCGGAACTGGTGTAATTATGTCGAACATCAAAACTGATAACATACTAGTCGCAAAAAATATTAAAAAATATTTTCCCATCAAAAAAGGATTTTTCCAAAAGCACGTAGCTGATGTTAAAGCTGTTGATGATATTTCTTTATCAGTTCGTCGTGGCGAAACTTTAGGTCTTGTCGGAGAATCTGGCTGTGGAAAATCCACATTAGGTCGCACATTGATTCGTCTTTACGAACCCACATCAGGGCAAATCGAATTCGACGGTAATGACTTTAGAAAATCACGCGGTCAAAAATTGCGTGATCTTCGCCGTGATATTCAAATGATTTTTCAAGACCCTTATGCTTCGCTAGATCCACGTATGACTGTTGGGCAAATTATCGAACAGCCTTTTATTATCCATAATCAATTTCAAAAAACTGAACGTGAGTTGAAAGTTAAACAATTACTTGAACTTGTGGGTTTACGTCCGTCGCATGTGAATCGATACCCTCATGAGTTTTCTGGTGGTCAAAGACAACGTATTTCCATTGCCCGAGCTATCGCTCTTGAACCTAAATTAATTATTTGTGACGAACCAGTATCGGCACTAGATGTATCGATTCAGGCACAGATTTTAAATTTATTAAAAGATCTGCAAGAACGCTTAGGGTTAACTTATATTTTTATTTCTCATGATTTATCAGTGATTGAACATGTTTGTGATCGCATAGCTGTTATGTACTTAGGAAAAATTGTTGAAGTGGCTGATCGGGAAACCTTATATCATTCACCTCAGCATCCATACACCCACGCCCTTTTAGGATCTATTCCACAAATTGGTGCAGGCAAAAAGAAAATGACAAAAATTTTAACTGGAGAGATCCCTTCTCCAATTAATCCACCGTCAGGTTGCGCGTTTCATCCGCGCTGCCCTTCGCGAATTGCTCAATGCTCAATTGAAACACCCCTACTGACAGGGGAGTCACTTCACCAGGCCGCTTGCTTTAATAAATTAAATTTAACACCACTTAAGGAGTTGTTATGATTTTTCAAAAACCACTTATTGCTTTAGCTCTTGCTTTTACGTTGGCTTTTAATTTTGCTTGTACGCAAAAAAAATCTTCAGACGATAGCACTTCAACTGGACGCTTAAATAACAATGAACTTAAAATTGGTATTTCTCAAGAATTTGAAAACTTCAATCCGTTGATTTCAAGCATGGCAGCAACTTCATACATGCTGAGAATGACAATCAGAACTTTAGTTGTGATTGATGCTGATGGTAAATGGGTCCCGCAATTAGCTAAATCCATTCCCTCTTTTGAAAACGGAGAAGCAAAAATAGTCAAAATTGGCGGCAAAGATAAAGTTGTAGCTCAATGGGAAATCAAAGAAGAAGCTTCATGGGGAGACGGAAAACCAGTTATTTGTGAAGATTTCGCGATGGCAATTAAAATTGCTTCTGCGCCAACTGTTGGTGTCGGTGAAAAAGAAGTTTACACTCAAGTTGAAAAAATCGAAATCGATCCTAAAAATGCAAAAAAGTGTACATTCACTTACGATAAAGCTAAATGGGATTTCTTTCAGCTAGGAACATTCTTTCCAGTTCCAAAACATTTAGAAGAAGCTGTCTTTAAAAAATACGGCGAACAAAAAGAAGGTTACGAAAAAAATTCTCTTTATACAAAGGACCCAACAAATCCGGGATTGTTTAACGGGCCATATTTGATTTCTGAAATTCAATTAGGTGATCACGTGACTTTTATCCCAAACCCTAAATTTGGCGGTGAAGCTCCAAAAATTAAAAAAATTATTGTAAAGCATATTCCGAATACAGGAACACTTGAAGCCAACTTACGTTCTGGCACAATTGATTTGATTTCTAGTTTAGGTTTAGCTTTAGATCAAACAATTGCGATTGAGAAAAAAATCCAAGCTGAAAAATTACCTTATGTGGCTTTATTTCAGCCATCAGCCGTTTACGAACATATTGATTTAAATTTAGATAACCCAATTCTAAAAGATATTAAAGTTCGTAAAGCTTTAAATTATTCAATCAATAAAGAAGATCTTGTCACTGCGCTTTTTGAAGGTAAACAACAACCAGCTATTCATAACGTTACGCCCAAAGATCCGTGGTTCACTGCTGATCCTAACAAGGTCACATTGTACAAATACAGCAAACGTGAAGCTGACCGTTTGTTAGATGAAGCTGGGTGGAAAATCGGCCCAGATGGAATCAGAACAAAAAATGGTCAACGTCTTTCGTTCACGCTCATGACTACATCAGGCAATAAGACGCGCGAATTAGTTCAAGTTTATTTACAAAACCAATGGAAGCAAGTTGGTATTGAAGTGAATGCTAAAAATGAATTAGCACGAGTTTTCTTCGGTGAAACAACAAAAAAACGTGGTTTTGATTCTATGGCTTTATTTGCTTGGGTTTCATCACCTGAAGGAAGTCCTAAATCAACATTCAGTTCTAAAAATATTCCGACAGCTAAAAATGGTTGGTCTGGCCAAAACTATATGGGTTGGAACAACCCTCAAGTTGATAAAATTTTGGAATCTCTTGATTTAGAAATGAAACATGAAAAGCGTGTCAGCCTTGTTCACGAAATGTTAAAGTATTACACGGATGAAGTTCCTGTTTTACCTTTATATTACCGTTCTGATACAGCTGTTATTCCTGCTCAACTGAAAAATTACCGTTTAACAGGCCATCAATTTCCTGAAACGAATGCCGTTGAAACATGGACTTTAGAATAACTTAAGGACGCTAAAAGCAATGACGAATTTTATTTTAAGACGAGGATTGCAAACACTGGTCGTGATATGTTTACTATCATATCTTTGTTTTAGTTTAATGGCTTTAATGCC
>JAYTPA010000257.1:0-2062 GCA_043747495.1 Bdellovibrio sp.
AGCCAAGTTTTTTGTTCTGTTTGAACGACTTGCTTCATCACATAATTTCTGGCTTCAATTTCTTGTTTTAAATCAACTAAATTCGGATTTGCTTTTAAATTCAGCTTCGTAGGACGTACTTTTTGACGTGGGTATACAAAATACACCAACAGTAGGAGGCCCAACCCTAAATTTACGTACAAAAGTATTTGGCTATTCATCTCTTTACTATTATCAATTTAACTGACGAACTTGTAAAGAGGAGTATTGAAAATTATGTCTCAAAATAATCCATTTGATCAACAAAATGCAATTCCAGGGGTTAAAAAAATTATTGTTGTCGCTTCCGGCAAAGGTGGCGTTGGTAAAAGCACAGTCTCAACAAATTTAGCTTTAGCCCTACGACAGTACGGTAAAGTGGGTTTACTAGATGCAGATATTTACGGCCCATCAATTCCTAGAATGGTCGGAGCTATAAATCAAAAACCGCAGATCAACGATAAACAACAAATTTTACCCATCGAACGTTATGGTTTAAAAATCATGAGCATCGGTTTTTTAGTTGAGGAATCTGCTGCTGTTGTTTGGCGCGGGCCTATGCTTTTTAAAGCGATGGATCAATTTTTCCGCGACGTTCAATGGGGTGATTTAGATTATTTAGTGATCGATCTTCCACCGGGCACTGGTGATATTCAATTATCAATCGCACAAAAAGTTCCTGTGCACGCCGCTGTGATTGTAACAACTCCGCAAAATATTTCTTTAATTGATGCGAAAAAAGCCATTGATATGTTTGAACGCACACAAATTAAAATCGCAGGAGTTGTTGAAAACATGTCTTATATGTTGAACCCAGTGAATAATGAAAAAATTCAATTATTTCCTAAAGGTGAAATAGATTCGTATTTGGATCAAAAGAAGATTAAAAAACTTGTAGAAATTCCGTTTAATCCAAATATATCTTTAGGATCAGAAGCTGGTATTCCGATCGTCGAAAGCTACACAGATTCTATCGAATCCAAATGCTTCACAACACTTGCAGAAAAAGTTCATTCATTTACTTAATTAATTTTAAATAGACCTTTAAAAAAGTATTTTTTTTAAGGTCTATTTAAGAATTATACTTTTGAGTTTTTTCTAAGTATTCGTGATAATTCATATCATATGTTTGCAGATGGTTCTTATCGATTTCAAAAACTCGTGTGGTTATTTCACGTAAGAAATAGCGATCATGGGAAACCATCATGACAGTTCCTGGGAAGTCTTTGATCGCTTTTAATAAAACTTCACGAGATTTAATATCTAAATGATTTGTGGGCTCATCAAGGACTAATAAATTAACTGGTTGGGACAATATACAAGCCAAGATCACTCTTGATTTTTCACCACCTGATAAAATTGAAATTTTCTTTTCAACTTCTTCACCAGAAAATAAAAATGCCCCCAGTAAACTTTTAATTGATCCCAGGCTTGCATTAGGAACACGAGATTCAACTTCTTGTAAAATTGTATTTTTTGGGTTCAAAAGATCCAATGAATTCTGAGAAAAATACCCCAACTGAATACTAGGCCCGATATTGCAAACACCTTCAGTTGCCTCTGTTTGTTTAGTAATGATTTTAAGTAAAGTGGATTTACCGGCCCCGTTCACACCAACTACAGCTACGCGATCAAGCCTTTTTACTAATGCTGTGGCCCCAGCAAAAACTTTTTTTTGTCGACCGTCTTGTAGTGAGTAGGTTTTTCCAAGAGTTTGAATTTTTACAACTTCATCGCCGCCTCGTGGAGGCTCTGGCCAAACAAATTCCATGACACGGTCTTCTGCAGGAATTTCAATACGATCAATCTTTTCTAGTTTTTTAACTCGGGATTGCACTTGGGCTGCATGTGAAGCTCGTGCCGCAAATCTGGCGATAAATTCTTCTTCCTTGGCTAACATGTCGTCTTGGCGCTTAGCCGCTGCAATTAATTGGTCTTTACGAAGCTCTCGCTCTTTTTCATAGAAATCATAATTTCCACCGTAAGTTGTAATCGAACGATTAGCGATTTCAATTGTTTTTGTGACTAAACGATTTAAAAAATC
>JAYTPA010000258.1:0-4769 GCA_043747495.1 Bdellovibrio sp.
TGATTTCTATTCAGCCAACATTGACAAATCCGCTATTCGTCCGGGCACAATTATTTACGATCCCAATGGTCACGTGGCGATTGTTTACAAAATTACAACGGCTGGGCAAATCTATTTTATTGATGCACATCCAGATAATTCATTAACATCTGGTCTTTACGGAACAAAATTTATCCGTAGTAACCCAACGCACGGTTCAGGTTTTAAAAACTTTAGACCCTACAAACTGGTTGGCAGCACTTTTGATCAGAACTTGGATTCCTACGTGGGTGGAAAAATCATTCCACAAAAAAATTCTGAAATTAAAAACTTCAGTCCAATGCAGTATTTTGGAACTGATTTAATACCACGCCCTGATTGGCAAAATGGTCCGTTTACCTACAATGGTCAAAATTATCCCTACTACGAATACGTTCGTATTGCGATGTCGACTGGTGATTATAAAATTAACCCAATGACTGAAATGAAATCTTTAACCGCTGATCTTTGCCAAAGCGTACAAGATCGTATCGATTCTGTGAATGCGGCTGTGACTGCTAAAGTTCATTTAAAATCCCACATCGACCGCTTACCTGTGAATATTTACGGAACCTCTGGTGAATGGGAAGAATTTTCAACGCCTTCACGGGATGCAAGACTTAAAACTTCGTTTAAAGAATTAAAAGACACAGCCTCTGATATTTTAAATAAATACTCTTCAGGAAATCCACAAGTTGATTACAGTGGCGAAAATATTAAATCAGACATGCTAAATGCTTATCTAACAACGGCTGAAGCTTGTCAGATCACTTACATGAATTCAAAATCTCAGTCTGTAAAAATTAATCTTGAACAGGCCCGCAAACGATTATTTGAAATGAGTTTTTCACCCTATCACTGCCCTGAATTACGTTGGGGTGCAACGGTCGCCAGTGAATTAGCAACGTGTAGTGACGATGCTACAAAATTAAAATGGCATCAGGCTTTAAAATGGCTTAGATTTCAAATTGATCGCAGATACGATGTGAAAATGGATTATTCATTATCTGAATTATCAAATGGACCGCTCCCTAATGTGGGCGTAGCCCAGCCACCAGATATCGATATTATTAAAGTCTTAAGTCAGTAATTGTTTGGCCTGCTGAATTTGTTTAACAACTGCAGTAGGTCCTGTCCCACCAGCTGAAATCCGGGCTTTCATGACAGTTTTATGTGGCAGTACGTTAAGGCTTTTTTCATCAAACGACGAATGAATACTTTGTAATTGTGACAGCGATATATTTTCTAAATAAATTTTGTTGGTTGTACAAAAATGAACAACTTTTCCAATGACTTCGTGGGCTTCGCGAAATGGAATTCCCTTTTTAACTAAATCATCAGCTAAATCAGTGGCATTTGAAAAATCACCGGCCAAAGATCTTTCCATGTTATCTGTTTTCCAGTTGGCTTCTTCAAGCATAACTAACATTAAACGTGAACAGGATTTCACCGTATCAAGTCCTGTAAATAAATGAAATTTATCTTCTTGTAGATCACGATTGTAAGCTAAGGGTAGTGCTTTCAGTAATGTCAGTGCACCCATTAAAGCCCCGTTCACCCGGCCCACTTTGCCGCGAATAAGTTCAGCCACATCAGGATTTTTTTTCTGCGGCATAATACTACTGCCTGTGGTGACTTTATCTGATAATTCCACAAATTTAAATTCCGGCATCGACCACAAAACAAGCTCTTCGCTGATTCGTGATAAATGCATCATGATTATTGAAGCATCTGATAAAAATTCAACCAAGTAATCCCGATCAGAAACTGCATCTAAAGAATTTTCACTGACTGAATTGAATTGTAATTCTTTAGCTACATGATTTCGGTCTAATGGAAACCCCGTTCCTGCTAAAGCAGCTGAACCCAGTGGCAAAGTCAGCACACGCTTTTGTGTTTCCAATAGTCTTTCGCAGTCGCGCTGAAACATCCAAAAATACGCCATCAAATGATGGGCTAAACTTACAGGTTGTGCATGTTGCATGTGTGTCAACCCTGGCAGCACTGATTCAGTGTGCTTTTCTGCGGTTTTCACAAAATATTTTTGCAGTTCTTTTAATGTTGTTATTAATTGTGTGATTTCAAATGATAAATACATTCGGGTATCAGTGGCCACTTGATCATTACGACTGCGCGCTGTGTGCAGTTTTCCAGCGACAACGCCTAGTTTGGCATATAGTTTTTTTTCAATGTCAGAATGAATATCTTCTGACGTTGGATCGATTTGAATTTTATGAGATTTAAATTCTTCGTGCAGGGTTTGCAAAGCTTGCACAATTTGCGTGGATTCTGTCTGCGACAAAACCCCGATTGATCCTAACATATTGGCATGAGCGATTGATCCCAAGATATCGACTTCCCAAAGTCTTGAATCAACTTCTAAAGAAGATGAGAATATTTCAACTTCTTTGTGTGTTTCTTCTTGAAATAAACCGCCCCACAATTTCATGACTTATAATTCCTTTTGAAGTTTGTCTTTAAGGCTAAAAAACATTCTTGGTTGTAAGCCAAAGTTTTTAACAGCACCAGTGCTTTCACTTTGAATAAATGTTGTTGTATCAAAGCTAGCCAAATCTTCAGAATACAACGCCCACGGTGATGTTCTACCAATAATTGTTGTGTTCCCTTTGTAAAGTTTCATTTTCACAGTGCCGTTAACGCGTGTTTGCGTATTTTCAATGAAAGCTTCTAGATCAGATTTGAACGGATCCCACCAAAGACCTTCGTAGGCTAATTTGCTCCATTCAAGATCAATCGTTGATTTAAATCTGATTTCATCACGGGTAAGAACTAAATTTTCTAAAGCTTTATGCGCTTTTAAAATAATCGTCGCCGCTGGGCACTCGTAATTTTCACGAACTTTAAGACCCATCATACGATCTTCCATAATATCAATACGACCGATACCGTGCTTTCCTGCAATTTCATTCATTTTAATCACCATCTGCGCTGGTGAATAAACTTGTCCGTTGATAGCTGTTGGTACGCCGTTTTTAAATAGTAATGTGATTTCTTCAGCTTCGTTTTGAGCTTTTTCTAAAGACTTCGTCCAAACAAAAATTTCTTCTGGCGGAGCAAAGTCTGGCTCTTCAAGACGACCGCCCTCGATTGACCGGCCCCAAAGATTTTCATCGATACTCCAGATTTTTTCTAAAGACTGCTGTATAGGCACATTATTTTTCTTGGCGTATTCGATTTCCCAAGATCTTGTCATATTACGTTCACGAATCGGTGCGTGAATTGTAACATCACCACCCATTAAAGCTCTGATTCCAAATTCAATTCGGAACTGATCATTCCCTTTACCAGTGCAACCATGAGCAAAATGCGTAACACCTAATTTTTGAGCGACTTCTACAGCTTTTGCTGCAATCAGCGGTCTAGCAATCGATGTCGACATCGGGTAACCCTGATAATCACCGTTCGCTTGCACAGCTTTAAAACAATAATCTTTTACGAATTCTTCTTTTGCATCCACTGTATAGTGTTCCGTGCCCATGACTTTAGCTTTTTCAGCAGCTTGAGCAATGTCAGCTTTTTCTTGGCCCACATCAACTGTGACTGTAATAACGTCAGTGTAGCCATATTCTTGGCGCATTAATGGGATACATATAGATGTGTCTAAACCACCTGAATAAACTAAAAGTACTTTTTTCGACTGATCTTTTGAGGGTGTAGCCATACTTAAAATCTCCTTAAATAAGCTGTTTTTACTAATTTGAAGCCCTAATGAATACCAGAATAATTATGCAGTCAATAGGATTATACGAAATATATTGTTGACAGGTACGATCTATGTACATAATTATGCACTAATGATGCATAATTATTCAACTAAAACTCTTATCAAAACTTCAGTTGTCGGCGCCCGAGGCTACACTGGTTTAGAAACTGCAAGACAGCTTCTCAAGCATCCCCATGTGGCATTAACCCACTGTTTTGCAACGACTGGTTTTTCTTTAACTGATTATATACAAAATCCAAAAGCTAAAAATGTTCAATGTCTTACTGAGACTGATTTATTGAACAATTTAACTGATGTTGTGTTCTTAGCAACACCGGCGGAAGTTTCATTAAAGTTAGCTCCGCAAATTTTAAAACAAAATAAAAAAGTCATCGATTTATCGGGCGCTTTTCGTTTGAAAAAAAATGACTATCCAACTTGGTATGCGTTTGAACACACACAAAAAGAACTTTTGCAAAATGCCACTTACGGTTTAGCTCCATTTGCAAAACCTAATACTTCTACGAACGCATTAATTGCTAACCCAGGCTGTTACGCATCAAGTGTTTTGATGGCGCTGATTCCTTTATTAAAAAATAATCTTATTCTTAAAGATACTATTGTGATCGATGCAAAATCAGGAACAACAGGTGCTGGCAAAAAGGCTTCTGAGAATTTAATATTCACTGAAGTTGACGGCGAATGTTTACCTTACAAAATTGGTAAACATCAGCATTTACCTGAAATCATCGAAGCTGTTGAATTTTTCACAGGTGCTGTGATCAATCCATTTTTTACGACACACTTATTACCAACGCGTCGTGGAATTATATCAAGTATTTACATGAAAGTTTCACCAAATGTGAAATTGGCTGATATTGAAAAAGCGTTTAGCCAATCTTATGCTGATGAAACATTAGTGCAGTTTGGCGAAAGCGAAAAAGCTCCGCAATTAATGTCTCTTAAAAAAGTGGTGGGTACAGCAAAGACTCATATTACTTACCATTTGAAAAACGACCAACTTTTT
>JAYTPA010000259.1:0-1846 GCA_043747495.1 Bdellovibrio sp.
ACATGAATAATTTTTTTACTATCCCATTTAAATTCTTTAATAAGGCCTTCAACGACTTCAATTTGTCGTTCCATATTAGGTGAAGATAAATCCACAACATGTAATAAAATGTCTGCTTCGGCAGACTCTTCGAGCGTAGCTTTAAAAGCTTCAATTAATTGTGGTGGTAGTTTTCTAATAAATCCCACAGTGTCAGTGACAACAGCTGGTGGTCCTTCATCTAAAAAAACTTTTCTTGTTGTGGGATCGAGTGTCGCAAACACCATGTTTTTTGCTAAAACTTGAGCTCCGGTCAAGCGATTCAAAAGAGAACTTTTTCCGGAATTTGTATAACCAATTAAAGCAAAGCTAGGGATTTCGTTTCTTTTTCTAGATTGTCTATGTTGCGATCTTTGTGAAGAAACTTCTTCGAGCTTTTTTTTGATCAGTGCAATTTTTTCTTTAGCACGTCTACGATCATTTTCTAATGCTGTTTCGCCTGGACCGCGTGTACCAATGCCGCCACCTAATCGCGATAAAGAATCATTCCATGCGCCGATCATGCGTGGCATTTGATCTAATAACTGGGCCAATTCGACTTGAAGTTTGCCTTCGTAAGTTCGGGCCCGCTGAGCAAATATATCAAGTATCAATTGTGACCGATCAATAATACGGGTTTGAATTTCAGTTTGTAAATTTCTTGTTTGAATTCCTGATAGTTGATGATCGACCACAACAACTTGAGCGTTAGATTCAACAGCCAAGTCTTTAATTTCAGCGACTTTTCCAGAGCCAATTAACGTGCTGGGATTCCACTGCGGTAGGACCTGAACAGTAGAAGCGATCACTTCACCGCCAGCGGCAGTGACAAGTTCTTCAAGTTCACAAAGATTTTCTTTGATTTCACTTAAAGGCTCAGTTTTTAATCCGACACCGACAACAATAACTTTGTCTTTGTCTTTGATTCTTAATTCGCTCAATGTTTTATCGTCCTACGATCTTGAATAATTTGCGCTTCAAGAGCTGTTAAAACAACAGTGTTAAAAATTGTTTCTTCTGTTGTTGTTCGTTGTAAGACATTGGCTGCTCTGCGGACACCTAATAAAAAAGGCCCTATGACTTCAACTTTTCCAAGTTGTTGTAAAAGTTTATAAGAAATATTTGCGCTTTCTAAATTAGGGAAAACCAATATATTCGCATCTCCGCCTAATTGCGAAAACGGAAAAATACGGTTTCTAATTTCTGAATTCACCGCTGTATCGGCTTGCATATCGCCTTCGACAACTAAATCAGGACGCATTTTTTTAACGAGTTCAGCAGCTCGTTTCATTTTTGCAGGTGTGCCGTCAGCCCCGCTAAAATTAGAATAACTCAGCATAGCTATTTTTGGTTTTTGATCGAAATGTTCAGCGACAAAAGCTGTTTGAATAGCAATTTGTGCTAATTGTTCAGCTGTTGGATTAATATTCACAGTCGTATCTGTTAAAAATAATAATTTATTATCAGAAATGAGAATATTTAATCCAGCTGGCACATGATCTTTAGCTAAACCCACAGTGTGAAGGATCGGTTTAACAGCTTCAGCGTAATTAATCGTGGCTCCACTGACCATGCCATCGGCGTCACCTTGATCGATCATCATCGCTGCAAAATAATTATGATCATTCATTAATCTTTCGGCTTCTGTCGTATTAACACCCTTACGTTGTCTTCGAGTGTAAAGTTCGTTCACGTAATTTTTAAATTTAGCGTGCTGAACTGGATTTAAAATTTCAATACCATCTAAGGCCACGTCAAACTGTTGGGCTTTTTGCTTAATAGCTTCTGGATTTCCTAAAACTATCGGGTGACAAATTTTTTCATCAAT
>JAYTPA010000260.1:0-8793 GCA_043747495.1 Bdellovibrio sp.
ATGAGTGCCACTAACATTAGATATTCGATCAAGCCTTGACCCTTTTCATTAAATACAGATTTATTTTTGTTAATTTTAGTTTTTGTGTGCATAAAGCCTCCGTGAAGAAGGCTCTGCAAAGACCTTATCTAGCTAAATTGATCTAGATAAGGCTATCAGTTTCGGATTTCGGATTATTAAGATTACTTTTTAGCTTTTTTAGTCACAGCTTTAGCAGCTGGTTTTGCTTTGGCTGCAGGCTTAGCAGCTGGCTTTGCTTTAGCTGTTTTTGCAGGTGCTGCTGCTTTTGGTGCTGTTTTAACTACCGGCTTTGCGGCTACTTTAGAAGTTACAATTTTAGATTCAGCTTTAGGTTCAATTTTAGCAGCTGCAGCTTTTTTAACTTCAAGAGCATCAATTTTATTTTGTTTTTGCGTTTCAGTTTTTTGGGCTTTTTTAGCCGCTTTACGACCTGTTACTATACGATCTAAAATTTCATAAGCTTCTTTTTGCAAATCATTTTCAAAAATGAAACGGTAGAAGCCTTCTATTTCAGGACTATGGCGAAATTTTTTAAGTGATGTAGGAATGTTTTCAGACTGAACGAAATCGATTGAGCTTCCATCTTTAGATAATTTAACTTTTTCAGCCACTGTGTACCCCTTGTTAATGAATAGCGGCTAATCTAAAGCAAAATTTTAAGCGGGTCAAGAAACGAGTTATCGTGCTGTGTATTGTAAGCTATTGAAATCTTTAGTTTATTTGGTAGATTAGAAGAGTCAACAAAGTGGGGTCTTATGCAAGTGCTACTTAAAGGCAAACCAGTCGCCGAAAAAATTTTTGCAGACATCAAAAAAGATCTCACTGACTGGGAAAAAAAAGCTTACGCAATGCCAAGTCTAAGTGTCATTTTAGTCGGTGATGATTCTGCAAGCCAAGTTTATGTTGGCCATAAAACTAAAGCCTGCAATGAACTAGGTTTTAAATCTGAATTAATAAATCTACCGCAAACGACTTCACAAGATCAGTTGATTCAAAAAATTAAAGAATTAAATTTAAATCAATCTGTGGACGGAATACTTGTGCAGTTACCGCTTCCTAAAACGATGAACGAGCGGGAAGTCTTAGAATCGATCGCTCCAGCCAAAGATGTTGATTGTTTAACTCAAACTAATATTGGTGCAATGGTTGTGGGTGAATCACTAGTTAGTCCCTGCACGCCATCTGGAATTATTGAAATATTTAGTTATTATAAGTTGCCACTTCAAGGAAAAAAAATAGCAGTGATCGGTCGTAGTCTGATCGTGGGAACACCACTTGTACATTTGTTGACTCAACAAAATGCCACAGTGACTTTATTTCATTCTAAATCAGAAGACATGATGTCTGAGATCAAACAGTTTGATATTGTTTGCGTAGCCATTGGTAAAGCGGAATATTTTAAACCGCAAGATTTTAAAAAAGGAGCCATCGTAATTGATGTAGGAATTCACCGAAAGTCGAATAATACATTAGTTGGCGATGTGGCTAGTGGTGATGCTAACTGGCTTAGTGCTCAAACACCTGTTCCTGGCGGAGTAGGTCCTACAACTATTGCAATGTTGATGAAAAATACGTACTCAGTGGCATGGCAAAACAGAAAGACTAGCACGTGAAAGTTTGTAAATTAAAAAAAGGCGCAGATCAACGATTACGATCAAGACATCCTTGGGTTTTTTCAAATGAACTCATGGAAAGCCCAAAAAATATTAATCCTGGTGAAATCGTTGAAGTGCAAGACTACAAAGGCCATTTTATTGCGCGCGGGTATGGCAATCCACACTCGTTAATAGCCTTTAGGGCCATCAGTTTTGAAACCAAAGATACTGAAATACAATCTGCAGATTTTTTAGTTTCAAGATTGTATTCAGCTTGGGAAAAGCGCTTACATCTTGGTTTTGAAGATTCATTTCGGGTTTGTTTTTCTGAAGCTGATCAGTTGCCTGGCTTAATTTTAGATCGTTATGTGTTTCAAAAAAATCATAAAACTTATCAAGTGCTATCTTATCAGTTTTTAACTTTTGGTGTGAACGAGCTTTTTAAAAACGAACAGGATATCTTTAAAAAATTAATTGAATCATTAAATTCACAGGGTTTAACTGATATCAAATGGGAACAGACCATTTTGTTACAACGTAACGATGTGAATATTCGAAAGCTAGAAGGTCTTGAAGTCTTACAACCCACTGTAATTTACAATCCTGATGAAATTGATCTTCATGATGTACAAATTCAAATTCCGTCAGTAATGAAAAGTTCCATCAATCAGGAATCTAAATCTTTATTGTTCAATGTGGATTTGATCGAAGGCCAAAAAACAGGTTTTTTCTTAGATCAAACACACAATATGCGCTTGTTAATCCAAAGTATTGAAGGTTTTGTTAGCCTTAAAAAGTGGACCAAAGAAAAACCACTTAAAATCATCGATCTTTGTTGTTACATGGGGCAATGGTCAGCACAAATCGGTTTTTATTTGAAAGCTAAAAATATTCCTTTTGAAGTCACACTGGTTGATGTATCAGATTTAGCGTTAAACAAAGCTCAGCAAAATTTAAAACAGTACTGTGACAACGTGATCGTCAAAAAATTAGATGTGGTGAAAGACTTATCCAGTCTTCCGGAAAATGAATATCATATTGTTGTATCTGATCCACCAGCCTTTGTGAAAAATAAAAGAGACATTGAGTCAGGTCTTCATGGTTATATGAAATTAAATGAACAAGCTTTTCGCATTGCTGATCCGAAAGGGGTTGTAGCCTCTTGTACATGTTCAGGTGTTGTAGGTATCGCTGACTTTAAAGCAGCTGTCCGTAAATCGATTTTGCGTTCTGGTAAAAAAGCACAGCTTATTTGTGAAGGCGGACTTGGGTGGGATCACCCAAGTTTGATTCAGTTTCCAGAAGGGCAGTATTTAAAAATGCTGCTTCATAAACTGGGTTAATTAGTTAAGGATTAATTTTTTGGGCCTGTAAAATTTGCTGCTGAAAGTGGGCCATTTTATTGATGTAATCTTTTAAAGCATAGTTTTCTTGCTTATAGATTTCAGCTTGAGTCAGGCTTTGTTTAAGTTGGCCTTGAGCATTGTCCAATTCAGCTTTGATTTTATCAGAGCCCAATTTAAGTTCGACAATTTTATTTTCTGCCACTGTCATTAAATGCTGAATCGTCTCACCTTGTTCTTGTGAAGTGATTTCAAATTCAGTCATACCTTTTTGTAATTCATTTATTTTTTCATTCTGAGTATTAATCATTTCTTCTTTAGCTTTTAAATCAGCTAAAAGGTCTTCATTGGCACCAAGTAATGCATTTTTTTCTTTAGCATAGCTGACACGTGCATTTTCAAAATTGTCTAAATAATTTCTGCGATCTTCAGCCTGAGCTTGGATAGCGCGAGCTTTGATCTCTTGGATTTCGAGTTGTAATTTAAGTGATAGATCTAATGAACGGGCTAAATCAGTTGATAATTTTGAATTATGACTGCGTTCTTGATTTAACATTTCAGTTAATTCTTTAACTTTTTCAGTTAAATCAGAATTTGAAGTTGTCATGCTCTCTAAAGCTTCGATTTTTAATTTCATGTCCTCGTGGTTTGACATTAAATCGAATTGAAAGTTTTTAAGCTGATTTTGCATTTTATCTAATTGCATAACACGGTCTCTTGAATTCTTTGAATCTTCGTCTTGCGACAATTCATTCAATTTGTGACAGATTTCGTTAAATATTTTTTCATGTTCAGGGACTTGATTTGTTTCCATATGTACCTAGACTATAAAAATGTCTGTCTATTGGCTATAAGTCCTGTTTGAAATCCAATAATCCAGATTTAGGTCTAGATCAATTGACCCAAACAAGAAGACAGACATAATAAGAACTGAGGTATTTATGGCATTTAAAAGAATAAAAATCAGCTGTTTTACGTTTGTATTTATGTTGGGTCAGATGGGCCAAGCACAAACAGGTTTTTTCGAAGTTAAAGAGCCACCTCGCGCTGCTGAATATATCTACCGTTCGTCACCTAAAGAATCATTGATCGGTGTTCAGTTGTTAGGGGCTGTTAAAAATCCAGGAATCTATTACGTTCCGCCACAAACAGATATTTTAAAACTCATTACTTTAGCTGGTGGATCCGAAGACGCTGATCTTGAGTCAGTACTAGTCCGAAAAACAGATACGTCACAGCAAGGTGTGTATGAACTTGATTTAGAAAAACTGATGAAAAAGTCAGCTGATGTTAAACCGTTTAAATTAGCGCAAGATGATTTTGTTTATGTTCCACGAAAAGAACCTTGGATTTCAAATGATGTTTCTAGATCAATTACGATCATTTCGCTACTGGCCACTATCGTTTTAACAAGTGTATTAATCGAAAAAAATTCAGACTAAAATGCATTTTTTGATCGGTCTCATTTTCGAATCGAAAATATCACTGGCATTTATTCCAGGAATTCCGTTTCAGTGGGGACCTTACATTTATCAATATGGCTTACATCCATTTATGAATGTCTTATTGAATCTTTTAATTGGTGGATTTCTTATCTTTAGAAGTTCAGAAAATTCACTGCATCAGTATAGATTCTATAAAAGTTATCGTGTTTATAATTTATTATTTTTAATTTCATTAATAGGTATAACCGTTTTTCAGATATTTTTAACCGACACGTCAAATCCACCACTCATGAGTTTAGGCGCTGCCACGCTAGCGTGTTTTACAGTTGTTCTTTATGGTCAAATAATCCCACGTCATTTGCCAGCCAACACTTTTATTAATCTAGTTTTAAAATTCAGTCTTATTTTTTGTTGGCTCAGTCTGATTTTATTTTTTATCAGTCCCGATACATCATTTAAGGGCGGGCGCTTTATTGGAATCTTTAAACATATACCCTACATGGTGACTTGTGCCACGTTGGCTTGTCATATGTTAATCTATCATTTTTTTATTGCTCAAAGAAATGCGCATCAAAAAATATTTGATCTAATGAGTTTTGCTGCAGCATTTTTCATTCTTATTTTAACAGGAACAAGATCGGCCTTGTTTGCAGTCATTATTAGTTATTTTTTAGCAGCGATATTATTTCCTGCTGTCAAAGCAACAACACAATTTATCAAAGCATCGTTAGCCATTTCTATTGTTATAGCGGCACTTTTATTTGGTAATCAGTTTGTAACTTACATCACCAATGTAGTCACAGGACAAACAGCTATTGGGTATAGAGCAGCACAAGATGGCGTGTCCTCACGGTTGGATGAATTTCAAAGAGGCTATGAAATCTTTGAAAAAAATCAGTTTTTAGGAACAGGGTTGTTATCAAAGTTTGGTGAAATTTCAGAATCTGAAGTCGGCCAATATAATGCCAACAAAGATCCACATAATTTATTTATATCTGCTGGGGTTATTGGTGGTTGGTTATTTCTTATATTAGTTGCTGTAGGGTTTTTAGGTCTAATATTGGCAACATTATCTAAATTACGTAGTCGTGATGAAAATTTAAAGATTTTGGCCATTTATATTGCGACGCAGATTCCTGTTTTATTCATATATCATATGCATTTATCAGTAGGTGGCATGGCTGATCGCATTTATTGGATTATGTTTGGTTATATGATGGTTTTGATTAATACTAATCAGCGTGAATCCGCGTAATTTATTTCTGAGTCTTTTTTTAGGATCAATGATTGGTGTTTTAACGTACACTTTTTTTTACTGGATACATTTAACACATGTTTTACGCAGCCAACATTCTGAATTGGTTTTAGTATTACCAGTCATTTTAATCATAACTTTTGTAACAATTAAAAAAACATTCTACTTCCCTAAAAAAGTCATCGACCTTACAGAGGCTCAAGATCAACGCCCAGTATTTTGGAACCGATTTACTACTTTATACCAACTTGTCGGAGCGGGTTTTTCTCACTTAGTAGGGGCATCTGTAGGCCGAGAAGGCGCAGTTGTTGTGATGGCTACTGGTTTATCATCGGCTTTTAAACTCAACTTACAATATTGGGCGCCTATATTAGCTGCCGCTGGTTTTGCTACCGCTATCGGAAAACCTTTTATTGCTGTGTTTTTTATTTTTGAAATGTATCGAACTTATTTTGCCCAGAAATTATGGGCCGTCGTCACAGCTTGGGTGGCTTTTTTATCTGTTGAAACTTTAAATTTATATTTTACACCGGATTCAACGTTCATTCACTTATTGCCTAAACTGACTATTCAAGAATCAACCAATATCTGGAATCGATTATTTTTTGTGATTACGATAGGTGTGCTATTAGGGTTTATTTCACGGTTTTACAAAATAACGCATGAAAGACTACAAACAGTTTTTAAATCCAGTAAAGCTAAGGTTTTACCCATAGCAATAAGTCTTTTAATAGCAATTATTTTATTTCAAAAAGATTTTCAATATTTGCAAAGTTTAAGTTCAGATTTGATCACACAACATTTAAATTTAAATGTGAATATTGATCAGGTTTTTTTTAAACTTCTATTCACTTTAATTTGTGTTTCGTTAGGTTTTTTTGGTGGAGAATTTGTTCCACTAGTTGTTGCAGGAACGGGACTTGGTCTTTGGTTATCACAAATGCTGGGTGAACTTTCTATTTTTGGTATCTTGCTGGGTTCGGTAGGTTTGTTTTGTGGTGTGACCCGATTTAAGTGGACTGCTATAGCTATAGCCATCAGTTTATCTGGAATAAGTTCGTTTTTCTGGGTATTTATTTGTTATTCAATTTGCATTAATTTTTGTGGCGAGAAATCAATTTATAATTCTGAAATTAAATATCAAAATTAAATATAACCAATTTCACTAAAACTGTCGATAGCATCGTCGTAGAACCATAACTGACCTTGTTCAAGGTCAAAATAAATACCATGAATTTGCATATCACGTTTAGAAATAGCTTCTTCAATAAAAGGAAATGATTTTAAATTTTGTAATGAAATTGCAATTGATTCTTGTTCACACTCTTTACATAAAGTTAATAAGTCAGCGGTGGGATGTTTAATTAAAACTTTCTCTTTCGCTTCCTTAGCAATTGACATCCACTGTGAAACGAATCCACCTTGCATAACATTTTCAGGCTGAAATAAAGATTGAATGCCGCCGCATTGACGATGGCCTAGAACAACAATATTTTCAACTTTTAGATTAACAACAGCAAATTCAATCGCTGCACTGACACCGTGAAAACCCATAGTTGATTCAAAAGGGGGAACAAGGTTTGCCACATTTCGAACAACGAAAACTTCACCAGGAGACGTTGAAAATAAATTAGCGGGATCAACACGTGAATCACTGCAAGCGATCATCAAAGTTTTTGGGCTTTGACCTGAACTTGCTAAACGGTCATACACAGAATTATGTTCGCTAAAAAAGCGATCTCTGAAACGTCTAAAGCCAGCTACCATTTTAAGGATTTCTTTTTTCATAGGTTTTATTTAGCTTTCTTAAGTGATCAGATCAACAGAAATTAATGACTTAAAACAAAAATACCGTACTTACAGAGCATACCTTGGATTTATGAATAGCTTTTTAACTCATGTGAGGTTTCTTTAATATTTTTTATAATCAAATCACAGATTGAAATGGCTATTTTAACATCTGTGGAATTTTCTAAACTTTCGCTTGTTTCTGATAAGCAGGTCGCACCAACTGTTTTAGACGATCCTTTTAGTTTATGTCCCAATCTATTTAACTTTATGATATCCTTACTTTCTGAAGCTTTACGGATTTCTGATTCGAAACTATCCATTGAGTTCAGAAAACTGTGAACAACTTTTTTTTGATTATCAATGCCGATGGCTTGTCTTAATTTTTCAAGAGTTTTTTTATCAATAAACAAAGGCTTCGAATCTGCTAGTAAGGCTTTTGCAATAACTTCTCTTAATACGAAAAAATCAACTGGTTTAGATACAAAACTGTCCATCCCTGCATTTAGGCAACGCTTTTCATCATCTTCAAAAGCATTAGCAGTTAAAGCAATAATTGGAATCATATTTCCTTTTCGACGAAGAATACGTGTTGTCTCGAAGCCATCCAGTAATGGCATTTGGCAATCCATCAAAATAAAATCGAAACGATGATCTTCAGTCAGGGCCGTGATGACTTCTTCTCCATTTGAAACAACAACCGATTCAATACCCAGTCTTTCAAGTAATGATTGTGCTACGATTTGATTGGTTGGGTTATCTTCAGCAACTAAGGCGACTAGACGATGGCTGACATCAATTGGAAGTATTGTTAAAATTTCATTTTCAATACCAGAAGCTCTGAATGTTGGCGTATGATTCAAAGGCTGTTTAGAAAATTCATTAAATTTTAGTTCAAAAGAAAACTGACTCCCTTGACCAAGTTGACTAGAAACTTCAATTTTTCCATTCATCGCCTCAACGATACTTTGACTTATTGATAAACCAAGCCCAGTACCTGGTTCGCCAGTGGTTCCAGTTTTTTTAAGCTGTGTAAAAGGCTTAAAAAGATCTTTCTTTTGTTCGTCAGAAAGTCCGATACCTGTATCCTGAACTGAAAACATAATCGAGCAATTGGCTTCTGTTTTTTGGTTCACTTTAGCACGCAGAACAATACTACCTATTTGAGTAAATTTAATCGAATTACCAACTAAATTAAAAAGAACTTGGGAAAGTCTTTCAGAATCTGCTGTGATTTCTGAGGGAACAGCTGGATCAATTTCGTAATTGATGTGAATAGATTTTTTGGCAGCTTGTGGCGATAAAGTTAAAAGAACTTGATTAAACACATCAACAATTGAAAATGA
>JAYTPA010000261.1:0-1616 GCA_043747495.1 Bdellovibrio sp.
ATTTTTAATCACAGGTACAACAGCTGGTGCTGTGCAATTTCCACAAGTTGAATTAAGCCAAAAAAATAATGTGACACGGGTTATGAACGTGCATCGTAACGAACCCGGTGTTTTAGGTGAAATCAATGGTTATATTTCGCAAGCTGGCGCAAATATTCAGGCTCAGTATTTATCGACAGATAGTCACATAGGTTATTTAGTTGTGGATCTTGAAATGGATAAAGCGAATATGGCAGATGCTGAATTGATCGAAAAAATCCAAAAATCCAACAAAAGCATAAAGACTAGAAAAGTATTTTAGTTATTTTTTTTAAACAACTTTTCCAGGGTTAATGATATTATCTGGATCGAACACTTTTTTAATTTGTCGCATGTACTGAATTTCAGCTTCAGATCGGGTGTAATTCAAAAAAGATTTTTTAGTGAGTCCTACGCCATGTTCAGCCGAAATACTTCCTAATTGTTTTTTAACCGCTTCAAAAACATGTGTATCGACGGCTCGACATTCTTGAACGAATTTTTCTTTAGTCATGCCTTCTGGGCGTAAAATATTAATATGCAAATTGCCGTCACCGATGTGACCAAACCAGATGACTTCCCAATCAGGATAAGCTTTAGAAAAGACTTGATCTAAATCAGTCATAAAATCAGGAACCTTTGAAATCGCGACCGAGATATCGTTTTTATAAGGTGAATATTTTGATAAAGCTTCACTGATATCTTCACGGTAACGCCAAAAAGTTTTGGCTTGCTGTTCAGATTGTGAAACCACACCGTCAACAACAAGGCCTTGTTCTAAACAACTTTCAAAAACTGACATAATTGATTCTTCAGCTTCAGCAGTTGGTGTTTCAACTTCGCAAACCACATAAAATTCAGCGACAGTTTCAAAGGGGCGGGGTAATCCAGTTGATGCAATAACTTTTGTTAAAGCTTTTTCAGAAAACATTTCATAGGCTTGCAATTGACATTTCTTTTTAAAATGAGAGAAAACTTTCATCACCGATGACATCTGATCCAAAGCAAGAACAATGACTTTTAAAGGCGGCGGTGGCGGTGGTAATTTAATGAGAGCTTCAGTGATAAAACCCAAGATGCCTTCGCTACCGATAAATAAGTGTCGTAAATCTAAACCCGTGGCATTTTTGACAAGGCCGTTATTTAATTCTAAAACTTCACCAGTGCCAGTGACTACTTTTAGTCCTGCAACCCAGTCACGTGTTAAACCATAACGAACAACTTTGATTCCGCCAGCATTAGTTGCGATATTGCCACCCATTTGCGAACTGCCTCGGGCTGCAAAATCAACGGGGTAATAAAGACCTTTAGATTTTGCATAATTTTGTAATTCTTCGGTGATCACACCAGGTTCAATTCGAACTGTCGAATCAGTTTCATTAAATTCTAAAAAGTGATTCATTTTTTCAAAACTAACAATGACTTCACCTTGGGTTGCACAAGCAGCGCCGCTAAGCCCTGTTCGTCCGCCTGAAGGGACTAAGGCTATTTTATTTTTACGTGCCCAGTGAACGATTTTAACAACATCTTCTGTGGATTCAGGAAATAAAACAGCCGATGCTTGGATATCAAAATAAGTCGTCCAATCTTTACCGTAA
>JAYTPA010000262.1:0-9508 GCA_043747495.1 Bdellovibrio sp.
ATTTCTTTGATTGTGAGATTCAAGAATTTTCACAAGTGTTTTAAGATCAGAAATCTCTTCTTTAAGATAAATAATCTGTTCTTCTTTTTCATGTAAAACCTGGGTGTAAGCTTTTTTCAAATCAGCTAATAAACGGTTAGCTGCTGTGATTACTGACTCACCTTCAGGCTTTTGCATGATTTCTGTTTTGCCGGTTGAATTGGACTTCTGAGCTTCTTTATTTGCTTTGTCTGCTGCTTCACTGCTTTCGCTACTTAGGGAGGGGCGATGCGGCGGCGCAGACTTGTCAAATATGTAGTATTTTCCGTCGTCCAATTTGTACTGTATGTCGTCTGCTTTAATCTTACGTCTTAAAGTCGAGATACTAACATGGTGTTTTAATGAATACTCAGTTAAAGACAACCACATTTATATACCCCCCAGATGACTACTCAAGACTAGCATGGTCTTTGGCCCTGTCAAATATCTTATACAATCAAGACCTTTGGCTTGGATAGTCACCTATTCATGTTTAATCATCATCCTTTTAAGCTTAATTTGTGCACATTTTCGGTGGCTATTCACAGCTCAATCGGTTTACACAGCAGATAAAGCATGTTTAGATCAGGCTATGCAGGTGAATATTCACAATAAAAAGAAAATTGCTCTGGTTCTAAGTGGTGGAGGCATCAAGGCTGCTGCTTACCATATCGGAGTCTGCTTAGCCCTTAAAGAAAAGGGATTTGAATTCGTGGGTGGAACAAAAGAGTCCGTACAAATTACGAATCAACGCCAAGATAACAAGAAAAAGATCAGTCTTTATGTGGGGTCTAGTGCTGGGGCTTTCGTAAGTTCGGTTTTAGCCTCTGGACGATCACTTGAGTCGTTGATTACTGCGTTTCAGGTTGGTGTGGGCGCTGCCCCTTTTTATCAACTCAAAGAAGAAGATCGCATTAAACCCATCGGATATCGTCACATATTTAATTTAAACGGCAAAAGAATCCTGAGTTTTTTGCCTGAAACGCTTTTACAAAAATCAATTTTATCAGGTGGGCTTGAGCTTTTCATAAAAAAAGGCTTTAAGCTTAATGGCTTTTTTAATACGCACGGAATTGAAAGATACGTGCGCCGTTATGTTTTAGACGAAAATGAGTTTTCAAGGCTTGGGGTAGAACTATATATAGTGGCCACAGAACTAAACCATTCCCGAAAAGTCATTTTCGGTAATTATTTAGAAAACTCAAAAGATTCATCAATCATGTATTTAGGTTCTTCAAAAATCTCTGAAGCTGTTGCGGCCTCGGTAGCTTTACCCCCGGTTTTTGCCCCTTATCCGGTCGTTACACCAGAAGGAAAAGAAGTTTATCTTTACGATGGGGAAATTCGTGACACTTTAAGTACGCACGTCGCCAGCGATCATGGGGCTGATTTAGTCATCGCTTCTTATTCTATGCAGCCTTATCATTATTCAAAAGAAATGGGATCTCTGCATAAATACGGAATCCCCGCGATTGTAAACCAGGCTTTGTATCAAGTTTTAGAACAAAAGGTCGCAAGACACATTCAATATCAAAATCAAAAAAGAGATCTCTACACCGATCTTAAAAAAATCTGTAAAGAAGAAGGCTTAAGTTCTGATTTATCAGCAAAAATTCTTAAATCAGTCGAAGTGAACTTAAATTTGAAAAAAGATGTCGATTATATTTATATTTCTCCCCGCCCGCAAAACTATGAAATGTTTTTTGCGGATCATTTTTCATTAAATCCAAAAATATTAGAGAAAATCTTATTAGTCGGGTTTAAATCTGGGCTTAATGCTTTGAGGTTTGTTTAGTATTCATAATTGTCTCATTATGAGAATCGCCTGACAAAACACGTATGGTGTTAGCCCTATGTCCCTGTTTCCTGTCTGTATTCAATTACATGTCAGCTTTAAGTGGCTTGTGAATTGCAATTTTAAATAAATAACTTACAGGAGATATTTATGAAAAAAGCGGCTGTTATCATGTCTACGTTATTAATGGTTTTTGCAAGCAATGCTTTAGCTGATGGATATCTTGAATATTGTGATGCTTCAACAAAAGAGCTTTATTTTGATATCCAACTTTACCGCGCCACTAAAAAAGTTTCGGCAGATCATGTTACAATCAACGAAAGTTTGAAAGCTGAAATATCTGAATTAAAAAATATGGATGGAACTGATGAAGATAAAGTTAATCTTATCGAAACTAGTTTTACAAAATGTTACATCGATCTTAATAAAGATGAAAAAGAGCGAATTCAAATCGAAGTAGAAACTTTGAAGAAAATGCTCAATCCATTAGAAGTCTAAGCTATTAGCTTAGACTTTTTTCGATCATCTCGAATAACGGTCCTGAGAAAATACCAACAATTAAAATTAATAACGCTGATAACGCCGCTAAAAATGTCGTTGCATGCCATGAGTGATCTGCCACATCGGCGTCGCCTGGTCTCATGTACATAACAACGATTGGTCTTAAGTAATAATACACGCTGATTACAGAATTGATGACTCCCCATAATGCAAGCCAGATTAAACCTTCACTAACAGCTGCGCTGAATAAATAAAACTTACCAAAAAATCCTAATGTTGGTGGAAGTCCTGCCATCGATAACAAACAAATCGAAAGGCCTAATGCTAGTACTGGTTGGTTTTTTGAAAAACCTGCTAAATCATCTGTGTTGATAATTGATGTTTCAGATTTTTCCATCAAGCTGATAATGGCAAAAGCGCCCATTGTCATTAAACTGTATGTGAATAAATAAATAAGAACACTTGTCGCGCTATATGCTGAATTCTGACTGATCCCCGCTGTAATCACGCCAACTAGTAAATATCCAGAGTGTGAAATCGATGAATAGGCTAACATTCTTTTTAAGTTAGATTGCATGATGGCTGCTACGTTACCAACAGTCATTGTGATGACTGCTAACCACTGCATAACATCGAACAAGTTTTGTGAGCCTAATAAAGGTTGTGTTGCAATCACGCGCATAAATGCAGCAAATGAAACAACTTTAACTGCAGTCGCCATAAATGATGTGATCGGAGTTGGCGCTCCTTGGTAAACATCAGGTGTCCAAGCATGAAACGGAGCAATCGAAATTTTAAAACAGTAGCCTAAAATCACAAAAACTATTCCGAATAAAAATATTTTGCTGGTTTTAACAAGTGTAGCTGCGCTTTGCATGAAGTCCGTAATGTTAACACTGCCCGTGCTACCGAAAACGAATGAAACTCCATATAAAAATATAGCAGAAGCAAATGAACCCAAGATAAAATATTTAATTGCAGCTTCTTTTGATAGTTTTTGTTCATGAGACATTGCAATCATTAAATAAAGCGACAGCGACATTAATTCTAAACCAATAAATACCGTTAATAAGTTAACTGCAGCCACTAGAATTATCATCCCTAAGACAGAACTCATGGCTAAGAATATTAATTCAGAAAACTGCTTACCCAGTGTTGATGGATTTTCATACATCATCACCATCCCACCAGCAGCTGCCATGATTGCAATAAGACTTGCCCATTGTGTAAGTCCATCGAATAAAAGCTGATTATTAAAAGCTGTCTTATCTGATCCGCTGAAAATAACCATTAGACCAGCTGTTACAGCCAAACCAATTAAAGCAATAATTAATGTGGCCGCTGGGTTTTGTTCTTTGTTTCCGCGTAATACTTTAATTGTTAGTGGAATTAAACTAAATAAAAAAAGTGCGATCAGAGGAGATGTGAGTAATATATCTGTAATACCGACTGTAATATTCATCTTACTTTACCTCTAGTGTATAATTGTTTTTATTGGCTAATAAATGATTAACACTTGTTTTTGAATAATCCATAAAATGATTTGGAAATAATCCCATCCAAAAAATCATAACAAGTATCGGCACCATAACAGCCCATTCGCGAACACTCAGATCATGTAATGCATGAGATTTATCTTTTTCAGATTCTAAAACAATTTCACCTTTAGGTCCGAAGAAAACTCGTTTAACCATCCACAACATGTACGCAGCGCCTAAAACTACACCAGTCACTGCAACGGAAGCCGTCACAATTGAATGTTGAAAAGCTCCCATAAGAATTAAAAATTCACCAATAAAACCATTTGTCATTGGAACTGCAATGGAAGACATCGTGACAATAACAAAAATAATTGTGTATATCGGCATCGCTGAAGCAAGGCCTCCGTATTTAACAATGTCTCTTGAATGTGTTCTTTCATAGATCATGCCGATCAATAAGAACAAAGCGCCTGTTGAAATACCGTGGTTCAGCATTTGGTATAAAGCACCATTAACGCCGTATTGATTCATCACAAATATTCCTAGAATAATGTAGCCCATGTGTGAAACCGATGAATAGGCAACAAGCTTTTTGATATCAGGTTGAATCATAGCAACTAGGGCGCCGTAAACAATTCCAATCACCCCAAGTGCAATAAAAATCCAAGCGTAGTGTTCAGAGGCTTCTGGAAAAAGTGGAATGACCCAACGTAAATAACAGTACGTTCCCATCTTCAACATAACACCAGCTAAAACAACTGATCCAGGTGTTGGCGCTTCAACGTGAGCATCTGGCAACCAAGTGTGCACGGGAAACAAAGGAGTTTTAATGGCAAAAGCCAAAGCAAATGCAAAAAATAATACAGTTTGAGCTGTGAAAAATTCGCCCGCAATAAAAGGAATTTTCAATTTGTAAAAATCAAGAATACTGGCACTCATGTTTCCACCAGTGACTTCTGGAGTTAGTCGCATCAGAAAGATAATTGCTAATAACATCAAAACAGAGCCGGCCATTGTGTAAATAAAAAATTTGAGTGTTGCATAAATTCTGCGTGCTCCTCCCCAGATTCCCACCATAAAATACATCGGAATAAGTGAAAGTTCCCAAAACACGTAAAACAAAATAGCATCCATTGCTAAGAAGGAACCCATCATGGCTGTTTGTAATACAAACAAACATATTAAAAATTCTTTTACTCTTTCTTCGATGGCTTTCCATGAGCCTAAAATAATAATCGGTGTTAAAAATGTGGTTAATAATACAAGCATCAAAGATATTCCGTCGACACCGATGAAATATGAAATACCAAAGCGTTCTATCCAAGAATATTTTTCAGTCATTTGTAAAGCTGAAGAAGAACTATCAAATCTTTGTAAAAGCGTTAGTGAAGCTAAAAATTCAAGAACTGAAAAGCCCAAAGCCAAATGTCTGATTGTGGATTTTTGTGGCCAAAAAGAAATTATCACTGCAAATACAATTGGTAAAAATAATAAAATCGACAATATCATAACTACCCCATCAACACATAAGTTAAGATAACAACGACACCTAGGCCAATGTACATGGCGTATTGTTGCAAGTTACCATTTTGAAATGATCGCATTAAAGATCCCGCACCACGGGTTATATCTGATGCCCAGTAAGTCATACGGTCGATAAAATTAACATCGACATGAAGCCACAAATTTTTACTTTGTTTAATGAGTGGATTAATTATTCCACCAAAGTAAGCTTCATCAACATAGTATTTATTATCGATAGTTCTATACACAGGCCTAAGGACGCGAGCTATTTTTTCGTTCGCAGCATCTTTGTTCGGGTAGTTATTTGAGTAAATTCTAAATGCTGTAATCGCAGAAATTAAAGCGAGTGAAACCGAAGTGCCCATTAAAGCCCATTCTTCAGTGGCCCCGTGGGGAGCGGCCGTTTCAGGTAATGTCTTAATTAGGGGCGCAAGCCAGTTTTCCCAAACATTTGGAATATGACCTAGGTATTCACCAATTAGATGTGGAACACCGATGAATCCACCAATAACTGATAAAATTCCTAAAACAATTAAAGGTAGCGTCATTGAAATAGGGCTTTCATGAGGATGAACATCTTTGCTGACTCGTGATGATCCCCAAAAAGTTAATGTCATAAGTCTTGTCATATAAAACGCAGTCAATATTGCGCCGATAACACCCGCAACCCAAAATAGAATATGTCCTCTTGGTGATGAAAAAGCTTTCCATAAAATTTCATCTTTAGAAAAGAAGCCTGAAAATAGTGGAAATCCAATGATCGCTAGCCAACCCATAACAAATGTCCAATGAGTAATTGGCATATATTTTTTTAGTCCACCCATTTTTCGAACATCTTGTTCTTCGTGCATAGCGTGGATCACGCTGCCTGATCCTAAGAACATCAACGCTTTGAAAAAAGCATGGGTCATTAAATGAAACATCCCCGCACCAAAAGCGCCCACTCCAACTGCTAAAAACATATATCCAAGTTGTGAAACGGTTGAATAAGCTAATATTTTTTTAATATCAAATTGTGTAAGGCCAATTGTTGCCGCAAGAACTGCAGTCACAGCGCCGATAATGGCGACAACCATCATTGTATTTGGTGCAGCTACAAACATTGGGTTTAATCGCACAATCATGTACACGCCTGCTGTCACCATTGTTGCCGCATGGATTAATGCCGACACTGGTGTTGGGCCCGCCATCGCATCAGGTAGCCATACATATAAAGGGACCTGTGCTGATTTGCCAGTTGCGCCGATAAATAACATCAACGTTCCTAAAGTCGCAGCACCTAACCAGCTGGCTTCAACAACTGTGGGTGCTAATAAATTTAATTCAGCAATATTTAAAGTCCCGAAAGAGAAAAATAAAACAAACATTCCGATAATAAATGCTGCATCACCAATTCTGTTGGTGATGAAAGCTTTCATTCCGGCTGCTGCTTTCTGAGAATCATTGAACCAAAAACCAATCAGTAAATAACTGCAAAGACCAACGCCCTCCCAGCCAACAAACATTGTTAATAGTGAGTCACCGAGAACTAATATTAACATGTTAAAAATAAATAAATTTAAATAGGCAAAGTATTTTGTAACACCTTTATCGTGGTGCATGTAACCAATAGAAAATAAATGAATTAATGACCCGATACCAGTGATAATCAAAATCATGATTGAACTGATTTGATCAACAACAAAGCCTGCATTCACTTTAAAAGAGCCAACTGATATCCATTCAAAAAAACTAACGCCTAATCTTCTTGATTCAACAGGTGAATCAATCAACTGAAACATTAATAAAACAGAACAAATGAAAGAAACAAATACGGCTCCCGTGGCAATGCTTCCGGCTAAAATATAATTTGTTGATCTGAATCTTGTCCCGTTTAATAAAAAACCGACAAGAGGACTTAAAAGTAAAATCGCAATTAAAATTTCGTGACTCATGATTATCCCTTCAAGTGCTCAAAAAATCTAATGTTAACTTCTTTAAATCGTTTAAAGATAGACACAGCTAATGCTAAACCCACAGCGGCTTCTGCGGCAGCAATGGTCATCACAAAGAAAACCATAACTTGGCCTTCAACGTTTGAATTGTATTTTGAAAAAGCGACGAAACTAATGTTGACCGCGTTTAACATTAATTCAACTGACATTAAAATAACGATTAAATTACGCCTTAAAAGAACACCGGCCATTCCCATTGAAAATAAAATCGCCGATAAGATTAAATAATGCTCTAAGCCTATATTTAATAAAAAGTTAGTCTCTTGCATGTGTTCCACCTTTGCTGCGAGATAAAGCCACTGTCCCTATTGCGATGACCAAAAGAACAACGCCTAAGGCTTCAAAACCAAATACATTTTTTAAAAATAAATTTTCTGCTAATGCTCTAGTTGAATCAAGAGTTACGGTTTGGTTGGCTGCTTCGGCTGCAACTTCTGGTTTTTTAATAATTTGTGTGCCCAGGGTGACTGCGCCTACAATTAAACCTGCTAAAATTCCCACAGATCCAATTTTTAAAGCTCCAGAAATTTTACCACGAGTAAATGCTTGAATTTCATGTTTTAAATCGAAAAGCATTAAAACCATGACGAATAAAACCATCACGGCACCAGCGTAAACAATTAATTGCACGCCGGCCAAGAAGTACGCGTTTAATGTAACAAACAATGCTGATACTCCAACCATTGTCATCGCTAGCGATAGTGCGCTGTAAATCGGATTAGACATTAAGATCACAGATAATCCGGATATAATTGTAACCAAAGCTAAAAACCAAAATAAAAATGCATCTGTCATTTGTGCCTACCTTATAAAGCAAACTGCGCCGCTACAAAAATAGCGATTGCAGTCAGTATTGTGTTTGCTAATGCCCACGGAAGCATTGTCTTCCATCCTAAATCCATTAATTGATCGTATCTAAATCGTGGCAACGTCCAACGAACATGAATAAAAAACCATAAAAATAAAATGAATTTAACGTTGTAAGAAAGAAAGTGAACAAGTGTATTTAAAATATTTGCAAATCCCGCATCGCCAGTTAACCCAAGAAGATGTTGATACATTTCTGTAACGCTGACGTAAGGAATGCCGTAACCACCAAAAAAGAATGTCGCCATCAATCCAGATGCGATCATCATGTGGCCGTATTCACCAATGAAGAACATCAACATTTTAAAGCCGCCGTATTCAGTGTGAAATCCCGCAACTAATTCAGCTTCGCCTTCAGCTAAATCGAAAGGTAATCGGTTTGATTCAGCAAATGCGGCTGCGAAAAATATCAAAGCGCCTAATGGCTGATAAAAAATTCCCCAGTTCGGTAAAAAACTAAAAACTGTTGTTGATCCTAGCGCATTGAAAGTTAAGGGTCCTTGCTGAGCCATAATCATTTCAGAAAGATTAAATGTCCCGTAAGTCATGATCACACCGACAATTGATAATCCTAAAGCCAATTCATAAGAAATAATCTGAGCTGAAGCGCGCATAGCTCCCATTAAAGAAAATTTGCTGCCCGATCCCCAGCCAGCCATTAAAATTGTGTAAGCCGCTAAAGATGAAATTCCTAAAATAAAAACAATACCAACGTTAATTTCAAAACCTTGAATTAAAAATTTTGAATCGCCGACGATCAAAGGCGTGCTCATCGGAATAGCCATGTATGCGATAGCTGCAGGAATTAATGCAAAAACTGGGGCTGCATAAAATAAAAATTTGTTCCCTTTGTCTGGAACGAAATCTTCTTTAGTTAAAAATTTAACTGCATCAGCCAATAGCTGCACTAAGCCCAAGGGCCCAACCCGGTTTGGTCCAAAGCGATTCTGAATAAAAGCAGAACCACGACGCTCAACCCAAACTAAAATAGGAACCAATTGAACCATCATTAAAAAAACAAGAATTGTTTTAATAAAATTTATTGTTATTTCTAAAGGAGCGCTTCCCATGTCGATCATAATTTAGTCCCATTCCAATGCTTTAGATTTTATTTCCCACCACAAACCAAAAATAAATATCGCTAAGAACACACCCATTGAAATAAACACAAATGGTCCTGCGCCTGCTGCAATAAATTCTTTAAAATGCACAGCCCACGGGTACATAAAAATAATTTCAATATCGAAAAGAATAAACAAGATCGCTGTTAAATAAAACTTAACAGAAATTTTGGTATCTTTTTTTTCTAATTCTGGAATACCACACTC